>CAYQDJ010000012.1:0-57186 GCA_964416255.1 uncultured Nitrospira sp. | reverse complement strand
CAGGCCAGTCACCGTTTCGATCACCCGCCCTGCCAGCGCAAAGGCCGCGTTGTTGTACGAACAGGAAGCGCCCGGCGGCGCGAGTTGTTCGAGGTTGGCCATCCGCTTGACGTATTCGGCCAGCGCATCGTCGCCGTCGCCCGTGTTCACGATCAGATCACCGGCCCAACCGGCCGTGTGGTTCAGGAGTTGAAGAACGGTCACCTTCGCGGCAGCGGTCTCGTTCCTCAACTGCAGTTCAGGAATGTATCGGCGGACCGGCGCATCCAGATCGACGCGTTCCTCCTCCAGCAGGCGCATGATTGCCGTGCCCGTGAACGTCTTGGTCACCGAGCCGATCTGGAACAGCGTGCTTTCGTCGACAGGCAAGGGATTCTCCACGCTCGTGACGCCGTGAAAAGCATACTGCTCCTTCCCGGCGTGGTAGATCCCAACCGCAACGCCGGGCACAGCCAAGCGTTCCGCCATCTGCCTGACCGTTGCACGTAGTTCTCGTTTGTTCATGAATGCGATTTGTTTTCAGGAATCAACCGCGAGCGCTTCGGGGCTGACGGAGCTTCGCGTAAGACTGCCTGCGCCGAAGCCGTTCCCGGATCGCGATATCAAGGCATGTCGCCACGAAGAACGACGAACCAGGCGCTAGCATCCTGTCGACGACATGGACCTATGCCAATCGTACAAAGTACCCTTCTGATCTCTTCGGATACAAGCGGCGGACACCGATTTCTGCCAGAGGAAAAAGAGGGTCTTGCAATCGAACAGCTGGCTCGACGATGGCTCCAGCCACCGCTGAACTGCCGGCCGGCTTCCGCTGCAGCCTAGCAGCATGTGGTAGGCGCGTTCTTAATCAATGCATCTCGGGATCGCGCGGGGAAAAGATCTGGAAATGTTGCCGGTCCACGAGGTTGTGAGCGGCTAAGAATTGGTATCCGGCCGCTTCCAATTCGAGCCGGACGACGTCGGCGTCGGTCCCATGCCCGAGGAAGCCGGGGAAGAATCCCTTCGGATGGAAATCGAGAATGGCGATCCGGCCGTGCGGTGATAACGAGCGGCGTAGGGCGCGGAAGTAGGCGACGCGGTCGGTGAGATGATGATAGGTGTCGCAGGTAAACAGGAGATCGACGGGTTCGGGCAGATTGGCTTCGGATTGCGTCGCCCGAATCGGCCGGACGTTGGCCACGCGCCGCGTCCGAACTTCATCGGAGAGCATGCGCAACGCCGTCTCGTTGACGTCCCCGGCATACACCACGCCCTCCGGCCCGACCGCCTCGGCCAGGTACCAGGTAAAGTAGCCGCCTCCGGCGCCGAGGTCCGCCACCGTGGCGCCCGGCTGGATGTCGAGCTGCTTGATGACGTCGGTCGGCTTCTGCCAGACGTCCCGCGACGGGTCATTCATCTGGCGGTAGGCCGCTTCCCCGCAGCCCACCGCCAGCACCAGCGCCCACGCGAGGCAGCACGCTGGACCGAAACGTCGTCGCTTCACGTCGACTGACACGAGCTCGTCACGGCTTCCGCCTATAGACGATTTCCATCTCCTTCATTTCCTTCCCGCCCGGGTGCGTGCCGTACATCTCAAACGTCTGCGAGTTGCTGTCGTGGATCTTCCACACGGCACGATGGGTCATGGATTCGCCGCCGGGCATCGGATGCTGGCCCTTATAGGTGATCGTTTTCCCGTCCGGGCTCGCGGTCCCTTCCATCACGAAAATGCCGGTGCCCATCGAATCGATCCAGGTGGTCACATACTTCTTCGTAAGGTTGTCATAGCCGCTGATCCCAATGCCGTGGTACGGCTGATCCCCCATCATGCTTCCGGAATACTCTTGTTGAAGATAGCGCCCCTCGAGCAGGGGTTTCATTTCTGCGGTGCCGGCGGATTCCATCGGCGGTTTCCCGGGCTCCATCCACTCCTTGGTCGTGGTCGTCCACGTACCCGCGAGGCTTGCCAGTTGTCTATGCGGTTCACCCGGGGTGGCGAGTTTCTTGAACTCCTCCATCATCGCCTGTGGGTCCATCTGCTTCTCGGGCTTTTTCTCTTTCCCCTGAACGGGCGAGACGACAAGCATCGTGAACACTGCTGCGGCTGCGAGAGAGATAGCGCGCATGGGGTTCCTCCTTGTGTAAAAACTACGATCGAACTAGGCACTTACGAACACCTTAAAGCCCCCGTAGGTCATCCGTTTGACGTCAAACGGCATGGACTTCAGATCGCCCATCGAGTCCATTCGAGGATCCTTCATCACCTTGGCGTTCACTCGGTCGCGGTGCGCGCGAGACTTGAACACAATGTAGGCGAAGACCACCGTCTCGCCTGGCTTGGCCCTGGCGTTTTTTAGAAAGGGGACCCCGCATTCGACGTCCAAATCGTCGCCGGAACATTCCTTGTAATCGAGCGCTCCGTGTTCGCGCCAGACCTTGCCGGCCTTCTGAGCCAGCCGGGCGTAGGCCTTCAGATTTTTCTTCGGCACGGGCAAGACATATCCATCGACATACATGACTCCCCTCCGATTTAAGGATTGGTCGATCCCATGCCCATCGTGCGAAACCGTTCGATCGGTTCGCTGGGGCCGAAGTCTTCTAATTCGAACAACTGCCGCACCTCGATTTCGGCCGGCTTGCCATCGCCGGCGGGATTGGGAAACCGTTGGCTCCAAGCCAGCGCGTCCTTCCGGGACTTCACTTGGATGAGGGTGTACCCGGCGATGAGCTCCTTCGTTTCGGCAAAGGGCCCATCGACGACGGTCCGCTGCTGGCCGGAATACGTGATCCGCCATCCCTTCGAACTGGGCTGAAGGCCGGAGCCGTCGACCAACACCCCAGCCTTCTGCAACTCCTCATGGTAGTTCGCCATCTCGGCAAGCAGTGCTTCGCCGGGCATGATCCCGGCTTCCGTATCCTTGGTCGCTCTGACAATGATCATGAAGCGCATGTTCTGTCTCCCTCTTACTTCGGATGGTGACCGCGGCGCCGCTCGCTCTCTCGGATCATCGGCGTCAGGTCCTGCACCGGGCGAATCTCCCAGGGACCCATTTTCACGCCCGGATGATCGGAGATGAGCTCGACGGCCTGCCTCTGGTCACTGGCCTCGATGATCAAGAGCCCTCCCAGTAACTCCTTGGTCTCGGCAAAGGGACCGTCGGTGACGGACACCTTGCCGTCCCGGTACCGGAGGCTTGTCGCGGCCTCGGGGCCTTGGAGCCCGTCTCCGCCTATCCAGTGACCGTTTCTCTTGAGCATCTCGTCATAGTCAAAGCAGGCGTCGATCAACGCGTGCTGTTCTTCGATGGATAAGGTTGCCCATCGTTCGGCTTCCAGATAGCCGAAGCAGATGAATTTCACATCATTCTCCTTCCTGATCATGTTCTCTGCAGTCAGCCCATTTAAAAGCATTTCCAAATCAGCCAGCATCTTTGGGTCCGCTACTGACTTACCCACCGGCCATGGCGGCGACGATCAACAGCGGCTCTGCTCCGCTCGTCACGGCGTCCGGAAGGGGCGCCTCCGGCGAGTCGTGGGAGAGGTCCTGTTCGCACGCGAAGAAGCGGATGAACGGTCGGCGCTTGAGGCTCACGTGGTCACGAATGGTGCCGCGGAGCATGGGATACTTCGCCTCCAGGGCATCGAGCAGGGTCCGCTGCGACGCGACACCAGCCACTTCCACCTGCACCTCACCGTCCACACGCGCCAGCGTCCGTAAGTGCTGCGGCAAGACAATTCGGATCATATCGCTCTTTCCCCTCTGCTGCGGCCACTCACAATGATCTTCGGCAAACGAGGAACGCAGCCGGAAGTCATGGTCAGCGGTCGCTAGAGCGTCTGCACTTCCACCGACAGCACCGCCGGCAAGTCCCTTGCGATGGCCTGCCAGCTGTCCCCTCCGTCAGCCGATCCGTAGACCTGGCCTCCGGTGGTCCCGAAATAGATGCCGCAAGGGTCCAGTTGGTCCACCGCCATCGCGTCGCGCAGCACGTTGACGTAGCAGTGCTCCTGCGGCAGTCCCTTGGTCAAGGCCTCCCAGTCCTGCCCGCCCGTGCGGCTGCGATACACACGCAGTTTGCCGTCCGGCGGAAAATGTTCCGAGTCGCTCTTGATCGGGACGACGAAGACGGTGTTCGGCTCATGCGCATGGACGTCGATCGCGAACCCAAAATCGGTCGGCAGATCGCCACTGATCTCGTGCCACGAGTCGCCGGCGTCGTCGGTGCGCATCACGTCCCAGTGCTTCTGCATGAACAGGACATTGGGCCGTGCAGGATGCAAAGCGATGCGGTGCACGCAGTGCCCGACGTCGGCATCGGGGTCGGGCAGCTCATATTGAGACTTGAGCCCCTTGTTGATCGCGCGCCAGCTCTTGCCGCCGTCGTCTGAGCGGAAGGCGCCGGCGGCGGAAATGGCGACGAAGATACGCTCCGTGTTGGTCCGATCCAGCGTGATCGTGTGGAGGCACATGCCGCCGGCGCCTGGCTGCCAGAGGTGACCTTTGACCTCTCGCAATCCGGCCAGCTCCTCCCAGCTCTGCCCGCCATTCGTCGAGCGGAACAGCGCGGCATCTTCCACGCCCGCATAGACGGTGTCCGGATCCGTGAGGGATGGTTCCAGATGCCACACCCGCTTGAATTCCCAGGGCCGCTGCGTGCCGTCGTACCACTGGTGGGTGGTGAGCGGTCTTCCGGTCTCGGCCGAGCTGTCATAGGAGAATTTGTTGCTGATCCCGCCCGGCGGATCGTAGGGACCGGGGATCTTCTCGCCGCCGGGAGTGTTCCAGGTCTTGCCGCCGTCGTCCGAGCGTTGAATAATTTGTCCGAACCAACTGCTGGTTTGGGACGCATACAGGCGATTGGGGTCGGCCGGTGATCCTTTGAGATGGTAGAGTTCCCATCCGGCAAAATGCGGTCCGTTGACGTCCCAGCGTTTCCGCGCGCCGTCCGAGGTGAGGATGAACGCGCCCTTCTTGGTTCCAACCAGGAGGCGAATGCTGCTCATGGCCGCTCCACTCCTTTCGTATCGTCGTGTCGCCTTATCGACCTTCGTATGCGTCGTGAATCGCTTGGAGATCCGGTTTCGTCATCCGCAGGATGGCCTCCATGACCCGTTCCGACCGCCGGCTGTCTTGGTCCCGCAGCATCTCGTCCCAAACGGGCGACACGATCTGCCACGAGAGCCCGTAACGGTCCTTGAGCCATCCGCACGGGCCCGGTTCACCGCCCTCGGAGAGCCTGTCCCACATCCTATCGATCTCCTGCTGCGTGTCGCACTTCACCATGAGAGAGACGGCCTCGGTAAACTTGAAGAGGGGGCCTCCGTTGAGGGCGAGGAATGTCTGCCCCTCGATCACAAATTCCACCGTCATGACCGATCCGTTCGGCCGGCCCGACACGCGCGCCCCGGCTTCCCCATACCGGGTGATTGGGCCCAGCTTCGAGTTGTTGAAGACCGACACATAGAAGTTCGCCACCTCTTCAGCCTGGTCGTCGAACCACAGACAGGGGCTGATCCGTTGCATCTGCGCCATAAGAATCTTCCTTTCTACTCGTGAGGCAGCCCGGACACCGGTTTGACCGGACGGATTTCCACCGTGCCGAGTCTCGCGCCGGGTATCCGGGCGGCGATGGCCATGGCTTGGTCGAGATCCTGCGCCTCAATGAGGAAGTAGCCGGCCAGTTGCTCGCGGGTCTCGATGAAAGGCCCGTCGGTGACCGAACGTCTCCCCTCGCGAACCTGCACGCACGTGGCCGTGGAGGTGGGTTGGAGGGGGGAGGCATGGACATACTGGCCTTTGGCATCGAGTTGATGGCAGAGCCGGATGGATTCCTCGAGCATCTCCGCCCGCGTCGCCTCGGTCATCCGGGCGAAGTTTTCTTCATCGTGATGCACCAGCAACAGGTATTTCATCGTCACGCCTCCTCCGGCCGGTTCGCGACTTCATACGATAGTCGCTCGTAGCCGGCAAAATCGACAGTGTTCAGAAACCGTTGATTTTTTGGAGCCCCCTCGTGCACTCGGGGGCGGAGCCGGAGGGTGCTTGCAAGGACGGAATCCGGCGCACCTGTCTAAGCCAGCTCGCGGATCCTCCGTTCCAAGAATCTCCGTTCCGGTTCCTGCTTCGTGAGCGCCAGGGCGCGTTCATAGGCCCGGCGGGCGTCCGCCGTCCGCCCCAGCCGTCGGCACAAATCGGCGCGCGTGGAATGGATCAGGTGATAATCGGGGAGATCGCCGCGCGCGAGGATCTGCTCGACGATCCGCAGGCCGGCCTCCGGACCGTCTCGCATCGCCACCGCCACGGCCCGGTTCAGTTCGACGATCGGCGTCGGATCCGCCCGCATGAGCAGATCATACAGGGCGACGATTTGCGCCCAATCGGTGGCTGCGGTGCTTGGCGCCTCGGCGTGGACGGCGGCGATCGCGGCCTGCAGGGTAAAGGGGCCGAATCGCCGGGAAGCGAGCGCGCGTTCGACCAGGGCGATTCCCTCGAGAATGAACTCGCGTTTCCATGCAGAGCGGTCCTGCTGCTCCAGCAGGACCAGATCGCCAGTGGCCAAGGTTCGCGCACTGCGCCGCGATTCGTGCAACAACATGAGGCCGAGGAGGCCGATCGCTTCCGGCTCGGGCAGCAACTGCACCAGCAGCCTTCCCAGTCGAATGGCTTCGCCGGACAGATCGGCCCGCGTGAGGGAAGGCCCGGACGAGGCGGAATACCCCTCGTTGAATACGAGGTAAACGACGTGGAGGACGCTGTCCAACCGGGCCGGCAACTCGGCGGGCGGCGGCACTTCATAGGGAATGCGTGCGTCGCGAATCTTGGCTTTGGCCCGTACGATGCGTTGGGCCAGCGTCGAGGGGGACGAGAGGAATGCCCGGGCGACTTCCTCGGTGGTGAGTCCACAAACCTCCCGGAGCGTCAGGGCGATTTGCGCCTCCGGCTTGAGCGAAGGATGGCAGCAGGTGAAGATCAGGCGGAGGCGGTCATCGTCGATATGTTCGTCATGAGATTCTGTCGGATCGCCGGTCGTTATCTCAAGACGCCGGGCGAGCTCAGTCAGCGACCCATCATAGCGGGCCCGCCTTCTCATCCAATCGATCGCTTTGAAGCGGCCGGTGGACACCAGCCAGGCTCGCGGGTTGGCCGGCACGCCGTCACGCGGCCATTGCTCCATCGCGGCCATGAACGCCTCGTGAAGCGCTTCTTCGGCGAGATCGAAGTCCTTCAAGAGGCGGATGAGCGTCGCCAAGACATGACGGGACTCGGCGCGGTAGATTTCATCCGCCGTCGCCCGAGCCTGCCTCACGGCGTCGTCGCTCATCTCGAATCAATCGGCGCAGCCGAGTTCCTTCATCGGACGGACTTCCACGCAGCCAAGACGGGCCGCGGGGAAATGTGAGGCGATGCGGACGGCGTCGTTGAGATCTCGCACGTCGAGCATCAGGAAGCCGCCCAATTGTTCCTTCGTTTCGGCAAACGGCCCATCGGTGACGGACGTTTTGCCGTCGCGGACCCGGACGGTCGTGGCCGTGTCCACCGGATGCAGCGGGGAGGCGGTAATGAGCTGGCCACGCTTCTGCAACTGTTCGCAGTAGGCCATCGACTCCTCCGACAGCGTCCGCCGCTCGCTCTGTGGCAGGGCGTGCAATGTCTGTTCTTCGACGTAGACCAGGCAAAGATACTTCATGACGTGGGCTCTCCTCTATCGAAGACGCGGCTCATCCGCGTCTCTCACGGGATAGTCGTTCGGTGGGACGGCAAATCGACACGACCAGGCCGTCGCCTACAGTTTTTTCGTGATACGCTCCGCATAGCCGGTCAGTTCCACATAGCCGTGTCCGGCGGCCGGACGGCCCTGATTGGTGCCGGTCACCGCCACCGCCCCTTCCCAATACGTGACTTGCGTGCTGCGCCCGGTGCGAAGTTCCTGATCGGCCAGCAACGGGACGAGATCCAGAGCCAGGCCTAATGAAGGAACCGTCAGTCGCCACCGGCTGGGGTACCGGGCCCGACTGACGGGGCTCGTCCAATAATCCGTGACGTCGATCGTGAATTCCTCAATTGAAAGGTGCCGGCTGTGACCGTCGGCAGACACGACGGTGCCGCTGGAGGCAACATCCGACGCGCCATCGGTGCGCCGAAGCCGGTAGAGCATGAGTTCGCTGTGGTCGGCCATTTGCAGGCTGAACCAATCCCATCCTGCGAGATCGTCCGCCAGGTCCGCCGAGCCGAATTCATGGTCCATCCAACTCTCGCCGGTCACGGCGAAGGTCTCTTTTCCAATCGTGAGAGTGCCGGATGTCCTCAACCGTGTGAACGAATAATAATGGGAGGCCTGTCCGGGTTCGGCGCCTTTCCGGCTGATTCCCTCCCGTCCATGAATGACGACGGGCTTGGCCGGCACGAGTGTCAGAGACAGCGCTGTCTCGTCGGATTGTGCGGAGAGGGTCAGCATGCCGGCAGAGTCCTGAGAGGCCGCGGCATGCCAGTCATCGATCCAGACGCGCAGGTGCTGCTCGTCCGCTCCGGCTTTGCCTAATCCCTCCCGGCTCAGTTTTTCCGCAACATAAAAATGACGTCCGCTTACGTCCGTGACCGCAAAATGGGCCAAATACAGTTGCGTGACCGACCAGCGGGAAGGCAGCGTTTTCACGTCTTCCGGCGGAATTGCCCGACGAAAGAACGTGAGTTCAAACCCGAAGGGGCGACCACCGGCGGTTCGGAGATGCCCCGTGTAGTACCACCATTCGGTCCGAAAGGCCGGATGTGAGCCATGGTCCTTGGGGAACTGAAAGTGATAACCCGGCATCGCCGTGCGGAATTGACCGGATGGAGCGACGGCGGCTGCCGGGTTCAAGCCGATGACGCCGAGCGAGACGCAGACGCACAGGAGCCGTCGGCGAAATCCTTGAGCCGGCACAAACCTGGGACGCATGGAGCCGAGCGGCCCTTTCTGGATCGGTTGCCGCATCGTCGACGGTTGTACCATGAGGTCTACGAGTGCACAAATCGCCTGTGTTGAAGCGAGCTTTTTGCGTTCGCGTCACGCGCGCGCCCGACGGCTGCGGCGTTGACAATTTTCACAAGTCTCGGCTATCGTGGGCCATGCACATTGACCATACGCGTGAACCGTCCGGCCGAATTTCGTCCGATAAATCAGAATCCTTTCCCATTCCAGATCGTCTGCCGGTGTTCCCCTTGCCGAATGTCGTCTTCTTCCCGAAGACCTATTTGCCGCTGCATATCTTCGAACCGCGGTACCGCCAAATGGTGGCCGATGCGACCGTCGGCGGACAGTGCATCGCCATGGCGTTGCTCAAAGAGGGGTGGGAATCCGATTATTATGGAACCCCCCCGATGTACCCTGTGGTGTGTGTCGGCCGCCTCGTGAGTGTTCAACCTCTGCCGGATGGTCGCTCGAACATCCTGCTGCAAGGGCTTGAACGGTACGAGGTGCGGGGAGAGCATTTCGACAAACCGTATCGCGAGGTCACTCTTGATATCAAGGCGCCGACGATGGAACCGGGATTGGAGCGTCACGTGCGCCGCCGCCTGGTCGAGGCCTTGGCGCGGTACCTGGAGATGCGCGAAGACAGTACGGTCTGGCAGGGGTTTTTTCGCGAGGACGTGAGCGACGATGTGCTGGTCAATACGCTCTCGACCTATCTCGACTGTACGCCGCTTGAGAAACAATTTTTGTTGGAAGCAGACGGTCTTCACCAGCGGGCGCGCCGCCTGAACGATCTGATCCAATTCATGCTGCACGATCATCACGGCGCGAAAGGCTGGGAGTAAATGGACCGCTCGATTGCCATTCAGGTCAGTCACCTCAGTAAGCGCTACAACAGCCACCAAGCCATTGACGACCTCTCGTTTCATATCTATGCGGGTGAGATCTTCGGTCTGCTCGGCCCGAACGGGGCCGGGAAGAGTACGACACTGCGGATTTTGATTACGCTGTTGCACCCGACGTCGGGGTCCGCGACGGTGCTTGGGCGCGACACGCGGCGCGAGGCGGATGCGGTCAGGCGGATGATCGGATATGTGCCGCAAGAGCGGGCGATCGACCGGTTTCTGACCGGGCGCGAGCATTTGGAGCTGTTGGGCGCGCTGTATCATTTGGGCAAGGACGAAGCCAGGCGGCGCATCGCCGACCTGCTGCAGCTCGTGGAACTGGACGCACATGCGGACCGGCCGGCCAAGACCTACTCGGGCGGCATGAAGCGCAAGCTTGACATTGCGTGCGGCTTATTGCCGGATCCTCAGATTCTCTTTCTTGACGAGCCGACGCTGGGATTGGACGTCCAAAGCCGGCTGCGGATCTGGGAGTACGTGCGGATGTTGAAAACCCGAGGCATGACGATCGTCATGACCACCAATTATTTGGATGAGGCGGACCAGCTGTGCGATCGGTTGGCGATCATCGACGGCGGAAAGATCAAAACCATGGGCGCCCCTGCGGAACTGAAAATCGCGCTCGGCGGTGATATTGTCTCCTTGACGATTAAAGAAACGTCCCGGGTCACGGCGCTGGCGGCGGCCGTCGCGGGGCAGCCGGCGATTCGGGCCGTGAATACGACGGCCTCGGGGTTGGATGTCCGCGTGGAGTCGGCCGAGAAGGCCATTCCGGCCATTTTGGAGGCCGCCAATCGATTGGATTGCCGATTGGAATTCATCGACTACCATCGCCCGAGGCTCGATGATGTGTTTATCGCCCATACCGGCCGTTCCATTCGAGACGACATCCAGCCGGCACGTGAAGGGTGAGAGGTGAGGCGCGAGACCTCCCACATACCGTCAGGGCTCCGGACGCCGGAGGGGTGTGACCCGGCACCATGCACGAAATCTGAAGGACGGATCATACAATGACCGAGTATTGGCAAGAAATCAGTGCGTTGACGATGCGGTGGGTTCGGCGGTTGAGCCGCGAGAAGTTCAGCATGCTCTTCACGCTCGTGCAGCCTATGCTGTTCTGGCTTATTTTTTTCGGTAATCTTTTCCAGCGTGCGGCCGACACTCAGGTGACCCAGGCCCCCAATTACATTAGTTTCCTCGCGGCCGGCGTCGTCGTCATGACGGTCTTGAACAATGGGCTTGCGGGCGGAGTGGATTTGCTGTTCGACAAAGAGAACGGCTTTTTGGAGCGCTTGATGTCGACACCGATTCATCGGAGTTCGGTGATTCTGAGCCGGTTTCTCTTCGTGATGGGCATCACCTCATTACAGGTGTTGGTCATTCTCGGGGTGGCGTTTTTGTTCGGGGTGCATCCAGCCACCGGGCTATTGGGCGTGGCGGTCATTCTGCTGATCGGCATGTTGTTCGGCGTGGGTTTGACCGCCATCTCCATGGCGATGGCCTTTTCCGTCAAAAGCCACGGGGACTTCTTCTCCGTGCTGGGCTTTCTGTCACTGCCGATGATTTTTCTGAGTTCGGCGCTCGTCCCCTTGGAGGCGATGCCGGGCTGGATGAGCGTGCTGGCGCGGTTCAACCCCATGACTTACGCCATCGATGCCGTCCGTCCGTTGATCCTGTCGGGATGGAGCGACGCTTTGCCCCACCTGGCGATGGTCGTTATCATCATGGTGATGTTCGACGCCCTCTGTCTCTACGGAGGCGCGAAGGCGTTCCGTCGGGCCATGGGGTAGCCGCAGGAACAGACGTGGGCCTGTGTACGCCGAGCACGGGGAGAAAGGACCAGGCATGATGATTATTCCCGAAAATCAGATCCGTGCGCTGATTCGACTGTTGTCGGATGAGGACGACCGTATCGTCCAAACCATCAGCGGCAAATTGATCGACATCGGGCCTTCCGCCGTGCCGCTCTTGCAAGAAGCCGAAATCGAGCAACCGGAGATGGCCGACCGGATCGCCGGCATTCTCGAAGAGATCCGCGGCGGCAACGTGGAGGACGAGTTGGCTGCCCTGGCCGACGCTCCGGATCGTGCCACGAACCTTGAAGCCGGAGCCTTCTTGATCGCCCGGTATGCCTATCCCGCACTTGAGGTCGGACGATATCGCCACCAGTTGGATACGATGGCGCGCGAGGTGCGGGACCGCATTGGGCCTCGGGCCTCGGGCGAGGAAACCGTCAACGCGCTCAACCGGTACATCTTTACGGAGCAGGGCTTTAAAGGGAACACTAAGAATTATTATGAGGTGGAGAATAGTTATATCAATTGCGTGATCGACCGCCGGGTCGGCATTCCGATCAGCTTGTCGGTGGTGTATTTGTTGATTGGGCAGCGGTTGGCGCTTCCCTTATTCGGGATCGGGATGCCGGGGCATTTTCTCGTCAAGTACGAGTCCGACCGGTACAAGATTTTTATCGACTGTTTCAACGGCGGCGCGTTGCTCACCGAGAAGAACTGCGCCCGGTTTCTCACGGAAGCCGGATATGGATTTGATGATAAGTATCTGCAGAAGAGCCCCACGCGCGCGATCCTGTCCCGCATGATCAAGAATCTCCTGGCCATCTACTCGAAGATGGATGAACCGGTGAAAACCGCTCGGATGTATAAGTTCATCGAGATCTTGGGCGGCGAGCCACGAGAAGAGGGATTGTAACTACAGGCGGACCGTCATGAGGTCGCGGCCCTTCTGGATCCTTCCTTGATACCGTTCCCCCGCCTGGCCCAGCACATCAGACCGCTCCGCCATCGGATAAAAATGCGACAAAATCAGTTGTCCCACGCCGGCTTCGTGCGCCACTTGTCCGCATTGGCCGGCATGGAGGTGGGCAGGCCCTGGTCGAGTGGCGGGGTAGGAGCAATCCAGCAGCGCCAGGTCGGCATTTCGGCACAGGGTGATGAGGTTCGGGCAATATTCGGAATCGCCTGAATACGTCAGCACCTTTCCCCGGTACTCCACGCGATATCCCACACAATGCTGGTCAGGACTATGGGTGACCGTCCGCGGCGCCACCATGGTATCCCCGATATGGAACGCGCGATCCGCCACCTCTTTGTAGGTCACCGGAAATATGGGGTCCGAGAACCCCGGGAGCGTGGCGAACAAGGTGTGAAACAAGCGGGTGGTGCCGCGTGGACCAATCACCGTCAGTGGGCCTCGGTTGCCGCCTTGATACTTGGTGACGATCATGGCGTCAAACAGATAGGTGAGAAAATCGGAGAAATGGTCGGCATGGAAATGGGAGAACAACACATGGCTGATCCGATGACGATTGACGCCGGCTCGCAGCAGGTTCATCAAGGTGCGGGGACCGAAATCCAAAAGAAACGTGTGATCGGTCCGGATGAGATACCCGGCTGCAGCGCGAGAGGGATGTAGATTGGTGCCGGAACCCAAAATGGTCAGGCGCATCGAACGCACTCGATCCCTGGCGGCAGGGACTCACGAGACATGGGGTGATTCGTACTGTTGAAAACTGTCGCGGATTCGGAGCAGCAGGGCGCGGACCTGCTCCACTTCCTTCTCAGACAAAGCCCGCTCAAAAAATGGCCGGAGAAAGGCGATGTGTGCGGAGAACGTCTGTCGAAAGAGACCGTTGCCCTTCCCGGTCAGGCAAATCTTGGTACGTCGGCGATCGCCCGCCACCGTGTCTCGTCGGATGAGGCCCTTCCGAGCCAGGCGATCAAGGACGCCGGTGAGCGTGCCTTTGGTCACCAGAGTTTTTGCCGAAAGTTCGGAACAGGTCATGCCGTCGGTATCACCCAAGGTCGCGATGACATCGAATTGCGAGGGGGTCAGCCGGAGAGATCGGATATGCCGGCTATCGGCTCGTGCAAAGGCGAGATAAGCCTCGACCAGCGGACGGACCAGCTTGAGGAACGGATCCTCCTGGAGATTGGGCAATTCCATGGGCCGAGAATAGTGGGAACTCACATGAGGGTCAAGCCGGATCCGTTGCCTCCCGGTTCGCGCCGCCGGTTCGTTGACGGCCAAAGACTCGTGCCCGTATGATCCTGGCTCCCATGATGCCGCGTGATCAACAGGGCCAGGTGAATCTCACGAGCATCTTCATCCTCGTTGGACTGGTTGTGGCGTGTGTGTGGGTGTGGAAGCGTCTGCCGGTGGATGTCCAGGAGTCGGTCATCGACCAGGCCGTGCCGCTGGCGATCATGACCGTGGCGACGGGGATCGTGGCCTTCCTGGCGATGCGGACCGTGATCCGACATCGCCGGCGGCGAACGGAGCGCGATCGGCTGATTGCGGCGTTTCAGCGGGAAACCAATGTTGAGCAGCGATTGGAGTTGTCCTTTACGCTCGCCGAACTCAACGGGTATCGGCCGGAAGGGTTGGAAGCGATTGCCCCGGCCTTGAAAGAGTTATGGCTGTCCACGCTCCGGCGGGCCTTGGGGGATAAACAGCACCGCGTCCGGGGCATGGCAGCCAGCCACTTGGGCGTCCTGCAGGACAAGAGCGTGGTGCCGGTCCTGCTGAGGGCGCTGGAGGACGACCATGCCTATGTGCGTTCATGCGCCGCCTTGGGGTTGGGTCGGCTGCGCGCGAGCGAAGCCCGCGATCGGCTGATATCCCTCATGGAGGAAGATTGGGATCAAACGGTGCGAAGCCGCGCCAAGGAAGCGGTGGAACGTCTCAAGGTGTGATGAAGCGGCGTCGGCAGCGCTGATGTCTCACATCCACTCGATGACCGCGATCTCCGGTCGACAATTCAGCCGCATGGGGAGAAACGACCATCCAAGCCCGCGATTGACGTACAATCGGTGGTTGGGCGTCTCATGGTGTCCGGCCACCCGTCCGCTGCAGCCCGGAGGAAGCCAGAACGTCGGTACGCCAGGAATGCGCCATTGCCCGCCATGGCTGTGCCCGCAGAGGATCAGGTCGACGACATGGTGGGGATCCATCAACTCAAGAATGTTGGGGGCGTGCGCCAGTAAGAGCGTGAACCGGTGGTCTGAGGGCGGGGGAAGGCAGCTCAGATCGGCGCGGTGTAATGAGGGATCGTCGACGCCCACGATCGCCAGTTCTCCCCAGCCGGTGGTGACGAAAGTGGTTTGGTTGACCAGGAGCGTCACTTTGTGTCGGTCTGCCAGTTCCGCGTAGGTCGAGACAGGGACTCCACTATAATGGTCGTGGTTGCCCAGCGTGATATAGACGGGCGCCGTTTCGCGCAAGCGGGCCAAGAAGCGGAATAGATGGGGCAACCCCTCGGGGACATTGAGCAGGTCTCCTGTGATGAAAATCCAATCGGGCTCCAGGGCCTCGACGGCCGCGACCACACCGTCATGACGCGGTTGATATCGATCTAGATGCAGATCCGACAAATGCACGGCCCGTCGGCCAGCCAACGCCGGGTGTGTCCATCGGAGCACGGAGATCTCGTGACTGGCGAGGCCGAATTCCCAATGCGGGACCAGGCTGAAAAGCCGATACATCGGCTCGCTCAGACAGGTGCCGATCATGGCCCGAGCGCGATCCGGCCACGACATCCTCCGCCGCGTCATTTGGTGACTCGGTCTAGTTCGGCGCGATCCGCGGGGCTGACACGGTAGCCCTTGTCGTAGAGTTCGCCCATGCCGTTCATGAGGCTCTCAAGGTTTCTGGTGCGGCACCAGGCGTCGAAACGCTCGGTCAGCGCGGCGGTCTGCACCGCGATGGAATGGGTGGGATCGTAAGGAAGAGTCAATGATTCGAAGACATCAAGCAGTTCTTGCGGGTTGTAGTGGGCGTCATCATCACGATCGCCCACCAGGGCGAACTCGTAGAATGTGAGACTCACCGACAAGGAGGTTTGGGTGCGGTGAAAATCCTCCCGCACGGATTCAAGGCCGCCCGGATAGTCACGGAGACAGTCCTCGCGGCTGGGAGGCACCAACACCCGATGGAAGGCAATGCGCTGCACGTCGGTGGGGGCCGGCTTGTGTTTTTCCTGCTGGTAGAACCAGTTGGTGCAACCGCTTGCCTTGGCGAACGCGAGTTTGTCCGATTCCACTTGTTGTTGGATATGATGGCTGAAGCGGCTGAATATGCCGTCCTGCGTGTGGCGTGGATCCTGGGCCGCGCCCAACCATGAGGGAGCGATCAGGACCACGATGAAAGCCGCTCGGGCAAGGATTGGCTGCATGGGCGGTTGACCTTCAGAGGATCACAAGGAAAGTATACCATGAAGCCGGCTGTGCATCTGAGCAGGAATGGAACGGCCGCGTCACAGGAGTATTCGTGTCTACTGTCGCAGACCCTTTTCTGACCAGCGCCATTCCCGGCGTCGAGGGAACCATCCGTGCGACCCCCGAAGATTTTCAGGTTCACGAACTGCCGCTGTATCTGCCGTGCGGCGAAGGCGAGCATCTCTATCTCACCGTGTGGAAACGGGGTTTATCCACGCCCGACCTGGTCCGTCGGCTGTCGTCGGCGCTCGGCGTCAAAGCACGCGCCATCGGCGTGGCCGGGCTCAAGGATGCACGGGCCGTCACGACTCAAATGGTTTCGATCCATGGGGTCACGCCGGACCGCCTGGCTCGGATGAAGCCCGACGGCCAGGTATTGAAGATGGAGGTCCTTGGACGCCATCGAAATCGACTGCGCACCGGCCATCATGCCGGCAATCGGTTTCAGTTGGTGATTCGCGGTTGCGCCGCGCACGCATCGGACTCGGTGCCGGCCATCTGCGAGGAACTCATCCGGCGCGGCGTCCCCAATTACTTTGGCCCCCAACGTCAGGGCAAAGACGGGGAGAATTATCGGATCGGCGCCGCGTTATTGGAAGATCCGCGCCGGCGGGAGAAGATGAGTCGGGTGCAGCGCGTCTGGTACCTCAACACCTATCAGTCGTACCTGTTCAACCGTCAATTGGCCAAGCGGATTGATCGGCTCGACCGAATGCTCGTCGGAGATTGGGCGATGAAGTCGGCCAACGGGGCGTGTTTCCTGGTCGAGGACGCCGAACTCGAACAGCCGCGGGCCGATCGGTTCGAGATCAGCCCGACCGGGATCTTGTTTGGGGCCCGGGTCTCCTGGGCTGCCGGAGAGCCGGGAGTGCTGGAAGAGTCCGTGATGGCGGAGGCCGGCACGAGCCGGGAGTCTCTCGTTGCGGCGGCAAAGTCTTGTGGGATCCGCGGAGAGCGTCGTGCGTTCAGGGTTCGTCCGGCAAATTTGAAATGGTCAGTGCAAGGCTCGACGGTCACCCTCTCCGTGACCCTCCCGCCGGGGGCTTATGCAACCAGTCTATTGCGGGAAGTGATGAAAAGCGGCGGACCGATCGACGTGTCGTGAAAAGGGGGCTCCACTCTCTCCTCCGGTGTCAGGTGGTAGAATCAGGTCAAACGAGCCCACACGCTCATGACCCAGTATCACGAAACGGTCCGCCTCAGCGGACACATTATCGACTCGCTGCTCCTCGCCAAGGTCCTCGACATCATTGTGATGATGGGCGGAACGTTTGACTTGGACCAGGTCGTCATCGGCAAGACGCGGGACGAGACCTCACAGGCACGCATTATCATTCGCGCCGCCTCGAGCGAGTTGTTGAGCGAGATTCTCAAGGCGGTTCAGCCGCACGGAGCCTCCGTCGAACGAGAGTCGGATTGCCGCCTGAGTGCCGCCCCTCGAGACGGGGTGCTCCCGGAAGATTTTTACGCCACCACCAACTTGCCGACCCAGGTGCGGGTGGGGGGAGAATGGATCGATGTGCAAGAGATCGAAATGGATCTTGCGATCGCCTTGGATACCGCCAGCGGGACGGCGCGGGCCGTGCCCATGGGCGACGTCCGGCGGGGCGACCGGATGGTGGTCGGACGGGAGGGGGTGCGGGTGAGTCCGCTCCAGCGCCCCACCGAACGAGATGCATTCGGCTTTATGGAGTCGCAAATTTCGGCCGAACGTCCGCATGCTCAGGTCATTGCGGATGTTGCCGGCCGCATGCAGCAGTTGCGAACGCGACGGCGGCAGGAGCAGCCCGATTCCCGGGTGCTGCTGGCGGGCGGTCCGGCGATCATCCATTCCGGCGGCCGAGAGGCACTGGCCTGGTTGATCGAGGAAGGGTTTATCCACACCCTGTTTTGCGGCAATGCCCTGGCCGCCCACGACATCGAAGTCGAGTTGTATGGCACATCGCTCGGGTACGGCCTCACCGCTGGACGCAGCATGCCGCATGGGCACGAACATCATTTGCGGACTATCAACAGGATTCGCGCACTCGGCAGCATTGAGGAGGCGGTCCGATCCGGGGTGGTGACGCGCGGCATCATGGCTGCGTGTGTGCGGCGGCAGGTCCCGGTGGTCATGGCGGGCACGATTCGAGACGATGGCCCTTTGCCGGGGGTGATCACGGACGCGATGCGCGCCCAAGCGGCGATGCGGGCGGCCATTCCCGGGGTGGGCCTGGCCGTGCTGGTCGCGTCGACACTGCATGCGGTGGCAACCGGCAATCTCCTGCCCGCCACCATTCCCTCGGTCTGTGTGGACATGAATCCCTCCGTCCCGACCAAGCTGGCGGATCGCGGAAGCTTTCAGGCGGTGGGGCTGGTCATGGACGCCGCATCGTTTCTCGGGGAGTTGGCGAGGCAGCTGGGGAGAACCGCATGAGCCGGTTGCTGGTGTGCCCCCCGGATTATTTCGGCATCGAATATGAGATCAATCCCTGGATGCGCGTGAGCAACCGGGTGGATCGTCGGCGGGCGGTTGAGCAATGGTACGGCTTGATGCGAGTGCTACAAGAGGAAGTGGGGGTGGGGCTTGAGCGCATGACCCCGGTTCCCGGTCTACCGGATCTCGTGTTTACCGCCAATGCGGCGGTCGTCATCGGACGAAGCGCCGTCATCAGCCGCTTTCGGTACGCCGAGCGGCAACGGGAGGAAGCACATTTTGCAGCGTGGTTTCGCGCCCAGGGCTATGATGTAGTACAGTTGGACCCCGGCCTGTGTTTTGAGGGTGCCGGGGATATGCTCGGATTCCCTGAGTGTTGGTTCGGTGGCTATCGCCAGCGATCGGATGTTCGAGCATTCCCGGTGCTGAGCGAGCGGTTCCACAAGGAAATCATTCCATTGGAGTTGGTGGATTCTCGCTTCTATCATCTGGATACCTGTTTTTGCCCCTTACACGGGGGAGAACTTCTGTATTTTCCGACGGCGTTCGACACGTACGGACAAATCGCCATCACGGAGCGGATTGCCGATGCCCGTCGTCTCGCCGTCCCTGAAGACGAAGCCTTGCGCTTCGCGTGCAATGCGGTCTGCGTCGATAAGCATGTGGTGTTGCCGGCCGGCTGCGTGACGACCGAACGTCTGCTCCAGGAACGCGGGTATCAGACACACGCCGTCCCGCTGGACGAGTTTATGAAATCCGGGGGGTCGGCCAAATGTCTCACGCTGGTGCTCGAGTGATCCAATCCCGTCTCGACCATGTTCATGAGGGAATTGCCCCGGGTCAGGTGATCCGCTCCGACCATCCCATCCCTCGACTGGTCTCGCCGGACATCCGCCCGGTCCGTGTTAGGGTTTGCGAAAAAGAAACGCTCCGTACAGACCGGCAATGGTGATGGTGACCAGTTCAATGGTGAGGAGCATGCGGCTGATGATGGCGTCGGGGTCCGGCGGTGAGAGGACGAAATGCAGGCCAAGGAATTCCGGCGGCTGATTCGGCGGAGTTTCCCATGGAGGAAACACCACCGCCAGTCCCAGCAGAGCCACCATGCCGTAGAGCACGCTGAGATTCAAGGGGGCGGTTGGGGACGAATCCGGCCGTGCCCGTCGGCTTTCAAGCGGATCGCCGGTCAGGCGTTGCCCGCAATTGGTACAGAACCGATTAATCTCCGGCAATGACCGATGGCAAACAGGACAGGTTTGCATGGGTGCCCCACCATACCGTGATCAGTTCGGCTTTTCCAGGGCGAAGGCGGAGAATCGGAATTGATGGGAGAAGCGGAAGGAGGCTTCGAGCGCTAAAAGTGATAGTTCACGCCGACCGCAAGGATCAGCGGGGCATAGGTCGCCCGATATCCGAACGCCCCGCTGTTGGTGCCTGAAAAATCGAAGCGCGCATAGTTGTACTTCATTTCGGCGAAGGTGGTGAAACGCCGGGTAAACAAATATTCGAATCCGAATTTGACATTGAGTCCCATCCGCGTCGAGCTTTGCGATCCGGCAAATTCGGGGATCGTGGTGGTGACTCTTGCCATGAAGATGCCCGGACCGACCCCGGCGTACGGCTGCAAACGGGTCCTATAGTACCGAAACATCAGATTGACGGGGACCCACGTGATGACGCGGAAATGGTCGCCCGTCAGCGTACCAGTCGAGGTTCCGCCGGTGACCGGCCCCACGTCCTGCAAGACCGCGCCATTCGGGATGGTAATGGTGGTTGACTGCTGTTTGATGTGCGGGGTCATGTGGTACACCTCGGTTTCGAGGCCGAACCATCGGGCACGGGGAAAGAAATACCCAAGCTTCATCCCGATGAGAGGAGAGGGAGCCAGAGAGCGATCGGACATCGAGGCATTGGGGGTGAAATCCGTCAAATCCACGTTCGTCAAGGTATTCCCACTGACCGCTGTTCCGAATTGACCTCCAATGTAGGCTTCAGGATACGCGGGCGAGACCGAGACAATCAGGGAAAGCCCTGTCGTGAGGCCGATCATCACGGTGGATCGCACGACGGCCTGCAGCACTTTCATTGAGGTTCCTTGCAGTGATCCATGTGAGTTCGTGAATCCCAGGCGAGCTTCATCCCGGTCAGAAGGCCGTCGACGCCCATGAGATCGAGAGCAAGCGATGTGCCATTGTCTACCCGCCATGCCCTGGCACCAGGCGAGTTGACAAAGTCCCAACGGCCGTTCCATTCATTGACACCCTGAATATTGGCTTCCTATAATCCGCCGGCTCAGACATCCATGGTCCCAGCCGTGCCCGCGTTTTGATGAATCGATCCGGTATGTCATCCATCCAGAACATCGGCGTGATTGGAGCCGGCGCATGGGGCACGGCGTTGGCGAAGCATCTCGCGGAGAAGGGACTGGCCGTGCGGCTCTGGGCGCACGAACCGGAGGTATCCGATGCCATCAACGACACCCATGAAAATGCGATGTTTCTGCCCGGCGTTGCTCTGCCTGCCGCTTTGACCGCGACGTCGGTCATGGCGGATGCGGTCAAGGGGTCCGACGGCCTCGTCTTCGTGGTCCCGTCCCACGTCGCCCGTTCCGTCTTGCACTCACTGGCGCCGTGGCTGACCAGCCCGGTTCCGCTGATCAGCGCGACCAAAGGGATCGAAGAAGACACCGGCAAGCTGATGACGCAAGTGATGGAGGAATCGTTGCCCGCCTGTATGCCGCCGATGATCATGGCGCTGTCCGGCCCCAGCTTCGCTTCGGAGCTGAGTGCGGGGAAGCCCACCGCCGTGTGTCTGGCGGGGCGGGAGGCCTCGATGGTCCAGCGTTTTCAGCAGGTGCTCATGACCCCGCAGTTCCGCGTGTATGGAGACACGGATCTCATCGGCGTGCAACTCGGGGGCGCATTGAAGAATGTGATGGCCTTGGCGGCCGGAGTGGTCGATGGCCTGAACCTGGGTTTAAATGCGCGAGCGGCGTTGATCACGAGAGGACTTGCCGAGATCGTGCGGCTGGGGTCGGCGATGGGGGCCGATGCGCGCACGTTTTACGGGTTGTCAGGCGTGGGGGATTTGGTGTTGACCTGCACGGGGGTGCTCAGCCGCAATCATGCCGTCGGCTTGCGGCTCGGACAAGGGGACCCACTGGAGGCGATTCTCGGCGGCATGCACGCGGTAGCCGAAGGAGTGCGGACAGCCCGGGCGGCATCGGGGCTCGCACGTCGTTATGCCGTGGAGATGCCGATCATCCGAGAAATCAATGCCGTGTTGTTTGAGGACAAGGCCTGTCGTCATGCCGTCCGCGATCTCATGGAGCGGGAAGCGAAACCGGAGAAGACGGTATGAGTCCGGAGGAACTCGAGCGACTGCTTCGGCAGGTCCGTGAGCAGCGGATTTCGGTTGGGCATGCCCTGGAGCGGCTACGGGCCTTGCCGTTCGAGGATTTGGGCTTCGCGTCCCTGGATCACCACCGCGCGCTGCGCCAAGGGTTTCCTGAAGTGGTGCTGTGCGAGGGCAAGACGAAGGCGCAAGCGGTGTCCATCGCCCGGGCGCTCTTAAAAAAGCGGGGGCCCTTTCTCGCGACACGGGCGGACCCGGCCATGGCGCGCGCCCTCTGCCGCCTCGATCGCCGAGCCCGCTATTATGAGGGGGCGCGTATTGTGGCCGTGCACCACGTCCGGCAGTCGTTGGGCCGCGTCCTTATCGTGACGGCCGGCACGGTGGACGTCCCCGTGGCCGAGGAGGCGCGGGTCACGGCCGAAGTCATGGGCAGTCATGTGGAACGTCTCTATGACGTCGGCGTGGCCGGCTTGCATCGCTTACTCGGGCGCAAAGACCGGCTGTTCGACGCCAATGTGATCGTGGTGGTGGCCGGGATGGATGGCGTCTTGCCGAGTGTGGTCGGGGGATTGGTGTCATGCCCGGTGATCGCGGTGCCGACAAGCCGAGGATACGGCGCCAGTTTCGGCGGACTAGCCGCGCTGCTCACCATGTTGAATTCGTGTGCGGCAGGCGTGGGAGTCATGAATATCGACAACGGATTTGGGGCCGGCTGCCTAGCCCACCGGATCAACCTCCTGGGCCAAGGGCGCGGGGCGCTGCGGGACGGCGGACGCAGGACGCGCATTCCCGGGTGACAAGGCACACTCAGGTCTGAGCCGTGTGCGCGGCGACGACGAAGCGGTCAAGCGCCGGGCTGCCGCAAGCCGGCTGTCATTATTTGACTTCGAGGATCCCGCGTTTTGGCCAGGCGACCATCATGGTGCGCGGGCCTTTTTCCCCGTCCACCAACAACTTGATGCGGACCTCGTAAGCATATTTGCCGGGACCGGCCGGTTGCTTCCGGTGGTCCTGCCCGTCCCATGAGAGCTGCAAGTCAAGTTTCGGGGCCGCGCCTCCGGCCGGGATAGGCGTGGTCAACTCCACAGGTTGCCGATGGGTGAGAAACCGAAGCGACGTTTTGGAGGGTGAGCTGATCAAGGACGAGACTTCGAGGATGGTGGCTCCATTGAGTTCCTTGGGAAGCTGCACGGTCACGGAGAACTCCAACGGGCCTTGGTCCGGATAATAGGGAGTGGGCGTCAAGTTCAGTTCGAGAATTTTTAACTCCGGCTCTGGACGGGGAGCCCGGCGAGGTTTTGTTTTGGCAGACCCCTCACTGGGGGCGAATATGGGAAGGCACAGGCTGAAAATGAGAAACAGGCACCCGGCGGTGACACGGCACCAACGTTGGGACGCCGACGTTCCCCGTCTGTTCATCGAAAGACCAACGGACGCCGCCGCCTCTCAAGCGAGGAACGTGACAACATCGGTAGGGGGATAACATAGCCTTCCCACGCTGTCAATGCATTCTCGTGTCCGATTGCCGTGGAGGATGGCCTTGGGTAAGATGGGCCGTTTTTCTGACCGTGTGTGTGGAGGATCAGTGGGGCGGCATCTGCACGTGAATTGTTTCTCGGGCATCAGCGGCGACATGATGCTGGGCGCGCTTGTCGACGCCGGTCTGTCATGGGCTGCGTTGGTGAACGGACTGAAGCGGCTCAAGCTGAGCGGATATCAGTTGCGAAAGCGCGAGGTCCGGCGTGGGGCCCTTCCTGCGATCAAAGTGGACGTCCTCATCCGGCAAGGATTCAGGCATGCGTTGAGCCTTTCTCGAATTCGACGGATTCTCGATGCGAGTACGTTGCCGGAGGTTGTGAAACAACAGAGCCGGGCGGTCTTCGACCGTCTGGCCGAGGCGGAAGCGGTCGCCCACCGAGTGAAGGTCCGCGAGGTCCATTTTCATGAAGTCGGTGTGATGGACTCCTTGATCGACGTGGTGGGAGGGGTGTTCGGGTGCCATCTGCTGAATGTGACGCGTGTCACGGCATCCGCGATCAATGTGGGGTCGGGGACGGTGCGCACGAATCATGGCCTCTTGCCGGTGCCCGGCCCAGCGGTGGTCGCTCTGACGAAGGACATTCCCATCTATGCGGAAGGCCCGCCGCGAGAATTGGCGACTCCCACCGGCGTGGCGCTGCTGCGGACGCTGGTCTCCGAATTCGGGCCCTTGTCCGTGATCCCGACAGCCAGCATCGGTTATGGGGCCGGCGATGGGGATCCGGAGGGATGGCCGAATGTGCTGCGGGTCTTTCTGTCCGCGGAGACGCAAGCCATCACGCGTGAGATGGATCGCGTGATGCAGATCGAAACAAACCTGGATGACGTCAATCCCCAAGCCTATGACTACGTGATGGAGCTATTGTTTGCGGTGGGCGCGTTGGATGTGGCGATCATTCCGGTGATCATGAAGCGGAGTCGACCCGGCGTCATTCTCAGCTGCCTGGTCGCCCGCGACCATGTGGACCCTGTGCTCGACGTGCTGTTTCAGGAGACCACCGCGTTAGGGGTGCGCATCCAGGAGGTTGACCGCCTGATGCTTTCCCGGCGATTCGTCCCCGTCCCGGTGACAGGTGGAACCGTGCGGATGAAAGTCGCCGACATCGGCGCCGGGTGGACGAAGGCGGCGCCGGAATATGCCGATTGTCGCACCCTCGCAATCCGGACGGGCCGGCCGCTCAGGGCTGTGATGGAAGAGGCACGGGCGGCGTATGCCCGTGTGCAACGTCGGACAGGCGGATCCCCCCTGTGACGGTGCTGCTGTATGCGCTGCTCTTCGTCGTCTCGGTCGCCGTCACGTTGGGTGGCTGCGCGCTCTTTACCAACGCCGTTGAATGGCTGGGGAAACGGCTCGGAATTTCCGAAGGTGCCGTCGGGAGCATCTTTGCCGCGATCGGGACGACCCTCCCGGAAACCTCGATTCCAATCATCGCCATTTTTTTCGGATCCAGTCGGGAAGAAGCCGAGGTCGGCTTGGGGGCGATTCTTGGCGCCCCCTTTATGCTCAGCACGCTCGTGCTTCCCATTCTGGGCGTGTTGGTGCTGCTCTACGCTCGTGCCGGCAAGCGCACAGCGAACTTTCATCTGCACTACGGGGAAGTGCGCACGGACCTCTCATTTTTCACTGTCGGCTACACCGTCGCGCTGGGGTGCGTCTTTATCCCGTCGCGGGCGCTCCATCTCATCGCCGCGATTGGGCTGATCGTGCTGTACGTGTATTACATGAAAATCAAGTTTGGGACGGTGGACGAAGGAGAGGGAGAGGGAGGGGGCCTCGAACCGTTGTTGTTTGCCAAATACGCCGCCCCGCCGCCGCATCCGATGATCGGACTGCAAGCTTTGGTGGGGCTGGCGGGGTTGATTCTGGGGGCGCACATGTTTGTGACGGCGGCTCAGACCATCGCCGGAGCCTTGTCCATTTCGCCCTTGATCCTCGCGCTCTTGATCGCCCCCTTGGCGACCGAATTGCCGGAGATGTCCAACAGCTTCTTGTGGCTCTATCGGAAAAAAGACCGGCTGGCGGTCGGGAATGTCACCGGTGCCATGGTGTTTCAAGGGACCTTTCCCGTTTCCGTGGGCTTGCTCGGGACCGATTGGGCGCTGACGTCATCGGCCGTGGCTGCGATGGTCCTTGCCGTCGGTGCGGCGGCGTTCTGTTTGCTGCAAATCCTGGTCGGCGGACGTTGGCGGCCGTGGTTGCTCATGTCCAGCGCCATCCTTTATATAGGGTACACGATGTATCTGTATGGTCGGTGACCGGCGTTGTATGTCCGTTCGCAATTATCAACGCATACAGGGAATCTCGTGAAGTCTCGTCGGGTCGACTCACTGCCCGTGCGGAAGGCACGACAGGTAGGCCGCAGCGTGCGCCCGTTGTTGGGAATCACCATGGGTGATCCGGCCGGGATCGGGCCGGAGATTATCGCTAAGGCGCTGGTCGGCCCTTCGCTGCGCTCCCTCTGTGTGCCCCTGGTCATCGGTTCCTTGCCTGTGATGCAGCGCACCATCCATGCCCTCGGATTGAAGCTCACGGCCGTGCCCGTAGACGGTCACGCGGCAATCCCGCCACGGGAGCGGACCGTCGCCGTCCTCGATCCGCTGGAAAAGCCGCTGGGGCGGTTCCGGCCAGGGATGGCGGCGGCGGCAACGGGCGCGGCGTCGGTCCGCTTCATCCAGAAAGGGGTCGAACTCGCGCAGCTCGGCTGCATTGACGGGATCGTTACCGCCCCCATCAACAAGGAGGCCATCAACATGGCCGGCTGCCGGTATCCCGGTCATACCGAACTCTTGGCCGATCTAACGGGCGCCAAAGAGTCCGGCATGATGATCGTGGGTGGGCCGTTGCGGGTCATGTTTGTTACGACACACGTGGCCATCAAAGAGCTTCCGTCGTTGTTGACGCGGCGCAGCATCGAGAAGAGCATTCGCCTCGCGCATCTGGCCTTGACGAGGCTCTACGGGCTGGCCCGCCCGAACATCGGGGTGGCGGCGTTGAACCCCCATGCCGGTGAGCACGGAT
Source organism: uncultured Nitrospira sp. (assembly GCA_964416255.1). Lineage (GTDB taxonomy): Bacteria > Nitrospirota > Nitrospiria > Nitrospirales > Nitrospiraceae > Nitrospira_D. Next base: position 30,790 of record CAYQDJ010000012.1, on the reverse strand, counting down.
TGTTCGGCAGTGAAGAGTCCCGCGTGATTCTGCCCGCCGTCCTGGCGGCCCGCGCCCAAGGCATTCGTGCCAGCGATCCCTTGCCGGCCGACACTTTGTTTGGCAAAGCGGCGAAAGGTCACTACGACGGGGTTGTGGCCATGTACCACGACCAAGGATTGATCCCGCTGAAGCTGGTCGCCTTCGGAACCTGTGTGAATCTGACGGTGGGTCTGCCGATCATTCGCACCTCGGTCGATCATGGCACGGCGTTCGATATCGTCGGCAAGGGCCTGGCCGATCCAGGCAGCTTGCTCCAAGCCGTCAAACTGGCCGTCAACATTACCCAGATCAGAACGGCGGCGGCAACGCCGTAGGGAGACGGGGTCTATGCCGCAGGATCGTTCGAAAGGGCTGGCGGTGGTTCAACAACAGCTGACCGAATTGGACACCTTGGCCAAGCAAACGTTTCAAGATTTGAACACCGTGGCCGGTGCTGAACGGATCGCCAAATGGAAGGCCAAGACCGTCGCACTCGTCACGGACAATGTGGGTCAACAGGAAGGGCAGACGTTTGCCGGCATCCAGCCCGGCCCCTCCTTTACCAACGATCTGGTGGAAGAGTTTACCGACTTGATCGAGTGTTATCGCACGCCGCTCGCGGCGCTGGCCAAGCGACTGGCACAGCCTCCTCGCGCCGGGAGTTGACGGGTGGGAGACCCCAATCCCCCGCCGGCCATCAAACGCCTCGGCCAGAACTTTCTGGTCGATCCCAACATCATCCGCAAAATTGTGGCACTGGCCGATCTAACGGCACGCGACAGGGTGCTGGAGATCGGGCCCGGCCGAGGCATTCTTACGGACGCGCTCTGCCGCGCAGCCGCCCATGTCACCGCGGTGGAGGTCGATCGGCGGCTTCATGCGTATTTGGCGGAACGTCATGCCGACACACCGAACCTGACTTTGGTGCTCGACGATGCGCTCACATATCCGTTGGACCGTCTTCCCGCTGGGACGATCGTCGTCGCCAACCTGCCCTATTATCTCTCGACGCCGATTCTGTTTCGGCTGCTCGATCATCGAGATCGGTTTCCGCGCATGGTCCTCATGCTGCAGCAGGAAGTGGTCGATCGTCTGGTGGCGGCACCCGGTGGGTCGGCGTACGGCGTGCTGTCCGTCATGGCACAGTACGCGGCCGACCTGACGAAAGCCTTTCGAGTGTCCGCGCACTGTTTCCGACCAAGACCGGAAGTCGGGTCCGCTGTCGTCCTGGTACACCGAAAGGAACGGACGGCATTGGCCGGTGAGGAGGAGGCCAGGTTTGCGGCGCTCGTCAGGGCGTCGTTCGCACATCGGCGCAAGACGCTGGCCAACTCGCTCAGAGATGAAGGATACCATCATGGCATCACGGAGGCGTTGGACTCGCTGGCGCTGTCACCCACCGCTCGCGCCGAAGTGCTCACCGTGTCGCAGTTTGTCGAATTGACGCGCCGGCTACCTGACGCGGCTGGACGCAAGTCATTTCTCCTTTGAACACACCGAGTCCGCACGGCGTTCGTTTGAAATGACCTGTCCCCTGTGTTAGCATCCGCGCCTATGGGTGCCACCACCTCGGCAAGGCGGGGAGAAACCCGCCGCGCCACTCCTCCTTCCCACATTCACCGTGAAGTCGTCGGCGTGATCCTGATCGCGCTGAGCCTCCTCACCTTGTTGAGTCTCCTCTCCTTTGTCCCCGGAGAAGCACAGACGGTGGCGTCCGGCACGCCGGCGGCCGCTCCCCCCCGTAACCTCATCGGTTCCTTCGGGGCGGTGCTGGCGGGAGGATTTTTCTATCTCATCGGCGGTGCGGCTTATCTGTTCCCCGTACTCTTGGGGCGACTGGGCGTGCGTTGCTTTTCGCAATCGCCGGTGAGCATTCGTCTTCGGACGGCCGGCAGCTCGCTCGCCGCCGTGTTGTTTTTAAGCGCCTTTCTCCATTTGGAAACCACCGCAGTGCCGACCCTCACCAGCGGCATGGTGTTCAGAGGCATGGCCGGCGGGATCAGCGGACAAGTGATCGCCGAAACCCTTCGGGCGATCTTCGCCAGCACCGGCGCGCACATTCTGATCATCACCGGTTTTCTCGTCTCGCTGCTCTTCACCACGCCGGTTTCCTTGACAGAGGTCATTCATCGTGTGCCGGAACGATGGGCGGCTCTGCGTGAATGGCTGTCGGCTCTCAGGCCGGCAGCATCCGAAGAGCCTGTTCCTGCCACCAATTCCAGACGAAAGGCCAAGGCCGCCAAGCCCAACCGGCCGACGGTCATGGAGGACGCCGGGGACGACCTCGGCACGGCCTCCGACCTGGCCATGGCCCCCGATCTTGAGCCCCCCATCATTCAGCCTGCCCTGGCCTCCCTGCCCCCCACGCCGGAAGACGACGAGGAGGTTCCGGATGTGGCGGTGCATGCTGATTCCGGCGAGTATCGTCTCCCTGATCCGGAGGCTCTCCTGAGCGATCCTTCCGGCCCGTTGAGCCGCATGTCGGATGATGAGTTGAAAGCGCAGTCCGAGGTCTTGTCCCGCGCGCTCGCCAGTTTTGGCATCGAAGGCCGGGTGACCGAAGTACGGCCCGGTCCGGTCGTGACGATGTATGAATTTGAACCGGCTCCCGGGACGAAGGTCGCGCGCATCGTCAATTTGGCGGACGATCTAGCACTCGCCTTGAAAGCGACGAGTCTGCGCATCGTGGCACCGTTGCCGGGAAAATCGGTCGTCGGCATCGAAGTGCCGAACCGCTCGCGCGAAACCGTGTCGATGAAAGAGGTCGTGACGAGCGACGCGTTCTCGCGTGCCCGATCCAAACTCACCTTAGCGCTCGGCAAGGACATCTTCGGCGCGCCCGTCGTGGCCGATCTCAAAACGATGCCGCATCTGCTCGTGGCGGGCGCGACCGGAGCCGGCAAGAGCGTCGGTTTGAATACGATGCTGCTGAGCGTGTTGTGCTCCGCGAAGCCCAGCGAGGTGAAGCTGCTGCTGATTGATCCGAAAATGCTCGAATTCCAATCGTATGACGGGATCCCCCATCTGCTCCGTCCCGTGATTACGGATGCCAAATCCGCCGCCAAAGGACTGGGATGGGTGGTGGCCGAAATGGAACGGCGCTATAAGCTCCTCGCGGAAGCCGGAGTGCGGAACATCGATGCCTATAACCGCAAAGTCGCCGGGGTTCATGACGCCGTTGCCGACCGTGACGCGCGTGCGGCGCAAACGGAGCTGCCGATCCAGTTTTTGTCCGAAGAAGAACGATTGTCGGCGGGAGAAAATGCGCTGGCCGAGGGAGAGCCGGGTTGTATGCAGGCGAGCCCGACGCCGCCTGAACCATTGCCCTTTATCGTGGTCATGATCGATGAGCTGGCCGATCTGATGATGGTGGCGCCCAAGGATGTGGAAGAAAAGATCGCCCGACTGGCCCAGATGGCCCGGGCTTCGGGGATTCATTTGGTCCTGGCAACGCAGCGCCCGTCCGTCGATGTGTTGACCGGATTGATCAAGGCCAACTTTCCCGCGCGCATTGCGTTTCAAGTGTCTTCGAAAACCGATTCACGGACGATCTTGGATGCGAACGGCGCGGAAGCGCTGCTCGGTCGCGGCGACATGCTCTATCTGGCGTCGGGTACCGGCCGGCTGGCTCGTCTGCACGGGTCGTTCGTTTCCGATGACGATGTGCGGGCCGTTGTGGATTTTGTCAAGAAACAGGGGACGCCCTCGTATAACCAGGAACTCCAAGCGCTCAAGCAGGAAGAGGCCGCCGACGAGGAGGCCAAAGACGATGTGTATGAACAGGCGAAAGACCTCGTGCTCTCGTCGGGGCAGGCGTCGGCTTCCTTAATCCAACGGCGCTTGCGGGTCGGCTATCCCCGGGCCGCTCGGATGATCGAGCAAATGGAAGCAGACGGGATTGTGAGCGCCGCCGGCCGTGACGGTCGCCGGGAGGTGCTGGGCCGTCGCGGTCCGGTGGGAGCCACCGAGGCATGATGTGTCGCATGCTGGGTGCCGCATTAGGCCTGGTTTTGGTAACCTCGCCAGTCGGAGCCGAGGAGGCGGCTGATCACAAGGCGCTCCAGGAAGTACGCGAGGTCGTCAAACAGCTCCAGGCCCGCTACGAAAAGACGAAAGACCTCCAGGCGAATTTTGCGCAACAGACAAGGATTGAAGGGTTCGAGCGGCCGGTGATGTCGTCCGGCAAGGTATACATTAAAAAACCAGGACGGCTCCGGTGGGACTATTTGGATCCGGCCAACGAAGAAATCTACGTGCATCATGACGATGTGAAAGTGTATGTGCCGGAGCATAAGCAAGTCCTGGTCGGAAAGCTGACGCAGATGGCGGCGTCCAAGGCCCCGCTGGAACTGTTGCAGGGGGCGGCCAGATTGGACGAGTCCTTCGAGATTGCGCCCACACCAGGGAAGGCGCGCGGCACCGGGGGGTTACGCCTTATCACGCTGTTTCCGAAAGCCAAGGGAGAGGAGCTGACCCGCAACCTCCAGCGGATTGTGGTCGAAGTCTTTCCCAAGACGTATTTCATTCGTACGGTGACCTTGCATGAACTGAGCGGTAATGTGGCCATCTTTGAGTTTTCCGATCTGAAGCCGAATATGGGGTTGGGTGACGACGTGTTTGATTTTAAGGCGCCGCCGGATGTGGAAGTGGTGAAGGCTCCCGTACTGAGCGCGCCTTAATCGAACACCTGCCTGAGGTAGAGGAGGACACACGAACAATATGATGGTTGAGACGGGCCACGTTATCGAGGCGGTCGAGCGGGCGGTGGCGGGGCTGGAGAGCAAGGGCTTGGAGCGGGAGTATTGGGAACAGAATGAGTTTGTGGTCGTCAAAGAATTCCTGCCGACTCCCTGGGTAGAAGCACTCCTGCTTCCACAAGCGCAAGGGGTCAAGCCCTCGCTCAATCGAAACTATATTCCCGGACATAAGAAGGGTGGGAGCGTGAGTCACTATACCGTGCAACAGCATGCTCCACATTTTTTGGAACTCTACCGGTCGGCATCGTTCAGGGCGTTCCTCAGTCGGCTGGTGCACGCGCCTTTGTTGCTGTGCCCCGACAACGATCCCCATGCCTGCGCCTTGTACTTCTATACCGAGCCCGGAGATCACATCGGGTTCCACTATGATACTTCCTACTACAAAGGGGCACGCTATACCGTGCTCCTCGGTCTGCTCAACCGATCCACTCACTGCAAACTGGTGTGTGAGTTGTTTAAGAATGTTCCTGGGAAGACGGCTCGCCGCCTCGAGCTGACAACGGAGCCGGGCGACCTGGTCGTATTCAACGGCGACAAGCTGTGGCATGCCGTGACGCCACTTGCGAAAGGCGAGGAACGCATCATGTTAACCATGGAATACGTGACCGATCCCGAGATGAACGCATTCAAGCGGCTGTACTCTAATCTGAAGGATTCGTTCGGGTACTTTGGGCTGAGGACGGTGTTCAAACAACCGTTCCTCGGCGGCAAGACGGGATCACGAAGGTGAGGTGTCCTCGGATTGTCCCACCGACCCCAGGATTCGAGCCGAGCGGCCATTCGTTCTGAGTGGGTATCCCCACCACACCAGCCATTGACGCGTGCCGGCAAGACGGTGCCGAATGACACAGGGCTGACCCCCCTCCTGTGCCGCGGTCAAGGCTGACTCCATTACGGCGCGATCCGGCGGATGCACCCATGCCAACAGGTCCGTGAGCGGGACAAGGCGGCTTGCGCCCGGCCGACCCAGCAGCCCCATGGTTCGCTCGGAACAATACATCCGTGCCGACTCGCAATCCCAATCCCATATTCCCAGTTCGGACGTCGCTTCTGCCTGGCGGACTCGCTCTTCCCATTGTTGGATGCCATGAGGGCGTTCTGTTTCGGCGGTGATGTCTTCCGCCAAGCCGGCAATCCGCTGCACCGTGCCGGAGGCGTCGCGGATCGGAAACGCGTGATCGCGGATGTGGCGGACAGTGCCGTCCGGCAAGACGATCCGATATTCCTCACGATAGGTGCCGAGCGCTTGCCTGGTCATCGCCGCATTGAGGACGCGCGGCCGGTCATCGGGATGCACGGCGTCAAGCCACGCGCGAGGTCTGCGGTAGAGTTCTTCGCAGGGGCGTCCCCACACCTTCTCATAGGATGGGCTGACATAGGTGAGTTCATTCATGGCCACATCGGTCATCCAAAACACCAATGAAAGCCTATTCGTCAGCAGATGAAATCGCTCCACCGTCTGGTTGAGCTCGGTTTCCGTGGCCGTTCTGCCGGTAATGTCACGAATGATGCCGCTATAAAAGGATTCGCCCTGTCCCGTCCACGTCGCCAGCGACAGTTCGATGGGAAATTCCTTGCCGTCTTTCCGTAATCCGTGCAGGCTGACCACCTTCCCCATGACCCGGGACCGACCGGTTGTTCGCATCCGTTCGATACCCTGTTCATGAGCATCGCGGTATCGCAACGGCATCAGTATGGTCAAGGGCCGGCCCAGAACCTCGCCGGCTTCATAGTGGAACATGGAGGTGGCCGCCTGGTTCCAGGAGACGATATAGCCTTGCGCATCGGCCACAATAATGGCATCCGGAGCCGATTGAACGAGGGAACGGAAGCGGTCTTCACTTTCCGACAAGGCGACGGCGATGCCGTCGGCTCTAGCGCTGAGCGACTTCATTCCGATGGCTCGATGGAGGATTGCCCGCAACTCTTCGCGATGATAGGGTTTGGTCAAATGAGCGAACGCGCCCTGGGTCAAGCTGCCGACCCGCCTATCCAAGGAGGTGGCTGCCGTCAAGACGATCACGGGGAGGGAGGGATCCGATTCCTGAAGCCGTTGCAAGACAGATTGCCCGTCTCCATCGGGAAGTCCGAGATCCAGGAGGACGGCGTTGTAGAGATTGCGTTCGATCGAAAGCAGGGCCTGTCGACAGGTTTGGGCACAATCGACGCGAAATCCCTCGAACTCGAGCAGGTCTTGCAAGGCGGTTAAGATATCTGGGTCGTCATCGACGACAAGCACGGTTTGCGGGGTCTCCACTCTGTCCATAGCGGGGTTCCGCAACAATGAATACGTTGGCCTCAGATGACCCAGTTTGCGGCGAATCAGGTGTTACTCACCCGGCTGTCCTCTGCTGGTCCGCCGGGGCGTCCCCTGCCTTGGCGAGGCCGTGCTGGTAGACCGCCTCAGGCAAGGGGTGCGACTGCGAGTGCTCGAGTGACGGAGTACGAACGTAAGCCTCGGCCTGGCCTTGTATGGCATGGGCGCTTGGGCGCTGCCTGGGACGTCCCGGTTTCAACTCGTGATGTCGATGAGGAAATGGACCCCCATTCCGGGATTCCAAGTGCCCCAGCGTGGCTCCAATGGCATGGGCCACGAGGCCGGAGAGAGTTAAGGGGGCGAGAGCAGAAACTGTATCACGTAGACGGTCCACCAATTCGAGTGAAAGATTGACGGTCAGTCGGGTGGTGGGCGGAGGTGCCACTCCCTTGAGATCGCGGACCGATAGTCGTGAAGAGTCGAGCGAGCGTTTTCGGCTGGTCGAGCGAATGGCCATGGTTTCCCCTTTCCTACGATAGCGATCCGGACACAAGAGATGCGCCGAAATCATGGCTTGAAGATACAGCCTGCCGGGCTTCTTGATGGAAACCCGGCGCTCATGGGCGCGCCGAAAGGCGTCATGTCACGCCCGCTTGGACCGTCCTGCATGGGAACGCCGACTGTAGAGAGAAGAGCTGTTGCCGCCGGACCCATCACTGCCGACTTTTCAGCGGTGTCTGTTCGCACGAACCTGAGCGCATGAATCCAAGAAAGTTCGCCACTCGCTCTGGCCATCTGTAAAATCATAAGCAATGCCCGTACCAGCATGACGGGTATCGTGAAACTTTGCCTAAGCGCCAGGAATCAAAGCATGAATCATTCGGCACAATGGAACCCTGGCCAGATAGCCCAAGCGGGCAGGCGCGGCTGGCTGTATTGGATTGGGTACGACTTCAAGACAGATGGATACAGTCGAGCAAAACTGCTTCAGATAAGGCTACTGATGTAGGTGCTTCATGGCAGCGGCGCAGAGAATGATAAAGAATCCCATCCACAAGGCGGCGCGCTGGTAAGGGATGGCTTCATAGCTCCCTTCCTCATCCTGATCCTCATCCTCTGTTCTGAAGATCACAGTATAAAGAAAGAGCGTCAATAGACACAGGACGAGAAAGAGTTTGACAAAGAAGACCGTCAGATACTTGGCATGGTGTTGGACCCCGCTTCCCGTTTGTGAGGTCAGCACCTGGTTGACATAGTGAAGATTGATGCCGCCGGTGAACAGGAGCACCACGAGCAAAAGTCCCGCCACCTTCTTGTAGTGCTGATAAAAGGCATCGGTGATCGGCTTAATCTGTTCTTTCCTGACAGCCCGCTTCAGACCGGGGGTCACGGCCAGGACGAGAAACGCCAACCCGCCGATCCAGATCACAGCCGACAGCAGGTGAAACCAGTGATTGATGATCGGGATGAGTGTATTGAGATCGGTGACGATGCTCTGAAGCGCGTCCATAATTGGTCAGTCAGTGATGGGTGCCGAGTGCTGCTGACGGCTGAACGCAACATAGTAGCATGTGATCTCCGTTCCGTGACTCAGGACTCAGCACCGGATGCGTGGCACTAAAACTTGAACACCGGGGCGTCGTTGCCGAACCGCTTTTTCCGGAGTTCTTCCATCAATTCGACGGTGATGAGCGAGATCTTCTGTTCTCGGGCGTGTTTCTCCACGCCTTTTTTAACCATGGCACGGAGAAAATACGGGATCCGACTCAGCCGCAACGCCGAGGCCTCGTCCCAGGCGACATCCGATTCTTCTTGAACGTTAAACGCGACTTTGACTTTCTCGCCGCCCTTGGGCGTGTAGAGGCACCATTGGTCCTCATCGAGCCAATCGCCGTGGTCGACATAGGGACGCGCCCGGCAACCGCCGCAAATGTCCGTGTATTCGCATTCTCCGCACTTCCCCTTGAGTTGCGGATACCGGAACGAGTTGAAGACGTCTGATCTGTCCCAGAGGTCCACGAAGCTGGAGCGACGGACATTGCCGGCCGACAAGGGCATGTAGGGGCAGGGGGTGAGTTCCCCGTTCGGCGTGACCCGAGCATAGTTGGTGCCGGCAAGACAGCCGCCGCCCATGTATCCGGTGGCCTTTGTAATGGGAGAGTTCGGGTCTTTTTCGTAGGCCAGCCGCTTAAAATGGGGGGCGCAACGAGCCCGCACCAGCATCCCCTTGTAGTTGTCCTGGCAGTTCACGAGGTACCCGAGGACTTCCTCGTACTGGGCCGGCGTGATATCCGTCAATTCCTCGCCACGCCCGGTGCACACCATGAAAAATACGTTCAGGACGCGCGCGCCCAACCGGTGCGCCCATTCGATGACGGCGGGTAATTCCTGATAGTTCATCGGCTGTGCGCTGAAGTGCACTTGGAATTGGAGCCCGTTTCGCTTGCTGGCCTCGATGCCGGCCACCGCCGATTCCCATGCTCCCGGCACGCCGCGGAAGGCGTTGTGCTTTGAGGCATCCAGAGAATCGATGCTGATGCCGACGCCCATGACGCCGATTTCGACCAGCGTTTTCGCCATCCGATCGTCGATCAGCATGCCGTTGGTGCCGAACACCACCATAAAACCGCGCGCCACCGCATGGCGGGCAATGTCGAGGATGTCGGGTCGCACCAGCGGCTCTCCCCCGGTGATCACAAGCAGGCACCCTTGGTTCACCTCGGCAATTTGATCGATGAGCGTAGAGCATTCCGCGGTGGACAGTTCGTCGTCGCCGCCGGCGGCCTTGGTGGTCGCGTCGAGGTAGCAATGGTCGCACTTCAGATTGCAGCGCTTGGTCAGGTTCAGTGCGACCAAATACGGCTTGAAGTCATCCACCGTCCGGCCGTCATGCGGACCGGAATCCTGGCGGGGTGGGGTCACGAACTGCGTGATCTGCTGCGGCAACGATCCCAGCGAGGGGATGTTCAGGATTGGAAGCGATTTACCCATAGTGAGTCCTGAGTGCTGAGGGTTGGGTGCCGAGTCGATGGTGGTCGAACCGCTCGGGCTCAGCACCCACACTCAGAACTATGCACTGGCCTTTCCTGTGAGGTTGACGATCATGTCCTTGAGGTTGCCCGTTTTCATCGCGTCCGCCATGTAGCCCTTGGCTTGTTCAATCCCCTCATTGGCGACCTCGATCGTGATATGCGTCACCCCCACCTTTTCCGCGTGTTTGATGATGAGGGCCTTTGTGCATTCCCGCATAAAACCTTCCGGAGCGCGGTCCAGACGGGCCTGGGCTTCGGCCGTCCATGTGTAGGCGTCCGGTTCACCCTGCTCGGTGCCGCTGTTGTTCTGGGCCGCCACAGTGGCTTCTGCCTCGGGCGAGATGCCGGTCCCCTTATTAGCGAAAATCGGCTGATAGTCTTCCGCGGCCGCTTCCTGGATGATCGGGGCCGCGTATTCAAGCGTGATGGTCGTCATGCCGAGCTTGCGGGCCGTCTTTTCAATCTTCGCCTTGGCTCGGCGACGCTGAAACCCGGCGGGGACGGCGCGGATGGCCTCCTTGGCGTCTTTGGTCCATTGCATGGGAACGTCGTCATAGGCCAGATCCGTTTCGACCTCGCCTTCGGCCTTGGCCGCCGCCTCGAAGATGCTCTTGTCGACTTGCTTGAATCGGCTCCCTTCGGCGCCGCACACCGGGCACTTGACCGGCGTCTCGCCTTTGCCGACATAGCCGCAGCCGTCGCACACGAAGTAATTTTGGCTCATCCGGTCAAGATAGGCCTGCGTGCCTTCCGAATGTTTCGGCTTCTCCTCGACGACCTGTGTCATCATGCCGCTCAGCGTGGAGCCCATGAGGTCCTTGGCCACCGACTCGTCCGCCTGCATGCGGTCACGGTCGATTCCAGCAGCGTCCAAACTGCCTCCGAGGGCGCGCATCGCGTCCATCGCACCCTTCGGCAGAATATGGCCGACGGCAGAATCCACCACCGTGTTGCTGATGATGGTATGGCCCTTTTCAATCGCGTAGCGGTGGATCGCGGTTTTTGCCACCCCACGGGCGAAGACCGGAATCTTCTCCATGCGGCGCAAGGCTTCCTCGGTCCAGGCGATCGTATATTCGGCCTGGGTATCGATCGGCGGCACATATTTCCGATTGGAAATCAGCACGTTGCACGGCGCACTTCTCAGCAAGTTCTCGGTATTGCTGCCGATATCCATGTCCTCATCGCTATGGACGCCGATTCGCCCCACGATCAACAGGGCGGGGACATCTTTGCGGACGTATTGGATGATTTTTTCAAAGGCCTTGCCGTCGAGCAGGGTGGTCTTGACGTCCGTCTGCTCCGCCTGGGCGATTTCTCGGGAGATGTCCAAGTGAGATTGATAGATCTTCGCCAGGCCGCTGTCGATGATTTCCTCGTGCAGCTTTTCCTGCTCCTTGAAACGGAAGACTTTGCCGGCCTCTTCATTGAGGACGCCGGAAATGCTGTGAAAAGCGGCGTAATGGAAATAGGGGTCAAAGGCCGAGATGGCTTCCACCGGCATCTGAAAGGCCTTGCCCAATGCCAGGCCGGTCATCAGGCCGCCGAATGAGTAGGGGCTGCCATCCACCGCGACGACGATCTTGCCGCCGGCGATCGGCTGGGTGTTCTTGATGATCAGCATGTCGGAGTTTCGCACACGCCGGACCACACGCTCGGTATTGCTGCCGATGACGCTGTCCTTGACTGCCCCGACGCCCAGGGCTCCCATGATCACCAAGTCATAGGCATTCGTATTAATGTCTTCGGCCAGTACCTTCCAGTTCCGTCCCTCGAGCGAACGGCGTTCAATCGGCAGGTTGGCTTCGTTGCACTTCTTGTCCACGTAATCCAGATAGGAGTCTGTGATGATCTGAAGCCCGCGGGTAATCAGCGAATCGTGGATCTGGCGTTGGCGATCGAGTTCCTTCTCGTCGTGATATTCTTCCGGCAGGCCCGCTTCCATCTGCTTGAAGCGTTTGTCGTGCATCTTGGCTGCGTACACGTGACTGCCGACGATTTTGGAGCCGAAGATCTTGGCCATGTGGACGCCGACGTCCACCGCTGTATTGGAATGGTCGGAGTTATCGACCGGGATATAGATCGTCTTATACATTGAGCCGCCTCCTCCTGGAACCCTCTCAGACAGGTGTCATAAGCCTTGGAAAAACCAAACGGTTGGCAGAGGACACCCGCCTCAAAAAAGAGCGCGAATGATAGCACCGGGCTTGCGCGGAAAGCAAGAAGGACATCCTCGAAAACAAGGGATTAGTGGGCCGTGGTGGTCACGGATCGTTTGTCGGACAGCGGTGTGTGGTGACGCGGCTGGCGGGATTTCAGAATCTCCTCAAGCGAGAGGAGAGCATCGCGTCCTGAATTCCCTTCAATCCCGCGAATCAGGTTGGCGTCGGCGTACGTTCCCTGGTCCGTCGAGGATTGCGACAGGGATCCAGTCCATTTTCGAGGGTCGCGGCTCCCCTCCTTGCGTTCCCAGGCACGTAAGCAGGCCTTGGCAATAAACTTGTTGAGAGGAGCCGGATTATACAACAGCTTCCTGATGCTGGTCGGGGTGAGCATCAACGGGTTATAGCCGGCGGACAGGTACCCTTCCTCCAAGAGTTGTTGCTCCAAGTCCGTATTGGGCTGGATGCCCAAAAAGAACATGAGGGGGAACACGCGCTCCTCGCCCAGGATCGACGCCACGATTTTGTAAGATTCCACGCTCTGCAGAAGCGATTCCTCGGTTTCTTTGGGGCTGTTGAGGGAATAGTTCAGGATGATTTTGCCTTTGAACCCGGCCTCCGCCAAGTATCGACACCCGTCGTAGAGCCGCTCGAGTTTGAATCCCATGTGGAGATTGTTCAGGACTTCCTGGGAACCGGAAGTAATCGCGACTTCCAGATCCCCCACCCCCGACCGCACCATGAGTTTGGCAAGGTCCGGCGTAATCAGCGACGTCCGGATGTATCCGGACCACTCGATCTCCATCTTCTCGTGGACGATCCGCTCGAGAATTTCCGTACACTGGGGATAGGCTTCTTTGCCGGTGATGAATTGGGCGTCCGTAAACCAGAATCGGCGCGTGCCCCATTGATGGTAGTGCTGGGAAATGTCCTTCACCACCATGTCGGGCGGACGGTACCGCACTCGCTTGCCCTCGATATAGGGATAGAGACAAAAGGCGCAGTCATAGGGGCAGCCTCGTTTGGTCTGCACGCCGATGGCCTCCCCATGATATTCGCGATGTTGGGGAAAAATGGAGGTCAGATAGGGTAAGTCCACGGTGAGCGCGTCCAAAAGCGCCGGGGATCCCTGCCGGCCCTTGCGGACCTGCGTGCCTTCGCGGACGATGTAACGCTCATCCTCAATTGACCGGCCTTCAAGGATCTTCAAAATTGCATCTTCGCCTTCGCCGAGCAGTCCGATCGTGCCGTCCGGTAACTTCTCGATTAATTGATCGGCAAAGGCGGTGAACGCGCCGCCTCCGATCATGATCTGCGACTTGGGACATTCCTTTCGGATGAGCCAGGGGTACGACAAAATCGTATAAATCTGGCTGTAATATCGGTATAGCTGCTTGAGGCCTTGGATGGAGGCGACGACGCGTTTGATCGGGTTGCTCGCGAAGTAGAAATTAAAGGCATGTTCCAGCGACGAGTCGCCTTCATGGGGGGAAAAAATCTGGATATCCCGCCAGGAAAAGCACACCAGATCCGGCTTGAAGTCGGCGGCCACTTCGCGTATCGCCTGGCTCCGCCGGGAAACCGGATACAGGGAAAGGTCGAGGATCCGCTGGCGGACCTCCGGCTTCCGCCGGTGAATAAAGTCAGCCAAATAGCTGATGCCGATCGGATAGATCTTCTTACAGGGGAGGAAGATGTAAAGGATCGAGTTCATGGTTCCTGCGGTAGTAGGTAGCGAGCGAACAGCATCGTCGTTCGAAGCGAGTGGCTATTCGTTTCCGGCTGTCAGCTATTTGATTGCCACATGAATGGCGACGATTCCCCCGGTCAGATTGCGGTATTCGATCAGGCGAAACCCGGCCGCGCGCAAGACCTGGCACAGCCGCTCTTGATCGGGAAAGGTCCGGATCGAAGCCGGCAGATACTCATAGACGCCGGTCGTGTCTCGAGCCACTTTCGTGCCGATCCAAGGCAGCAGGGTAAAGGAATACCAATCGTACAACGCCCGCAGCCATCCGAACACCGGACGGGAAAACTCCAGGCAAACAAAGCGCCCGCCCGGCTTGAGGACCCGGCGAATCTCGGCGACGGCTTGCGCCAGGTTGCCGACATTGCGCATGCAAAAGCCTGTCGTGACCGCGTCGAACGTGTCATCGGCAAATCCTAAATGCTCGGCATTCGCCTGTAGGCACGTAATCTTTCCCGCCAATCCCTTGCGATCCACTTTCTTGAGGCCCTCCGCCAGCATCGCGTGGTTGAGATCGGAGGCGATCACTCGTCCCTTCTCGCCCATGCGAGGTTCGATCAAGAGGGCAAGGTCCGCCGTGCCGGCTCCCACGTCCAGGGCCACACCCTGCGTGATGGGGGGGACCAAGGCGGCGGTCAGCTTCTTCCAACGATAATGCAGCCCGAAGCTCAGCAGGGTGTTGTTGAGATCATAGACGCCGGCGATGGCCGTGAACATCCGCTGGACGGCCTGCTCGCGGGCCTCTCCGGACCAAGTGGACACGGCTTGCGCCGGGGCCTGTTGCCGGTCCTGCGCGGCCGGCGGTTGTTCTGCTCGTACCATGCTGAGCGTGGTAGCACCGGGTTCGACGTGATGTCAAGGCGGTGTCTGGAGTTGCGGCAGAGTGGTGTCACGTGACCCGGCTGGTTTTCTGTGGCCCCCGCTCGGGTGAATTCGGAGTTCAGCAGAGAAGGTGAGAGGATGAGAGGTTTCTATTGTACTCGGGCTCGAAAGGAGTGTTGCCGGCGTGACTCTTCTGCGGATAAGGGGAACGGTAAGCTTGTGCTACTGTCCTCGTCAAGGGTTCGTAAAGTGATGGCGCGAGGGGAGTCCCCGTTCGCCGAGGACCAGCGCGGTCTCGTCGTCAGTACGTTCGGTAAGGTCATCAAGCGAGGCTGGGACTGGCTTGGCATCACCCCGGCGGCTTCAGACAGAGTCACAGGCCTGATCGAAGCTCCGGCGTTGGCCGAGGCGCTGACGCTCAACAAAGGGGATTTCGTGCGGGTCGGCGCACGAGGTTCGCTATATCTCGGATATCGCAAGGCCATCCAGGAAGCGGTCTCGCAGCAACTGGCACGGTGGGGCGACGCTCGGGAGGTCAGCGACAAGGCCGGTCGTCGCGTTCTGCGGCCGGTTGAACGGAGATTTCGGCAATGTCATCCTTCGGTCAAGTCGTACGTATACTAAACGTACATTTCACGGTGCCAAGGAACGGACGCTCGGTGGTATAATTCCGCCCCCGGCGAGCGCCGGAATTCGAAATCGAAACACGACCGGTAAGCCACGGAGACTATGGGCCAATCCATCATCATCAAAGGTGCACGCGAACACAACCTCAAAAACATCGATGTGACGATTCCGCGCGACCAACTGGTGGTGATCACCGGGTTGAGCGGATCCGGCAAGTCGTCGCTGGCCTTCGACACCATCTACGCCGAGGGCCAGCGCCGCTACGTCGAGTCCTTGTCCGCCTACGCCCGTCAGTTTCTTGAGCAGATGGGCAAGCCGGACGTCGATTCCATTGAAGGGCTCTCACCGGCCATTTCCATCGAACAGAAGAGCACCAGCCACAATCCGCGTTCGACGGTCGGCACGGTGACGGAAATCTACGATTACCTCCGGCTGTTGTTTGCACGAGTCGGCCGGCCGTTTTGCCATCAATGCGGCCAAGAGATCACGGCGCAGACCGTCCAGCAGATGGTCGACGGCATTGCGGCGTTGCCCGAGGGCGTGAAGTTCCAGGTCTTGGCGCCCATCGTGCGCGGGCGCAAAGGCGAATACCGAAAAGACCTCTTGGACATGCGCCGCGCCGGCTATGTGCGGGCCCGCATCGACGGCCAATTGGTCGAGTTGGGCGAGGACATCCCGCTCGATAAACAGAAGAAGCACACGATCGAGATCGTCGTCGATCGCTTGGTGATGAAGCCCGGCGAGGCTTTGATGCGACGGCTCGCGGACTCGGTGGAAACGTCCCTGAGGCTTGCCGGCGGACTCGTCGGCGTCCTGACCGAAGACGGCAAGACACACGTGTACAGCGAAAAGTTGGCCTGCATTCGTTGCGGGGTGAGTTATCCGGAGGTCACCCCGAGGATTTTTTCCTTCAACAGCCCGCACGGCGCCTGCCCGGCGTGCGACGGCATCGGCTATGGCATGAGGCCCGAGGATTTTGAGGAGGAGGATTTCACGCTCTTGGAACCTTGTGAGGTCTGCCACGGCGCGCGCCTGCGGCCCGAGAGCCTTTCCATCAAGATCGCCAAGAAATCCATCGCCGACATTACCCATTTGTCCGTCCGGGCCGCCGCCGATTTCTTCCTGTCGCTGACATTCACGGATCGGGAACTCGTCATCGCCCACCGCATCATGAAAGAGATTCGGGAGCGGCTTGGATTCCTCGTCAACGTGGGCCTCGATTACCTCACGCTGGACCGTCCCGCGGCCACGCTCTCGGGTGGAGAAGGACAGCGCATCAGGCTGGCGACCCAGATCGGGTCCGGCTTAGTCGGCGTGCTCTACATTCTCGACGAGCCGTCGATCGGGCTGCATCAACGGGACAATCGCCGGTTGCTCAAGACCCTGCTGCGCCTGCGCGATCTCGGGAATACGGTCGTGGTGGTCGAGCATGATGCGGAGACGATCCACGCCGCCGATTATATTCTCGACATGGGGCCGGGCGCCGGCTCGCACGGCGGGCACATCATTGCGCAGGGCACGCCGACGGCCGTCATGGGTGATCCCAATTCGCTCACGGGTCAATACTTGCGCGGCGTGCAAACCGTCGCCGTCCCGCCGCGCCGGCGGAAGCCCAAGGGGTTTCTCGCGGTCGTCGGGGCGCAGAAGCACAATCTCAAGAACCTCACGGCGAAGATTCCATTGGGATTGTTCACGTGCGTCACCGGCGTGTCGGGATCGGGGAAAAGCACGTTGGTCCTGGAAGTCCTGTTCCATTCACTCGCCCAACTGCTCTATCACCAACGGCCGAAGATCGACGGCTGTAAGGAGCTGAAAGGGGTGGAGGCGCTCGACAAGGTGATCGATATCGATCAATCGCCGATCGGACGGACCCCGCGGTCCAATCCCGCGACCTATACCGGGTTATTCAGCCACATCCGGGATCTCTACTCCAATCTGCCCGAGTCGCGGGTGCGCGGGTACAAGCCGGGCCGCTACAGCTTCAACGTCAAAGGGGGACGTTGCGAGGCCTGTCAGGGCGACGGCCTGATCAAGATCGAAATGCATTTTCTCCCCGACGTGTATGTCACCTGCGAGGTCTGCAAGGGGCAACGGTACAATCGCGAGACGCTGGAGATCCTGCATAAGGGGAAGAGCATCGCCGAGGTGCTCGACATGACGGTGGATGACGCGCTGGAATTTTTCGAACACATTCCCTTGGTCAAGACGAAACTCCAGACGCTGCACGACGTCGGACTGCACTACGTCAAATTAGGCCAGTCGGCCACGACATTGTCCGGCGGAGAGGCGCAGCGGGTGAAACTGTCGCGCGAACTGTCGAAGCGTGCCCCCGGACGGACGATGTACATTTTGGACGAGCCGACCACCGGGCTCCATTTTGCCGATGTGCAGCGGTTGCTCGACGTCCTGGACCGTCTGGTGGAAGCGGGCAACACCGTTCTCGTGATCGAGCATAACCTCGACGTCATCAAGAACGCCGATTGGGTTATCGACCTCGGGCCGGAGGGTGGTGAGCGGGGCGGCGAGATTGTCGCCGAAGGGCCGCCCAAAGTCATCGCCGGGTCGAAGCGGTCGTATACGGGACAGGTGCTGAAAGAGGCGGGGGTGTAAGCGGGGCGGCTGCGTCATCCTTCTTGCTCGCGCACCGCGCATTCGGATTAATCGAATGACGATATCAAGGGTTGTGCTCGGTGCATGCGCGCAGTGAAGGACAACACAGCCACCCCGCTTTAGGGAAGAATGTAGAGGAAAGTGGTGGCTGATGACGCTTGCGGCCATCAGCCAACGTCGTTAGCAAGTTTGAGCAAGGACGATGGTTATGATTGAATGGCAATCTGTTCAACGGACGATCCAATCTTGTAGACGCTGCGAAATGAAGCTGTAGCTCACCTCCATGTACCAGTCAGCGAAAAACGCAAACCTTTGCGGGAACCACTTTCCCCGGTTCGTCTTTATTTCGTATCCGTTGCGCCTCCGTTTGGTGGGGCTAACTTTTGGGACGAAACCAAGAGAGATGCCTCGCGAAGGACTTTTCACGGCACTTCGAAGAGCTATCGATTCAGAAATAGCAAACTGCGAACAGTGTCTGGCCAACCACTTTTTCCCAACCCCTGCAGTCAAGTGTCCATCATCAAAGGGAAACTGAGACCACAAGCCTTCACGGTTAGCGGTAAGAAATTGTGCCGATTTCCTTCTTGAAGAGCTTCTCGTTGCTAGACCAGAGCGGATTCTGGCGTTAGGCAGAGTACCTTTTGAAAGCTTACAGAATCTTTTCACACTAAAAGTATCTGAAAGGGTTAGTGAGTTCCGCAAAACAATCTGGAGGGTGCAGTTAGGGGAAAGAGAGGTTCACTTGAGCGGCACCTACTTCCCTGGAAACAATAGAAACGGACAACGCCGACTCGTCGAAGCAGCCATTAAGCGTATCCTCGAGGAATATCCAAAGGATGATCACTTCTAAAGAACTCGCTCAGATGTTCATTCCCCACAAGTACTAAAAACCGACTGGTGGAAGAGTGAAAAACACTTGCTGCCTCCGCCATACTGGAAACAAGGCGATGACAGGGACTCACGTGAGCTGGAATGGTTCTTGTGGCGCGCTTGCGGCCTGGATCTTGGTCAAGGGATTCTGAAGCGTCTCATCGGAACTCATCTAAGCGATATTAAGATTATTATTCAGGTAAAATATCTGATGCCGAATTACTGGTCTTGGGAGTACAAGGAAAACGAGGTTGAGTAATGGAAAGGGTTGGGTCGTGCAGCGGTTGAACGTGTCATCCGTTCCAACGCTAATCGAGAAGCGACTTATAGAGTGCTTTGTGAAATACTTGCTTGGAGACTCCGGACGTTGCGCAATCAACTCTTTCATGGCTCCGCTACACACACTCATAGCAGGAGGCGAGCTACAGGCGAGAGCGAGCTTGAAGCTGGCTCTCGATTTCTCGAAGAACTCAACTGGAGCTTTTTGGTGCTGGTGGCAATCCATCAGGGCAAGCGAGGGACTGGCCACCTTGCCGCTATCCGAGAGCTGGTCCTGCTCAACATGCGCGGTTCGAGGCCTCCTGGCTGCCAGCCGAATGAAGCTCGATGTTTCGTGCAAGTGGACTTGCTTCCTCCAATTGTTTTAAAGGAGGCCCATGCACACGATTCTGTTGCTGACCGTGTCCAACATCTTCATGACCTTCGCCTGGTATAGGCATCTCAAATATAAGGACTCTCCCCTGTGGATTGCGATTGTCGTGAGTTGGGGGATCGCTTCGTCGAGTACTGTTTTCAGGTGCCGGCCAATCGGATCGGGCATTACGAATTCTCGGCCGCCCAATTGAAAACGATCCAGGAAGTGATTACCCTCGTCGTGTTTTGCGTGTTCTCCGTGCTGGATCTCAAAGAGCCCTCTCAAGTGGAATTATCTTGCCGGCTTTGCGCTGATGGCCGGTGCCGTGTTTCTGATCTTCAAAGAGTGGTGATCGATGCCGCCCAAAAAGAAAGCCGCCAAGCCGGGTGCGTCCGGCGGTGATCCGACGGACGAGTTTGAAAAGCTCGGCGTCTTGTATCTCGGTCGCCCGTACGACCTCGCCGGCAAGCAAGCCAAGCCCGGGTGGTTGCTCTACGATTCCAAAGATCTGGTGACGCATGCCGTCTGCGTAGGCATGACGGGCAGCGGGAAGACAGGCCTCTGTCTGGCGCTGCTCGAGGAAGCGGCCATTGACGACATTCCCGCGATTATCATCGATCCGAAGGGTGATCTCGGCAACCTCATGCTGACGTTCCCAAGCCTCAGCGCCGAGGCGTTCCGGCCCTGGATCAATGAAGATGAGGCGCGGACGCGAGGGGTGACGCCCGACGACTTTGCGGTGCAGCAGGCGGAACGCTGGCGGCGGGGCTTGGCGTCCTGGCAGCAGGACGGCGCCCGTATTCAACGTTTGCGCGATGCGGCCGAGGTGGCGATCTATACCCCCGGCAGCAACGCCGGCATCCCAGTCTCCATTATGAAATCCTTCGCGGCTCCCGCGGACGACGTGCGGGCCGACGCCGAGTTGCTCCGTGACCGCGTGAACACGACGGTGACCAGTTTGCTGGGCTTGCTCGGGATCGACGCGGATCCGATTCAGAGCCGCGAGCACATCCTGCTTTCCACGATGCTGGATCAGAGCTGGAGGAAGGGAGAAGATTTGGATCTGGCCGCGCTGATTCATGTGATTCAGCAGCCTCCGGTTTCCAGAATCGGCGTCATGGATCTTGAATCCTTCTTTCCCTCCAAGGACCGGTTTGTGTTGGCGATGAAATTGAACAACCTCCTGGCCTCTCCCGGCTTTCAGTCGTGGCTGGAAGGCGATTCGTTGGACATTCACGAGTTGCTCTATACACCCGCCGGCAAACCGCGACTGGCGGTTTTCTCCATCGCCCACCTGAGTGATGCCGAACGAATGTTCTTTGTCACGCTGTTGCTGAGTCAGATGGTGGGCTGGATGCGGGGGCAATCCGGGACGACCAGCTTGCGGGCCTTGCTCTACATGGACGAGATCTTCGGGTATTTCCCGCCGGTCGCCAATCCGCCCTCCAAAGGGCCGTTGCTGACGCTTCTCAAGCAAGCGCGGGCGTTCGGACTGGGCGTCGTGCTGGCGACGCAGAATCCCGTCGACCTGGATTACAAGGGGCTCGCCAACACAGGCACATGGTTTATCGGCCGCCTGCAAACCGAACGGGACAAGGCCCGTGTGCTTGAAGGGCTGGAGGGAGCGTCCGCGAGTTCGGGGCAGACATTCGACAAGGGCCGCATGGCACAGACGCTGGCCGGGCTGGGCACCCGCATTTTTTTGATGAATAACGTCCATGAGGACGAGCCGGTCGTCTTTGAGACACGCTGGTGTTTGTCCTATTTGCGGGGGCCCTTGACCCGAACGCAGATCAAGAGGTTGATGGAGCCGCTGAAGCGGCATCCGTCCATCGCGAAGGGTCAAACGGAGCGTCGAACCGAAACCGACTCTGTTCGACCGGTCATCGAGGGATCCCCGAGGACGGCTGCGCGTCCCGTTTTGTCGCCGGATATTCCGCAGCATGTCCTCCCCCTCCGCGGCGCTCGGCCGGAGGGGGCTCAATTGATCTATGCCCCAATGTTGTTCGGCTCCGCTCATCTGCGCTTTGTCGATGCCAAACGGGCGATTGACTACCAGGAGGATGTCGCGGTGCTCGCTCCTCTGGCCGACGGTCCCGTCGCGGTGGACTGGGAACGTGCGGTTCACATCACTCTCACACCAGCGGATCTCGAGCACCGCGAGGGAAGCGGCGCGGAGTTTCTTCCGCTGCCATCCCTGGCGGGGAAAGCACACAGTTATGCGGACTGGGGCAAGGAGTTCAGCGGGTGGCTGTTCCGCACGCAGACGATCGACCTGTGGAGCAGCCCTAGCACCAAGGCGGTCTCGAAGCCCGGTGAATCGGAGCGTGAGTTCCGTGTCAGGATCCAGCAGCGCGGACGGGAACGGCGGGATCAGTCGGTGGAGACGCTGCGGCAGAAGTATGCCCCCAAGATTGCGGCACTTCAGGAGCGGATCAGGCGGGCGGAACAGATGAAAGCCAAGCAACAGGCCGAGGCGCGCTCCAGCCAAGTTCAGGCGGCGATGACGGTCGGGGCCTCGATCCTCGGCGCGTTTCTGGGCCGCAAGACGATCAGCCAGGCCAACATCGGCCGTGCGACGACCGCCATCAGAAGCGCGGGTCGGGTGATGAAGGAATCACAAGACGTCGGCCATGCGGAAGAAAACATTGCCGTCCTTCAGCGGCAACTCGCCGAGTTGGACGCCCGATTCAAGACGGAGGCTGACGCCCTGGCTGCCGCCGCCGATCCTCTGTCTGAACCGCTTGATCCAGTATCCATTAAGCCGACTAAGGCGAACATCGCGGTCAAACTCGTTGCCTTGGTCTGGGCGCCATATTGGCGGCAGGCCGACGGCGCGCTTTGGCCGGGCTGGGGATGACCCTCTCGTGGGCATTCGAATTGCGGAGGACTCGCGGCCTTGTCGGTCAGTGCTTTTTGTCCTTCTGCATGATTTTGTCCGTCCAAGCCAAGAGGATGGCGGACCCCAAGAAGGTCATATGGATGAAAATTTTCCATTTGATGTGTTCGGGATTCTCATTGGCGACGTCGACAAACGCTTTCAATAAGTGAATGCTGGAAATGCCGACCAGCGATGCCGCGAGCTTGATTTTAATCGTGCCGGGATCGACGTGCGTCAGCCAATCCGGTCGGTCCGGATGGGTGTCCAAATCCAGTTTGCTGACAAACGTCGCGTAGCCTCCGATGATCACCATCGTGAGCAGATTCGCCACCATGGTCACATCGACCAACCCCAGCACGCCGAGCATGAACACGGTTTCGTCCATTTTTTGGATGTGCAGGATCATCTCCCACAGTTCCACCAGGAATTTATAGGCATAGAGCAGTTCTGCGACGATCAGTCCTCCATACAACGGGGCCTGAATCCATCGGCTCGAAAACACGGCAATTTCAAACACATGTTCCGCGCGGCTCAGGGGAGATGCCCCGGTCCTGGCAGATGCAGGCAGCTGAGAGACTCGCTCGTCCGACATGGGACCTCCTTAGGATCACACACACTGAGCTGCTTGACTGAAGCCGGGCGTATCCTAGTGAGAGACGGGAGGCCTGTCAAATTAACGACTGTGGCCTGCGGACGGAAACCTTCGCAAGGGAGGCGACTGACGTGAGGCTAGGGATGGCGCCTGGTGAACGCGCCGATCTCATCTGATCTCATCGGGGTTGCGGGGACGCCATGACGGCTTCCGCATCTTCCGGGGTCGGGTGTTGTGCCCCAGAGGCACGAAAACTCCCGGCATAGAAGGCGGCCACCTGGGAACGCCGCCCGATCTGCAATTTGGAATAAATATTTGCCAGATAGTTCTTAACCGTCTTCTCGCTCAAATGCAGCTGATCGGCGATCTCTTTGTTGGTGAAACCCTGTGCGACGAGCGGAAGCAAGCGCTGTTCTTGGGGAGACAAGAGCGGTCGCTTCGCTTGTCGATGGGACGCGTACACATGTTTCAACCATTGCAGCGTGTGCCGGGTCAAGCGCGGATCGATCAAGGCCTGTCCCGCAGCGACGGTCCTGATCGCCCGTATCAACCCTTCTGACGCGATATCCTTCAGGATATACCCTTGGGCGCCGGAGAGGATGGCTTCCAGAACCGTATGGTCGTCGGCAAAACTCGTTAGAAAGAGGACGCGTGAGTGTGGGCAACTTGCGAGAATGGCCCGTGCCGCCTCGATGCCGCTGCCATCGGGCAATCGAATATCGAGGAGCACCACATCCGGGTTGAGCCGATGTGCCAAATCGATCGCGTCCGCCTTTCCCGCCGCATGTCCCACGACCTTCATGCCGGGGGTGAGATCGAGGACGGCTTGAAGGCCGATCCGGACCACCTCATGGTCGTCAACGAGCAGCAGGCGAAGGGCTTTGGGTCTCATGGGCATGACGTTCCTCTCTGACAAATTCAACGGTGATGCACGTCCCGCGTCCCGGCGTGCTGGTCAGTCTGAAGCGGCCGTGAACGCGCTTCGCCCGCGCCGCCATATTGATCAGGCCATGGCCTTGGTGCCGCTTCTGTTTGGAGTCGAAGCCGATGCCGTCGTCACCTACCTTCAGGCGTATGGTGCGGCCGGTGCGGGTGAGCCGCATCCAGAGACGGGAGGCTTGGGCGTGGCGCAGACCGTTGCTGAGCGCCTCTCGGGCAATACTGAGCAATTGCGCTCCCTGCTCTGATGAGAGCGTCGCGGCTGCTGCATCCTGGATGTCGAGTTCGATTTTGGTTCGACGGCCCAGCGTGAACGAATCCGCCAGTTGCCGCAACGCCTGACCAAAATCCCTGGCAGGGGACGTTTCTTGGTTGAGGAGGGCAATGAACTGTCTGACCGTGACGACCAAACGGTTGAGGTGATCAATGGCCTGTGTCACATGTGATTTCGACCTGCGTGGCGCGGTGCAGGCGGTGAGTTTGCTGGCCTCCAACTGCATGCCCACGGCATATAAAGATTGCAGGATATCGTCATGCAAGTCTTGGCTGAACCGCTCGCGCTCTTCCTCGGCACGCCGCCGCTCGGTGATATCCGTCCAGGAGCCAAGGATCTCCACCGGATTTCCTTGATCGTCCGCAATGAGAATGAGGTCGTCGCGCAGCCAGCGATACCCGCCGGACTTGTGCAAGAACCGGTACTCATACGTGAGTGTGCCTTGTGAAAACAGCTCGGCAAGATTGGCCAGCACCCGAGGGGCGTCTTCCGGATGAATCCGCGTCACCCAGAGCCGTGGGTCTTGGATGAATTCCCGCGGCTCATATCCCAGGTGCTTGTCGACATTCCCCGATACGAACGTGATGGCATAGTTCCCCGAGACTTCGGCGGTATAGATGACGGCGGGCGATTTCGATAAGAGAAAATTGAGCCGGGCCTCACTCTCGCGCAACGCCTGTTCCGTGCGCCGCTGCTGGGTCACATCGTGCGTCACGCTGAGGACGGCGGTCACGTTCCTTGCATTGTCCCTCCAGGGGACCCCGTGGCTCTCGACCAGGCGCTCGGTTCCATGGAGCCCGCGCATTCTGAAATTCAACCTGCCGGCGTGTCCGGAAGCGGCCGCCTCATGAAACCTCTGGAATGCGGGACGATCATCGGGATGGATAAACTCAAACAGCGGATGGCCGCAGACCTCCGACGTCGCTTCCGCTTCGAGGATGAGCAGGCCGGCCGGATTGATGCTCTGCAGCCGGCCGTCGGGGCTCACAATGGCCACGCATTCCGGCGCGCATTCGATCATGAGCCGCAACCGTTGCTCACTTTCTTGCAGCACCGCTTCCGCTTGCTTCCGGTCGGTGATGTCCTCGCAGACGATCAGGATCATGCTGTCGCCGCAGGGGCTGATGACGCACCGGGCCCGCTCCTTCACCCACAGTTTGGTGCCGTCTTGTCGGACCTTCCCGATCTCCCAGACAAATGTCTGGGAGGGGGTACGGGTGCAGATGGCCAGTTGTTCGAGCACCGTCGCATGGTCCCCAGGATCGAACACCCGAAGGACCGATTCTCCGATCAAGTCGTCTTGAACGTACCCGAGTTGTTCGGCTCCAAAACGATTGACGGAGAGCACACGCCCATTTGGGGAAAGGGTGAAATACATGGAGGGATTGTTGTCGTACAGGAGGTAGTACCGTTGTTCGCTGTCGGTCATCTCCGGCAGGCCGTCGAAGGCTGACGGGTCCGATGGCTGCATCGACGGGGATAGCCATCCACGGCGGCGCAGCTCATGCTGCGCGGCGCGTAGCTGGGCGAGAAGTTCGTCGGGCGTCTGGGTTTCGAAAGGCTTCATCGCCACCATCGTGCGCCCTGACTCGGCAAACGCGGGGAATAGCTGGGTGCTCGGTCCGGGCGCCTACCATACGCGAGAGCAGGCCCCCTTTTCAATTGAGACGGAGAGGCTCGGTGGCGGCACGTCGGCGCGGCCTTGGAACGCATGGCGGCGTGCTAGGAGCCGGGCGATTGGTGGTCGGTGAGTGAAGCCCGCAAGAAGAGTGCCACTGCCTCGGTGCGGCGTCTCACTTGGAGTTTGTCGAAGATGTTGGCCAGGTAGTTTTTCACGGTCTTGTCGCTCAGATGAAGCCGGAGCGCGATCTCTTTGTTCGTTTTGCCGTCGGCCAGAAGCGGCATGATCAGACGTTCCTGCGGAGACAATTGCGCGAGCCCATGCGTCGGCCTGCCTCCACGCGGCTTGGCACGGATCCACTGGAGGGCCTGCTGAGCGATGCGGGAGTCGAGGTATCCACGCCCTCCGGCGACTGCGCGAATGGCGCGTATCAACTCGTGGGTCCGTATGTCTTTGAGGACGTAGCCATGTGCGCCGCTTTGAACAGCCGAGAGGACCGTGGCCTCGTCGGCGTAACTCGTCAGCACCAGGATCCGTAGTTCCGGAGCCACCTTGAGGAGACGACGGGACACGTCGATGCCCGTTCCGTCCGGAAGACGCACATCCAGCAGGACCATTGGGGGATGCAGGCGTTCAACCAACGCTACGGCGTCCGAGGCCGTTTCCGCTTCCCCGATTATGCAAATATCGTCCTCCAGATCCAAGAAGGACCGTAATCCCTTCCGGACGAGTTCATGATCGTCGACGATGATCAGGCGAATCGGTTCGCGGGTCATGCGGGTGTCAATATCGGTTCGAGGGAAAACTCGGCGACGACCTGGGTCCCGCGTCCCTTTCGCGACTGAACACGCAAGGCGCCGCCGAGTTTTTTTGCGCGGGCCGCCATGTTCGCCAGTCCGTATCCCGAGGAGGGGACGTCGCCATGGCTGAACCCGACGCCGTCGTCTGCAATCGTCAGGCGAATTCGCGATCGCGTATTCTGCAAGCGAACGGTGATGTGCGTGGCTTGCGCGTGGCGCACGCTGTTACTCAAGGCCTCTCGGGTGATATTGAGCAGTTCACGTTCCTCTTCATGCGTCAAGACATCGAGGGCGCGTGGTTGGATCATCAGGCGAATCTGCACGTGGCCGACCTGGTTATAGGTTCTGGCCAGTTCATTTAATTCAGCCATGAGATCGAACTCTTGAACCGTCCCCTCCTCCAGGCCTCGGATCATTCTTCGGATGTCCCGGATCAACTTGTTGAGCTGGTCAACGGTCTGGTCGCCTGGACCGTGGGATTCCAAGGTCAGAGGCGGGCTGGTGCGTCGGTGGGTTTCAAGGCTCAAGCCGATCGCGTACAAGGACTGCAGCACGCAGTCGTGGAGATCGCGTCCAATGCGGGTGCGATCTTCCAGCAACGCGTTCAAGCGCTTCTCCGATGCCTTCAAGGCAAGCGGCAGCGCCTGGTCCGCCGAGTCGTCGACGAGTTGATGCAGCAACTCCGTTCCTTCTGAACAGCGCTCGGAACCATAGACGGCCTCGCCGCCGGACAGCCTTCCGGAGCGGCGCAAGCCGTCAATAATGCGGAACCCGAATTTACCCTTCATCTGCCCACTCCCTCCTCCCCGTAGGGCTTAACCACCTGATGGGTTCCGTTGTACCTCAGGGCCTCCCGCCGGTCCACCTGGCGTGGTCGCCAGGTGACGTGTGTCCGTCGCTTGGGGCATTTCGTATTACGCGCGAGACGGCAGTTTCCCTTAACAAAAGGAGAGGGCTATGCAGGTGCTCGAAGTGAACCGACGGATCGAGTTCCGCGAGGACAATCTCGTGATAAGAACCTTATCAGGTCCGGAGGAGTTGCGGGCGTCGTATCACTTGCGACATCAGGTGTTTGCGGAGCGACTGCACTGGGTGAGCGAGAGCGAGGATGGGATCGAGGTTGATCCCTATGACGTGTTTGCCACCTCCGTCGGGCTGTTCGATGGAGGCCACCGGCTTCTCGGAGTCTTTCGCATGATCAATCCTCCGTATCCCTTCATGTTGGAAAGTGAGTTTCGAGCGTGTTTGCTCCCGAATTGTCAGATCCGTAAAGAACGGGATACGGTCGAAATCACGAGGTTGGCGATTGATCCAACCTTGACGGAGAAAGGGTTGTCCATCCGGTTGATGCAGGTGCTCTTTAAAGGCGTCTATCAATGGTCGATGCACAATGAGATTCGCTACCTGTACATGGTGGTTGAAAAGCGCTTCTTGCGCGTGTTGCGCGGGATGGGTTTTACATGCGAAGCCGTCAGCCCGGCGGTGTCCCTCCCCCCGGCAGGTGCGCTGTCCATCGCAGCGGTCTTAGACTGGAAGGGGTTTCACGAGACCTGTCCGACCGCACAGCCTACGTTTTACCGCTGGATCAACTCCATCGATGGGTCGACATCGTTTGAGAAAAGCGGGTTCCTCGCTCGGGATCCCAAGGAGGTGTCCGTCGTTGGTGGTGGACCGCTTGATGCCGGGAGCCGGCAAGTCGATGTGGATTTAGCGGCGAAGCTCGTGGCGGCGTAGAGGATCGCCCCGAAGGGTCACTCGTGCGGAAACAAGCCTTGCTCCATGGCAAAGGCGACGGCTTGCGTTCGTGAACTGACGTCCAGCTTCCCAAAAATGCCTTCGATATGGAAACGGACGGTGCGTTCGCTCACTCCGAGGATTCGCGAAATCTCCCAGTTGGTCTTGCCTTGTTTCATCCAGAGCAAAACGGTGGTTTCCCGGGGGGAGAGCCCTTTGACGCGATTGGACAGCGGGGTGTGAGAATTCGCGATCAGCACCCGGTGGAGGTGAGGAAGCAGGTATTCGATCAATCCCTTATACCGCTCGGCATCGCCCGGGTCTCCACCGGCAAAAGAAAAGAAGCTGGCGAATCGTCTGTTCCGCTCCAACATGCCGGTGGTGATGCCGTGCGTGAGACCATAGGCACGTGCTTCTTCGATAAATTCGTACTGTTTGGCCGACGTGGTCTTTCCGTAGGTCTGCTCCCATACCTGCGTCTGAAAGGTCGAGAGAACGCTTTGCAGGACCGGGTCAACATGGGCATACCCATTCTTCCCATAGCTGTAAAGCCAGTCGTTCGAATAGCTGACATTGATCACACTATTAAATTCCTTGAAGCCACCTTTAGGAGTCAATTGAGCGACGCCTCCAATGACCCGCGGGCAGGAGACGGCCTTTTGAATGAGTTGCAGGACCTGATACACATCCTCACCGGTGGTGGCTTCCACCGCATAATGAAGAATCTCCAGGACGCGCTGGATTTCTCGTTTGGTAAAGTCGGTAAAGAGTTCGGCGGGGAACGGCCGCCGGGGAATCGCTACCGCGGAGAGGCTTTGGAGAGCATGCTCGGAAACGCCAAGTGCCTGCGGTTCCCGATAGAGATGCCTCGTCCCTGAATGGATGAAGGGGAACGTTCCGTGCAGTGTTTCTTCGGAAATGGATTGATACCGGAGCGGGTCACCCATACGTGTTCACCCAGGGCAGGTATTCTGATTGTGTATAAGCGCAAACGCCTATCTGTGTCAATCAGGAGACCAAAGCATCCACTGGGAGGCGGCCGCATTGTACATAGGACCGTTCGGCCCTATCGGGGTTCCCGCGTCACTTTTTTCGACGAGGTGATGCAGGGGCCAGGGCTGTGCAGACCCGTCTGGTACAAGCCGTCGTCTAGCTCTCCAGCGCCTTGCGAAGATGTGAGACTGTCTGAGCGTCCAGTCCGGCTTCGAACAAATCGGAATCAGTTGCCGTCCGGATTTCATCCACATTCCCAAATACTTTGAGGAGGCGATTCCGCCGTATTTCGCCGATCCCGATGACTTGGTCTAACCGTGACGCGATCAACGACTTCCCCCGAAGTTTCCGATGATAGGTGATGGCGAAGCGGTGGGCTTCGTCGCGGATCCGTTGGAGGAGATGAGTGGCCGGTGCCTGGTCCTTAAGAACAATCGGGTTTTTTCGGCCTGCCAGAAACACACGCTCATGCTTTTCTCCACGCGCCTTTGCCAGCCCCAGGATCGGCAGTTGACCCTGGCCGACGTGTCGGAGTCCCTCCAGCGCCGAGGCCAGTTGCCCGAGACCGCCGTCGATGAGGATCACATCGGGGCGTGCGAGCCTCTCGGTGTGTCCATATCGCCGGATGATGACCTCCTTCATGCTGGCAAAGTCGTTGGCGCCGGTGACGGTGTGAATGCGGAAGCGACGATAATCGGCCTTGTTCAGGTGGCCGTCTTCCCACACGACCATCGACGCGACGGACTGAGCTCCCATCGTATTGGAAATGTCGAAGCCTTCGATCCGTCGCGGCGCACGGTCCAAGTGAAGCAGGCGTTTGAGTTCCTCCCCGGCTTGGCGGTCGACTTCGACGTCCCGCAGGTGAGTGGCGACGGCGGCGGCGGCATTTTCTTCCGCCAACCGGACCAACTGGTGTTTGGCGCCTCGCTCAGGGGCGAGGACGCGAACGGCATGGCCGCGTTTGTCGGACAGCCACTGCTCGATGACGGGGTTGTCCTCCAGCGCCACCGGAATCAACAGCTCCTTCGGCGGTTGTCCCTCCTTGTTGTAAAACTGCTCGATGGCGGATCGGACCAGTTCTTCATCCGACGTATCGGCCGAGTGCGGCCAAAAGAAATCCTTTCGACCGATCAACAGTCCTCCGCGGACGAACAGGAGCTGGAGGTCCACCGCGGCACCCTGCCGCGCCAACCCCATCACATCCTGCTCCGTGGCGGACGTCTGCGTGATGCGTTGTTTTTCGAGCATCCGCTCGATTTTGAAGAGGCGATCCCGCAGGCGCGCGGCTTCCTCAAACTCTTCCCGGTCCGCCGCCGCCTCCATTTTGGCCCGGAGATCGAGCAGGAGCTCATGATCGCGTCCCTCGAGAAACTGGCGAACCTGCTTCACAATCTGGTGGTACTCTTCTTTCGTTTGA
>CAYQDJ010000011.1:0-57924 GCA_964416255.1 uncultured Nitrospira sp. | reverse complement strand
CGCCCGCTCTGCCGAGAAGGACGTTTCGACGCCGAGGGGCGTATTTTGAAAATCTCCGCTGACTTCTCCGACGGGATAGACGGCCAACAATTCGGTCTCCAGCAACTTCTCTTGCGCCAGCAAGGTGGCGGCGGTGATCTCCTGGGCGCGTCCCTGGAGGTCCAGATCAAAGTTTCGCAGCCCCAGCAGGACAGGAAGCGCGATGGCAAGCAAGCCGATCGCCAGCAACACTTCCAACAAGCTGAATCCCTGCTCGTTGTCCAGGGTCCTTGGAGGCGTCCTCTTCATCTCCGCACCGACTAGAATCTGAGGCCGAGAGACGCCGGTGAAGGGCCTTGCGGCGTCTGCAGCAGCGTTCTCAGGCGTTCGGGGATCGGCGGATTGCGAGTCGGCTCAATCCGTTCATCGCTGGTGCGGATGGCGCCGGTCAACGACTCCACCGCAATGGCCAACAGATTGTTGCTGGGATCGCCGAGATGCATGGTCACCGGATCGATCCGTCCGTTCGGAAAAAACAAGAGATCGATGCGGCCGGACAGCCGCTTATTTTGTCCCACCGAGACATCGACGAACTTAACCCGCTCGGGCAGGGTGCGCGGTTTGAGCCAATAGCCATCTAAGGGAAGCTTTTCCTCCTTCCCTTCCAGGACCATCGCCCAATAGGTGCCTTGATCCAGGTCCAGATAGAGCCGGACCGGTTTTTGCCCGGTGATCGCCAGGGTCTGCAGACTCCGCAGGACGCCGATGAGGGTGCGCCCGGTCGAGCCCAGGTCCTCACCCACGACTATTCGCGGGACGACCAGTACGAGCACTCCGCCAAGCAAAAACATCACCATGATGATCTCCAGCAAGGTGAACCCTGCCGAGGAGAGGGGAACGGGAGCGGGGTGTTGCCCTCGTCCGGCCTGACCGGCCTCCGCTTCGATCATCTGTCTCTCACCATCGCACCACATAGGTCAGTCCCGATCCAGATTCCAATTGGTGATATCCGCGTTGACGCCCTCGCCGCCGACTTCTCCGTCGGTCCCGAGAGACATGATTTCATAATCTCCCCGCTGGCTCGGGCTGAGGTATTTGTAGGGATTCCCCCACGGATCTTCGGGCAACTTGGCCAAGTATCCGCCGAGCTTCCACTTCTTCGGGACGACGCCGACGGACGGTTTTTCAATCAGCGCTTTCAGTCCCTGTTCGGTGGTGGGATACACGCCATTATCCAATTTGTACAATTGCAACGCGCCCTCGATATTCCGGATTTGCACTTTGGCCGCCGTTCGCTTGGCGTCGTCGGTTCGCCCCATAATGCGCGGGACGACGAGCGCTGCCAAGATGGCGAGAATGGCCACGACCACCATGATCTCGATGAAGGTGAAGCCGCGCTCGCAACCGGCTGCTGTCCCTAAGGGGTCCCGTGCGCCATCCGGACCGCCTGCGCGCAGGCCTTGGCTCGTGCCAGGCCGCATGGCCGAGACATCTCGGAATTGCTCTCGAAGCCTCATCGAACACCTCCCGTTCAATTCGTCACTGAGGGTCCGTCACGGCTAGCGGACCATTTGACCCATTTCGAAAATCGGCAGCAGGATCGCCACCACGATGAAAAACACGATCACGCCCATCACCAGGATCATGATGGGCTCCAAGAGCGAGGTCAGCCGCGTAATCACGCGTTCGACCTCGCCGTCGTAAATTTGGCTGACACGCCGCAGCATGTCTTCCATCTCGCCGCTTCGCTCGCCCACGGCGATCATGTGGGTTACGAGGGCGGGAAATTCGCCGCTGCGCTTCAAGGGATCCGCGATGGTTTCCCCTTCGCGAATATTCTGGCGCGCGCCTTCCACCGCCTCTTCGAGGACGCGATTGTTCATGACGCGCTTGGAGACGTCCATTGCGTCCAGGAGCTGGACGCCGCTGGCCAGCATCGTCGCCAGGGTGCTGGTCAGGCGGGAAATGGAGACCATCCGGGCCACGTCCCCGACCAGCGGCAGCCGAAGGATTACGCGATCCGCCGTCATCCGGCCGGCCTCCGTCCGCACCAGGCGCCGGATCAGGAGGATGCCGCCCAGGAGCAGCCCAATCACGACCATCCAATAATCGGCAAAAAACCGGCTGATAGACATCAACACGACGGTCGGCAACGGCAGCGCCTGCTTCATGCTCGCGAACACGGCCGTGATCTTTGGAACGACAAACGTCATGAGGAAAAACAGCACGCCCACGCCGACGATCAGCATGAGGGCAGGGTAGAGAATGGCGTTGGTGACCTTGTTCTTGAGCGCCAATTGCTTCTCGAGAAACTCGGCCAGCCGGAACAAAATTTGATCGAGCGCCCCGCTGGCTTCTCCCGCCCGTACCATATGAATAAAGATCGGTGAAAAATCCTTTGGATGCAGTTCGAGCGCGGCGCTGAGGGACTTTCCCCCGCGAATCTGCTCTCGAATCTCGGCGAACAACCCCTTGACCGGCTTCTTTTCGGCCTGATCCACCAGCACTCCCAGGGCTTCGACGAGGGGAAGTCCCGCCACGAGCAGCGTGGCGAATTGTCGAGTCATCAAGGCCAGGTCATTGGCGGACAAGGCCGCCCGTCCGCTTGGCGGCGCCTGCACCTGGCCTTCGGGGCGTCGAACCGCCGCGCGGGTCTGCTCCACGACATCGGTCGGAAACACGCCTTCTTTGCGAAGCTTGAGCCGCGCGACCTTGACATTCTCGGCGTCGACGATGCCCGTGGCGGCGCCTCCGTCGTTCCGATAGCCCCGATACTGATACACCGGCATGGTTAGATTTCGATCTCCTGCTGCGTGATGCGCATGACTTCTTCCAAGGTCGTGTGCCCCTTGAGGACCTTTTCCGCGCCTTCCTGCTTCAACGTCACCATTCCCTTTGCGATGGCCGCCTGTTTGATCGCCGACGAATCGGCCTTGGCTCCGATCAAGCGGCGGACTTCATCGTCGAGGACGAGCAACTCAAAAATGCCGGTCCGTCCGCGATACCCGGTTTGTGAACAAGCCGCACACCCCGCACCTCGATAGAGCGTGACGGGGGTCTGCGGATCCAGCTCCAGCCGGCTCAGTTCCTCGGCGCTCGCCTGGTAGGGGCGCTTGCAGTCGGGGCAGATCTTGCGCAGCAACCGCTGAGCCAGGACGGCGACCACCGAGGATGCGACGAGGAACGGCTCGATTCCCATATCGATCAGCCGTGTGGCGGCGCTGGCGGCATCGTTGGTATGGAGGGTGGAGAACACCAGATGGCCCGTGAGCGAGGCATGGATGGCGATCTCCGCCGTTTCACGGTCGCGAATTTCGCCGATCATGATGACGTCCGGGTCTTGGCGCAGGATGGAGCGGAGCCCGGCGGCGAACGATAGGTTGATTTTGGGGTTGACCTGCATTTGCCCGATGCCGAGCAATTGATATTCGACGGGATCTTCGACCGTGATGATGTTCTTGTCCGGCGCGTTGATCTGGCTGAGCGCGGCGTACAGAGTCGTGGTTTTGCCGCTGCCGGTCGGGCCGGTGACGAGAATGATGCCGTGTGCCAGTTGAATCAATTGGTGAATGGCCGACAGCCGGTCGCCGGTGAACCCCATCTCGGTGAGGTTCAGCAGGCGGTTTTCTTTTTCCAACAGGCGGAGCACCACCCGTTCTCCGTGCGAGGTGGGCAGCACCGACACACGCAGATCAATGTCCTTGCCCGCCGTGCGAATGGCGAAGCGGCCGTCCTGCGGCAGACGCTTCTCGGCGATGTTCAAACCCGCCATGATTTTGAGCCGGGCGATGATGCTGGCTTGGAGATGCTTGGGGGGCGTGAGCACCGGGTAGAGGACGCCGTCGATGCGATACCGCACGACCAGCCCGCGTTCGAACGACTCGAAATGGATGTCGCTGGCCCGTTGGCGCACCGCCTGGAACAGCACAGAATTGACGAGCCGGATGATCGGCGCTTCATCGGTGGCGTCCAACAAGTCTTGCGGTTCATCCAAGGCATGCGCCAATTGATCGAGATTCTCGTTCGCGGCGATATCCTCCATCACTTTCTCCGCCCCGGCCGGACTCGCCACTTCGTCGTACACGCGGTTCAGACGGGCCAGGAGGGCGACGCTGGAGGTCAGGACGGGCTTGATGGGTTTGCCGAGCAACAGGCGGAGATCGTCCAACGCAACCGTTTCCAGCGGGTCGGTGGTGGCGCAGATGATGGCGCCGTCTTCGTGCCGAAGGGGGAGCACGCGGTAGCGCCGGGCAAAGGCGATGGGGACTTTCTTGATCAAGGAATGATCAATGTTCGTCGTGTCGAGCTGCGGCATCCAGGGGACATCAAACTGGAGGGCCAGTCCTTCCAGCAGTTCTTCCTCTCGAAGCAGACGCAGATGGAGCAAGACCTCGCCAAGCCGGCCGCCTTTCTCCTGCTGGTATGCGAGCGCTTCTTGGAGTTTGGAATGACCGAGGTTAAATTTTTCTCCTAGGATTTGTCCCAGGAGCGGCCTGCTGGTGCCTGATTCAGCCACTTCGTCTTCCACGCGACCTTCTGCCTTTTTGCCCCCGGAGGGAGGAATGGTGACGGAGCCCACACGGAAAGCCTCGGGAGAGCCCATCAACCATACTCTGAGTGCCTGACCTGAGGCAAGGACATGGTCCGGGCTGTGCTTCCTTGGAGTACTTCAAGTTAAGATTGATGTTTATGCACGAATGGGGCCTTGCCGCATGTTCTTTCTGTTGACTGACCAAGGCGCATGCTGCTGGAATCGAGCGGTCGACAGCGGAGCCGGCTCACCGGAGTTCGTAGGTCATGGTGGACCGCTGGTTGTTCCGAACCATGTCGAGTTTCACGGTACGCTCGTTTTTGAGTTGCTGCAACAGACTGAACATCGTGCTGGGATCTCGAATATCTACCCCGTTGACTCGCTGTAAGACATCGCCGGACTGAATACCGATCTTTTCATAGAAGCTGGCCGGGGCAACATAGTCGATGCGGAATCCACTGAGTGTGCCGTTAACCATATTGGGCACGGCGCGGGCCTGGGTGAGAAGCTTCGGTAGATCGCTCATCGCCTGTTCGACTTCCCGGCGATCGACCACCCGATGGAGCGGTTTGCCCGACGCGGGGACGGCCCCCTGACCGGATGCCGTCGTCACCGGCTTTTCATCCGCCGCCAGTTCGAGCAATTCTTCCAAATTTCCACGGCGCACGATCATCCCATTCCGGCGAATCTCACTGACCTCGCCGAGATCGGGAATCTCTTCATGCAAGCGATAGAGCGATTGTCGTTTGCCGGTCAGCT
This sequence comes from uncultured Nitrospira sp., assembly GCA_964416255.1. Taxonomy (GTDB): domain Bacteria; phylum Nitrospirota; class Nitrospiria; order Nitrospirales; family Nitrospiraceae; genus Nitrospira_D. The sequence continues at coordinate 52,655 of CAYQDJ010000011.1, read as the reverse complement.
CTTCCACAATTGCAAACACCCCCCGCTGATCGCCGAACACGATTCCAATCACGCGGATCTTCTCGGCCGTGCCGATGGAGGCCCTGACGGCGTGGCCGGCGGCCCCCCCTTGCCTGCCGCCGCCTCCTCCGATACTGCCGCCACCGCTGCCGCCGCCACCAAAGGACGCTGTCTGACCGAGCGGCACGGCAGGCACCACGAACAAACCGCTCGCTCGCACGTCTTCGGCCAGTTGATTCGCCGGAACTGTCCGGGCCGCGGGAATCTCACGATCGCCAGCCACGGGAGGACGATCCGGCGCCAAAAACAAAGCCTCCGCGACAAAGGCATTAATGGAGTGGGCCACGAGAAATCCCCCCACGACCAGAGAAGACACCAATCCGATTTTGCGCAACTGCGCGTGCGAAAGAGCGGGCATACCCTCACACCTGTCTCAGGGCTGTGGACGGCGGTTATCCTACCCGGTTCGAGAAGGGATGGCAAACTCGGCTGACGGATTTTACATGTTCCTAACGGGTAGACAAACCCATTAAACCAGGCAATAATCCGCCGCGGTAGTCAAGGAGTGGCCATGAACAAAGCGCTTATCACCGGGATCACGGGTCAAGATGGGTCTTACCTCGCCGAGTTGTTGCTGGCGAAAGGGTACGAAGTCTACGGCATCATCCGACGGTCAAGTTCGTTCAACACCGGCCGCATTGACCCGATCTATGAAGATCCGCATGTTCCGAATCCTCGGCTCCGTCTGCTGTATGGAGATCTCAACGATGCCAGCTCGCTGAACCACATTATCCGCACGATTCAACCGGACGAGATCTATAACCTCGGCGCCCAAAGCCATGTGCGCGTGAGCTTCGATGTTCCCGAGTATACCGGTGAGATCACGGGTCTCGGAACGATCCGCTTGCTCGAAGCCATCAGGGAATCCGGCCTGAAACCCAAGTTCTACCAGGCGTCCTCCAGCGAAATGTTCGGCAAAGTGCTGGAGGTGCCGCAGCGCGAGTCCACACCCTTCTATCCCCGGAGTCCCTACGGGGCGGCCAAGGTGTATGCCCATTGGATCACAGTGAATTATCGGGAGGCTTATGGCCTGTTTGCCTGCAGCGGGATCCTCTTCAATCACGAATCGCCACGCCGCGGGGAAACGTTCGTCACGCGAAAGATCACCAAAGCCGCCGCCCGAATCAAGCTGGGGCTTCAGCGGGACCTCTATCTCGGCAATCTGGACGCCAAACGAGACTGGGGATTTGCCGGCGACTATGTGCAGGCCATGTGGTTGATGCTCCAAGCCGACGCCCCCGACGACTACGTCGTCGCGACGGGAGAAACTCACAGTGTCCGCGAATTTCTCGAACTCGCCTTCGAGCGGGTGCAGCTGGATTGGCGGCAGTATGTGAAAATCGACCCCAAATACTACCGCCCCACCGAAGTCGATCTGTTGATCGGCGATGCGTCGAAAGCCAAGACCGTGCTGGGATGGGAGCCGAAGGTGCGTTTTGCCGAACTCGCTCAAATGATGGTGGATGCCGACCTCGCCGTCGAGCGTGAACGTCTCGAGGGCACCCGGTCACGACGGTGAACATGGGATATTGGTCAAACCAGCGAGTGGTCGTGACGGGAGGAGCCGGATTCCTCGGATCATTCGTCGTCGAACGCCTGCGCGCGCAAGGCTGTGCGGACGTCTTCGTGCCGCGCAGTCGCGACTATGATCTGGTCGACATGGGGGCCGTCAAACGCCTCTATGCCGAGACCCAACCGCATGTGGTGCTGCATCTGGCCGCGCGCGTCGGAGGGATCGGCGCGAACCAGGCCAATGCCGGCAAATTCTTCTACGACAATCTCATGATGGGCACCCAGTTGATGGAAGTGGGACGCCAGCAGGGGCTTCAAAAGTTCGTGGCGCTGGCGACGATCTGCGCCTATCCCAAATTCACACCGATTCCGTTCCAGGAGGACGACTTGTGGAACGGCTATCCGGAAGAAACCAACGCGCCCTATGGGCTGGCAAAAAAGATGCTGTTGGTCCAATCGCAGGCCTACCGCCAACAGTACGGATTTCGTTCGATCGTGTTGTTTCCGGTCAATCTGTACGGCCCGCGGGATAATTTTGACTTAAACACCTCCCATGTGATTCCCGCGCTGATTCGCAAATGCGTCGAAGCCAAAGAACAGCGCCGCTCCACGTTGAGCCTGTGGGGCGACGGGACGCCGAGCCGCGAGTTTTTGTACGTCGACGATGCGGCCGAAGGCATCCTCCGCGCCACCGAATGCTACGACGGTTCGCTCCCGGTCAACCTGGGCACGGGGGAAGAAATCACGATCCGAGACCTTGCACACCTGATCGCGTCGTTCGTCGGCTTTGCCGGAACCATCGAATGGGATCCGACGAAGCCCAACGGCCAACCTCGACGGTGTCTCGACGTCTCGCGAGCCAAACAACTGTTTGGGTTTCAGGCGAGGCATACCTTGCGGGAGGGATTGAAAACGACGATCGACTGGTTTTTGGCCCACCAATCGTCGCTCCGTGAAGTGAGGTTCTAGTCCCACGGAGAGGTCGCCGTTCGCTTCAACGGAGGACAACAAAGTCGTCATGGAGTGCGTCTTTATCCGGCATGGCATCGCCGTGGAACCGGAGGTCTGGCAGGGACGAGAATATCATCGTCCGCTCACCGCCGAAGGACGGGCCTACGTGCTTCAGGCTGCGGCGGGCCTGGTTTCGATGAAACTCAGTCCAACCCATGTGCTGACCAGTCCGTTTACACGCGCGCTGGAGACGGCCACCTTAATACAGTCCGTGCTGTGTCCGGCCGTTCCCGTGCAGACAGTCGACGCGCTTGCCGTGAGTTCGACGCCCGCCCGGCTGTTCGCGACTCTTCGCACATATCCATCGGCGTCCGTCGTTCTCTGTGTGGGGCATGAACCATTGATGGGGGCGGCCGTCGCCATTCTGCTGTGCGGGCGTCCGTGCCCTGGGTTCGTCATGAAAAAGGCCGGTGCTGCTTTCCTGCAGGTGCCAGAGGAGCCGCGGCCCGCGCAAGGGATCCTCCGGTGGTGGCTCCAGCCCAAGCAGCTACGCGCGTTAGGACAAAAGGGGTCGTGAGTCCGACCTCATGGGCAGGAAGGCTGCGCCGTTGCCCAGCCAATGCCGCCTATTCCTTGACGACGAAATGGACGCTGCGGTTTCTTTGCAGGCACTCGCTGTGATGCTCGAAACAGAGAGGGCGGTCCTTTCCATAGCTCGTGGTTCTCACATCGACGGAAAGTCCCAGTTGCTGAAGATAGGCTTTGACATTCTTGGCCCGCCGGTCGCCGAGCACCAAGTTATACGCCGCCGTTCCCACCTCGTCACCGCGGCCTTCAAGCAGCAACCGGGACACGCCTTCCCTCTGTAACTGCACGGCGTTCCGTTCCAACGTCGAGAGTCCATCCATCCTGAGCGAGGCCTGATCGAAATCGAACAGGACGTCGGGCAATGCCCCGAGAGCGGTTCCGGTCGACGCTCGAGCGGATAACTCTGCGCGCATGGCGGGACCGGATCGGGAGGTGCTCAACGCGAGTTCTTTGGGCGGAATATCCTTGATCAGCGGTTCGCTGATCAGCTCTTCCCGGGCCGCCTGTTCGTCGCCATGCCCAATTCCCGAGTGAGTTGCGCAGCCCTGGGCGAGCAAGAGGGCCGTCGCCAGAACGCTCATGGTAATTCCCCGTACTGGTGGTGTTCGCATAAGTCCTCCCTTCGCCACCAGGGGAGCGTAGCTCATTCGTCACGGGAAACCTACCGTTTTGGCTTTTTCATACACGCCCCGCACGTCAGGGAGCGGCTCCCATTCGAGAACGGCCAGGGCGTCTTCCACGTAGGGGGGCGTCCGGATGCCCGTGAGGACACAGCTGACGCCCGGCGTGCTGGCCAGCGTCCAGAGCGCTTTCCGAGCAAGCGACTGTGTCCGCCTGGAAGGGGGCCACAGGGGGTCGAGTGCCGCGGCCAGCTTGCCGGTGCGGGCATGGCTCCGTTCCGCGGCCTCTCGTCGAATTCCGCGCAGAAGCGAGAGGAATTCCGGGATATAGCGATCCCGCCAACTCTCCCATTGTTCCGCCGCCGGCCCGGTCAGGTGGCGCGACAGCGTTTGGAGTGCCTGATTGATCTGGGGCGCGATGCTGTGGTGCTCAAGCTGCTCCCAATGCTCCAGCCCCTGGACCTGCGGCCGCACCCGCTCCAGTTCTTCCGCCCAGTTGAAGAAGTCCACCGGCATCATGCCCTGCCCGCTGTGTTGGATGGAAGGCGCGATCGTCTGGCGATACTCGTGTTCAAATTTTGCCACGACGTCTCGTTGGGCGGCCACATCGATCGGAGGGTCGTCCACCGGCAACTGTGCCAGCCGCATCATTCCCCCTTGTCCGCCGAGCATGGCATTCAAGGGACGGTTGACGACGACTGCCACCTGGGCGTGTGCCGCCCACTCCACGAGCGTCTCTCGATCTGCCTCTCCTGTGTTCGGCGTCAGGACGGCGCCTGACTCCAACAGGTTCATCGGGCATTGGATGATGGCAAAGTGATGCGCCCTGGTGCCCACCGACTGCGAAGCCCGTTGTGCCGCCGACACCATCAGAGCCAGCGAGGTCGCCTCGGGATGATCGGGTGCTGCGGTCACTGTGTTCGAAGACACGCCGTAGTACTGCATCCGTCCCGCCGCGATTTGCGTTTCGAAAAAGGCAAAGGCGTGTTCAAGCCGCTCGTAGAACAGCGTGCGGGATTTGTGCAGATCGAGCTCCCCACGCCGCGCCGCTTCCGCCAACATATATTCCGGGTTGTGGAGCAAACAGACGTCGAGCGTGGTCAACTGCAGGCGATCCAAGGACGCGGTCAATTGGTCTTCGAGAAACTCCGGGTGGATACAATGCCAGACGCCGTCGCCGTACTTGACCATGTCGGGATACGGACGTCCGGACCTTTCTCTGGCGTTGGCGGCTTTCAGATTGTCACCCTGCACATAGCCGATTTTGGAAATGACGACGACCTCGTCCCGTCGCAGATCGCCGCGCTCCACCGTCTCCCGCACCACGGCACCGACCAGGCGCTCGCTGTCCCCATCCATATAGTTCGTGGAGGTATCGATAACGTTAATCCCTTCCAACAGCGCGTTCCGCAACGCCTCGCGGTGCAGCGGCTCCTGGACGCTGACGCGATAGGTTCCAAACCCTAGGCGACTTACGGTCAGGCCGGTTCCGCCGAGAATGCTAAACCCATGAGCAGCGCCGGCTCCCTTGCGGGTGATGCTGCGTGCGGCATACTCGGCCGTTCCTTGCCGTGTCGCATGGCCGGAGAACTGCGGTCCCCGAAGCAGCCGGCCCTCTTGCGCAGATGCGGCGGCGGCCTTGGAGATGAGCGCGTCCGCCACGAGACGAGAATCCGTTACAGGCTCCCGGCACGTGAAATGCCGGCACACGTAGAGGGCCGGCCTTCCTCCGACCAGGTGCTTGCCCTGGAGCAGAGGGAGTTGGGACCTGGAGCCGGGTGAGCCGGTTGCCATGATCCGATTGGGCAGGTAACAATCGGCGGCGGCCTGCCGGAGCGCTTGGAACTCCTCCTGCCGCTCGTCGCCGACCAACGCCAGTTCCACCGGGCCGTCCATCAGGAAATCGACCACGATCAAACTTTTCGCAAAGGCGCGGGGATAGCGGCTGATCTGTCGTCCATAGGCTCGAATCGCCTCCGCGGCCGTAGTGCGCCATTCCTCGCGACCAAAGTGGAACGATAGGCGTGCCAAGGCTGTGGCCGCGACGGCATTCGCGCTGGGAATGGCGCCATCGGCCCCTTCGCGCTTTCGCAAAATCAGGAGTTCGTGATGCTTGGCCGTGGTGAAAAATCCGCCGCCTCCCTCCGCGGCAAAGTCGGACAAGAGGTACTCGCCCAGTTTCGCCGCCGAGTGGAGATAGCATTCGTCGGCGCCCGCCTCATACAAATCGATCAGCCCGTCGGCGAGAAACGCATAGTCTTCCAGATAGGCGTCGAGATGCGCGCGGCCGGCCCGGGAGGTGCGGAGGAGGCGGCCATCCGCACGTCCATGCTGCCGCAGGAGAAAATCCGCGGTCCGTCGGGCTGCATCGAGGTAGCGAGGTTCGCCGAGCACCCGCGCGGCCTCCGCCATCGCCGAGATCATCATGCCGTTCCAGGACGTGATGATCTTGTCGTCGAGTGCCGGCGGAACGCGGGTGCGTCGCGCTTGGTAGAGGACTGGTTTCACACGGGCCGCGGTCTGCAGCAGTTCGTCGATGGTGACATTCAGTCGCGCCGCCACCTGCTCGATTGGTTGCAAACGGTTGGGGATGCTTCGATGCTCCCAATTGCCGGACTCGGTAATGTCGTACAACGCGCAGAATCGATCGGCGTCTTGCTCGTGAGCGACCGCGGCGCGGACCTCGGCCGGAGTCCACACGAAGAACTTGCCCTCTACCCCTTCTGAATCCGCGTCCGTCGCTGAATAGAACCCGCCTTCCGGTCCGGTCATCTCACGCAGAATATAGTCGAGCACCTCGGTGGCCACTTGTCGGTAGAGCGGCTTCTTGGTGCGCTGATACGCCTCCACGTATATCCGTGCCAAGAGCGCATTGTCGTACAACATTTTCTCGAAATGCGGGACCAGCCAGCGCTCGTCCGTGGAGTATCGGGCGAATCCGCCGCCGATGTGGTCGTAGATCCCTCCGGCGGCCATCATGTCGAGCGTGGTGGTCACCATCGCGAGCGTGCCCGCATCATGCGTCCGGTGATAACATCGCAGCAGGAGCGAGAGCGTGGTTGCGGGAGGAAACTTGGGCGCTCTTCCGAAGCCGCCATAGCGGGAGTCAAATTCCTCCTTACATTGATCGACGGCTTCATCGAGCGCCGTCGCGTTGACGGTAATCGGAGAGGGAATGCGGCCTTCGCCTTGCAAGCGCTCGGTCAACTGAGCGGCCTGGTTGCGGCATGCGGCCGAGTCCTTTTCCCAATACTCTGCGATTTTTTTGAGCAGCGAGCCGAACCCCGGGCGGCCCCATCGATCTTCGGGCGGGAAATAGGTGCCCGCGAAAAACGGCTGTGTGTCCGGCGTTAAAAAGACGGTCATCGGCCAGCCGCCCTGGCCCTGATTCATGGCCACCGTCGCCGCCATGTAGATTTCATCCAAGTCGGGCCGTTCTTCCCTGTCCACTTTTATGCAAATGAAATGTTGATTCATGATCGCCGCGATGGCCTCGTTCTCAAATGACTCGCGCTCCATGACATGGCACCAATGACAGGCACTGTAGCCAATTGAAAGCAGGATAGGCTTATGAGAGGCTTGGGCCGCTTGCAACGCTTCGTTGCCCCAGGGGTACCAGTCGACAGGATTGTAGGCGTGCTGAAGGAGATAGGGGCTGGTTTCGTTGGCCAGGCGGTTCGGACGACGGTCGGGACGAGACGAGTCGCTCATGAAGTGACCGTAGCACCCATGAGCGGAACGGGTCAACGCGGGTGAGGCGGCCAATATGCGAGCCTGTGTCCGCCGCAGGCAGAACGACAAAGGCCTACGATCCGACGATCGTAGGCCCGTTCAGACTTGAAGTTGGGGCTGTCGAAAATGACCGGGGTGATTACTTTCCGCCCTTATCTTTCTTCTCTTCTTTCTTGTCGCCGAACGTGTCGGCATGTCCGCCCTTCTTTTCGTCCTTCTTGTCTTTCTTCTCATCTCCATACACGAGGACGTGTCCGCCCTTCTTCTCGTCTTTCTTTTCCTTCTTCCCTTCACCCGCGAACGACGGTGCGCTGAAGGTCACTGCCACGGCCACGGCCATGATTCCCATCAACATGCGCTTCATACGAGTTCACCCCTTTTTTAATTGGTTGAATGAATGTGACCCGTGTCTCTACGGGTCAACCAGTGGGAAAGAGTAACCAAGCGTACCGGCCAAAGTCAACAGATGTACGGGCATGTACGAGTGCCGACGTGCCCACACTAGGACTCCCACTAGCCGATGCCCGGCACCCCACTGTGTGGTGTGCTAGGCTATACGGAGTCAGACTCCACGTCATGAGTGAAACCGGTCCCTATTCCAACTATCGGCTCACCGTTCGGCTTCAACTCGCCAACAAACCGGGCATGTTCGCCAAGGTGGCGGCATTGCTGGCCGAGGAACGGGCGAATCTTGGGGCCGTCGATATCGTCTCCGCCACCAAGACTCGCATGGTCCGCGATGTCACGTTCGACGTCCTGAACGAGGCCCACGGCAACCACGTGTTGGCGCGATTGAACGGGTTGCCGGATGTGACGGTGCTGTCGGCCTCCGATCGAGTCTTTCTGCTGCACCTGGGGGGCAAGATCGGCGTCCAAGGAAAATTTCCGGTCAACACCCGACATGTTCTCTCCATGGTCTACACGCCGGGCGTCGGTCGTGTCTCTCAGGCCATCGCAGCGGACCCCGCAAAAGTGTATGCGTTTACGAGCAAGCACAACAGTGTGGCCATCGTGACCGACGGGTCCGCCGTCTTGGGATTGGGTAATCTCGGGCCGGAAGCGGCATTACCGGTTATGGAAGGCAAGGCGATGTTGTTCAAAGAGTTGGCCGGCATCGACGCGTGGCCGCTTTGTCTCAACACGCAGGAGCCCGACGAAATCGTGCACATTGTGCAAGGCATCGCGCCCGGCTTCGGGGCCATCAATCTGGAGGATATCAGCGCGCCGCGGTGTTTTGACATCGAGCGGAAACTACGGCAGTCGCTCGTCATTCCGGTCATGCATGACGATCAACAAGGGACGGCGGTGGTCATTTTGGCGGCGCTGACCAATGCGCTTCTGGTTACCGGCAAACAATTGGAGCATATCCGAGTGGTCGTGAATGGATTGGGCGCAGCCGGCACAGCCTGCTGCCGCATGTTGCTCGCGGCCGGCGTCTCCCACTTGCTGGGTTGCGATAAAGAAGGAATTGTTCTGTTTGGGGAAGGCCCTCAGCTGCGAGCGTGCCGTGCCGATCTTCAGGCAAGTTTGGTCCGGAGCCGTGGAGTCGGCTCATTGCGTGACGCCCTGACAGACGCCGATGTGTTCATCGGTCTCTCCGTGGGGAATATCGTGACGGCCGATGATTTAGAACTCATGGCGCGCGATCGCATTGTGTTCGCCATGGCGAATCCGGACCCGGAGGTGTCGCCTGAGATCGCGGTCTCTCACTGCCGGATTTTCGCCACCGGCCGATCGGATTATCCGAACCAGATCAATAATGCATTGGCCTTTCCCGGCATCTTTCGCGGGGCCCTCGACGTCCAAGCGAGTGAGATCAACGAATCGATGACGCTCGCCGCGGCTCAAGCGATCGCCGAGGCGATCCCCCCCGGTGCGTTGAGCGAGGACTATATTGTTCCCAGCCTGTTCGATAAAGAGGTCGTTCCGCGCGTCGCCCGCGCCGTCGCGACCGCCGCACGAGATAGCGGTGTGGCGCGGCGACGGACCAAAGACCCTGAGCCGCCACCACGCGACGACTGAGTCGTGTCCTCTTCGTACGACGTCTTCAGCCCGCCAATCAAGCTGTGCTACAATGCCGCCTTGTCGGACCAAAGATGCCATGCCCTTTTCCTCGAGCAAATTTCTGAAGTTTCGCTCCGGTATGCGGCAGCGGATTGCGTCCCTTCGCCTTAAGACGGAACTCACCATGGATGTGGCCGTGGATACGATGATGGAAGAACGGGTGGACAGTTTCTTCCGGGTTGAGCAGGGGCTGGACGAGATCGTCAAGTCGCTCCTGCAGATCGAGGACGAATTGGCCGAGATCCGGGACCTCTCCGGCGCGATGCGGCTGGAATCGCGTTTGGAATTTGTTGAGGATCGCTGGGACGATCTCGACAGCGAGATTCGTGAGCGTCCCAGGCGGCGGCGAAAAACAATCAGCCTTGCCGACATGTTGAAAGCCGCAGGCGGCGGCGGGCTCGCAGACAATCCGAGCGGCGTGCACAATGCGGTGGATGCCTATGCCATCATGGGCGTGGAGTTCGGGAGTTCGCTGGGCGACGTCACGGCCGCGTTCCGCCAGAAAGCCAAGCAACTGCATCCTGATGCCAATCACGGGGATCGGAGTGCGGAGCCCGAGCTACGTCGCATGTTGGAGGCCTATCAGTTTCTGAAGGAGTATCTAAGCCTCAGCAGCACCGAACCGACCCGTCCCTCCGACCGGCCGTATAATCCAGCCGAATGATCATGCCGCCGGAGCATCAGTACATTACCAGCTCGTCTGCGCTTGAGGAGTTGTGCGAACGCCTCAAGGATAGTGCCCGGGTGGCCCTGGACACCGAGTTTGTGGGCGAGGACAGTTTCGTGCCCAAGCTTGAATTGATTCAATTGGCCACGGATGAGACGGCGGTGGTGATTGATTTTCCGGCCGTCCAATCGGGGAAAGCGTTGGATCGGTTATGGGACATCCTCTGCAATCCGGCGGTTCGGAAAGTCGTGCATGCGGGCCGACAGGACTTGGATCTGTTTGCCGTGCACGCCGGGCAAATTCCCAAGCCGTTTTTCGACACCCAAATCGCCGCCGCCATGCTAGGCTTCGGTCCTCAGGTGGCGTACGCCAATCTTGTCCAGCGTGTGCATGGCACCAAGCTGGATAAGGCGCACACCTTTACGAACTGGAGCGCGCGGCCGCTGTCGTCGGATCAGCTGGCCTACGCGCTGGAAGACGTCACGTTTCTTTTGGCGATCCACGACCACCTCCAGCTCCGTCTCTCGAAGCTTGGGCGCCTGGAGTGGGCGGATGAAGAATTTTCCCGGCTTGAAGGGGCGGTGAGTGAAACGAGGCGCGACCCGCAGGAACGGTATCAACGCGTGCGCGGCTGGGATACCTTGAAACCGAGAGCGGCTGCGGTGCTCAGAGAATTGGCCGCGTGGCGAGAGGGAGAAGCCAAACGGCGCAATGTGCCACGCGGTCGGGTGATGCGGGATGAAGTCCTGCTACAGTTGGCGCGGCATCCGCCGCGCCACATTCAAGAACTACGGGCGGTCCGCGGTTTGCATGGGTCGGAGGCCGACCGAAATGGGGACACGGTCTTGGCGGCCATTGAAGCGGCCTTGGCGCTTCCCCCGTCGTCATGGCCGGACGTGCCGAGGGAACGGAAACAGGAGCCAGAATCAGCCGGCTTGGTTGAACTGCTTCAAGCGATTCTGAAGGCACGCGCCTTGGATGAAGAGATTGCCCCGAGCCTCCTAGCCACTTCGGCCGACCTGCAAGCTCTGGTGGACGCCAAGGACCGTGCACACCTTGACTTGCCGATCCTGAAAGGCTGGCGTCTCGAACTATTAGGACGGATGTTGCTCGACGTTCTTGACGGGAAGCTGGCCATCATCGTCGAGCCGACGACGGGCAAGCTCCGGTGGTTCCCGCGCGAGTCGTCCTCGCCTTAAACGGCTGGCGCAGCAGAAAACTATAGCAGCTTCCGGAGCGAGTCAGCCGGTCTTGCCAACATCGCCTGGTTACCTTTCTCGACGATGGGCCGCTGAATTAAGTCCGGATGCGTCACCAACAAATCGAGCCACTCCTCGTCGGACAGCGTCTTGTGGGCCAATCGGAGGGTCTTGTAAATGTCCGCTTTGGTCCGAAGAATGTCCTTCGGCGAGAGTCCCGCTTTCTTGAGCAAGGTTTTGAGCTGCGCTTTGGTGAACGGGGCCTCGTAGTAATTCACGGCTCTGAAGTGCCGACCGCTGTCCTTTAAGATCTGCAACGCTTGTCGGCATGTTGTGCAGGTGGGTTTTTGGTAGATCGTAATGTCCGCCATGAATCTCTCCCTTGGTGAAAGGCCCTGCCTTGACGAATTTTTTCCGGCTATGCTAGAGACACGCTCTATGCCAGTCGTCGGAACCAGCTCCTCGGGACAATTTGCCTGCGCCACCGCCGCCCAGCACACACTGAAAGACCTCCGGACGAAACGGAAAGGTCAGCCGGTCTTCGTCCTTGGCCACATTCTCGAACGCAAAGGGCAGGAAGCCACGTTTGAGGTCTTCAACGATCGCATCGCGTTGGTCAAGTTTGCCGACGGCGGGATCGTGGGATACGACCCAATGGAACTGCTTTTACCCACCGAGATCGATGAACAGGGCATTGCGTACTTCGAAGTGCGCCACTGTCGAAGTTGCGAGCTCTGGTTTTCGCTCACCCGAGATGAAAGCGACGCGGAACAGGAACCCGCCCAATGCCCGGATTGCCGCTAGTCGACAAACGGGGCCACTTCAAGCGCCTTTTTCAGCAGACAATCTCCCGCGAACCCCTGCAGCACCATCGGTAACATCGCGCCGTCGATGACACGCACCGAGGCGACGCGAAACCCCTCGGACACTTTTTGTCCTTCCAGTTTCATCGCGTGACAAATCTCAAGTTTCGTCCAAATCGGATTCGACAACACCGTTTCCGAGGCGAGCAGTAAGAGATCCGCCGCGACCCCTTCAATGGCGACCTTGGCCCGAATAGGGGCCTTGTCCTTGGGCGGTTCGCTGACGACGGCGAAGGCGACGACATTCTCGTCGGCCATCGCGCGAAAACCGTTCATGGAGCCAACGCTGAATAACAACGCCATGAGAGACGCCACTCCCTTCATCCGTCACCTGTCGCCGACGGCGGCTCCGTCACACTCATCACGCACGGGATCACCCGTGCCCTAACGTACTCGTGCCGACAGGGTTCGTGATGACCGGTGGGCCGTCCGCTGGGTGTGGCCGGCGCGCTATGGTCCATGTTCCCCCACACCATGGCGGCGATGATCAGGAGCAGCCCACCCCCGACGGCCACCGTACGAAGGACGTCCTCTCCTCTCGGCCCGCGCGATTCTCAATTGCCGGTGCAGTATGCCAACCACACGGGCTCTTTTCAAGAACGCCCACGTTCGCAGGCCAGGTCGGTTCGTGTTAGGGTAGGGCCATCATCTTGAGAATAGCCCCCTCGTGAGGTGCACCCGATGCCACATGATTTTATGCCAGGGCTTGCAGGTGTCCCTGCCGCAACGTCATCCGTGAGTGATGTGGACGGCCAGCGCGGCATTCTTGAATACCGGGGAATCCGGGTCGAGGAACTTTGCGCGCATTCGTCCTATCTGGAAACCGCCTACCTGCTCCTCTTCGGTCATCTTCCTTCTCACACGCAATTTCAGCAGTGGACCAGCGATGTGACCTATCATCGGCGCGTGAAATTTCGCATCATCGATCTGCTCAAGTGCCTACCGGAACAGGGACATCCCATGGACGCTCTGCAAGCCGCCGTCGCTGCGTTGGGCATGTTTTATCCGGGGCGCAACGTCACGGATCTCGAGAATAACTACTGGTCCAGTGTCCGGTTGGTGGCGAAATTGCCAACCATTGTGGCGGCCTGGGCGCGGTTGCGTCGCGGCGACGACCCGATACCGCCTCGAGACGATTTGGGGTTCAGCGAAAACTTTCTCTATATGCTCACGGAGTCGGTCCCTTCGTCGTTGCTGGCGGATATCTTTGATGACTGTCTCATCCTCCACGCGGAGCACACGATGAATGCCTCCACATTCACCGGCCTCGTGACCGCATCGACCTTGGCGGATCCGTACACCGTCGTGGCCTCCTCCATCGGGGCGTTGAAAGGGCCCTTGCACGGAGGGGCCAACGAAGAGGTGGTGGTCATGTTGAAGGCCATCGGAACGCCCGAACGGGCGCGGACTCATATCGAGGAGGCGCTCCAGAATAAACAGAAGCTCATGGGTTTCGGGCACCGTGTGTACAAAGTCAAAGACCCGCGGGCCACGGTTCTGCAAGCCCTCTGTCAGCGTCTGTTCCAAGAAGCCGGCATGTCCCCGCTCTACGAAGTGGCGCTGGAAGTGGAGCGAACGGCCGGCTGCCTCCTCCAAGGAAAAGCCGTCCATCCCAATGTCGATTTCTACTCGGGTATCATCTACGACAAGATGGGGATCGAGATCGACCTCTTTACCCCTCTGTTTGCCATCGCGCGGGTCTCCGGCTGGCTGGCTCACTGGCTTGAGCAACTGCGTGAGAACAAACTATTCCGGCCGGACCAGATTTACGCCGGCGAGCATAATCGACCATACATCCCCCTGTCCCAGCGTTGAACTGGGATTGTTCCCCCGAGGCACTTGACTCCGGCCGGTCCGGCTTTATCTCCGACTCGTCAGGACATCGAGGCGCGGCCCGCCAGGACAAGAGCACTCAACTATCTGGGATGAAGGAGGTTCTCCATGGCACTGGTTCGCTGGGATCCATTTCGAGAGCTGGAAGAAATGTCAGAGCGTTTGAATCGCGTGGTTACAAGGCCTGGCGTGCGCACCAATGGAAAGGAGCAGTTGACGGTTGCCGACTGGATGCCCATTGTCGATATCAGTGAGACTGACAGTGAGTATCTGATCAAGGCGGAGTTGCCCGAGGTGAAGAAAGAGGACGTCAAAGTGACGGTGGAAAACGGGGTGTTGACGATCCAAGGCGAACGCCGCCAGGAGAAAGAAGAGAAGGGCAAGAAATTCCATCGGGTGGAGCGGTCCTATGGAAGCTTCGTAAGGAGCTTCACGCTTCCGGAATCGGTGGATGAGGGTGGCGTGAAAGCCGATTATAAAGACGGTGTGCTGAATCTCCATCTGCCCAAGAGCGAGAAGGTAAAACCCAAGGCCATCGACGTGAAAGTGGCCTAAGAGAGCGCGTCTTCTCGTGAGCTGAAAGGCCCGCGTCCAGCGGGCCTTTCTCGTTTGGCGCCCTCTTCGTTCGGCGCCCGTTCAACTCCGCCCGCGTTGTCCAGGGCGAGGAGAAAGGCGCGGCGTTTCCTCTCCTGCTGTCCGGCATAAACCTCAATGACGGAGGGAGGCTCCCTGGTCACCCTTGTGCAATCGGGTGTGCCCAGCTTATCATGGCCCCCGCATCCAGCCAGAACCCCTAATCCAATGGAGCGGCGCGCATGAAAAAGGTGCCCACTGTCACATCAGCGGAACGTGTCCGTATCGAGCGTGATACGATGGGAGAATTAGCCGTCCCGTCGGCAGCCTATTATGGAGTGCAAACCGCTCGGGCGATTGAGAACTTCCCAATCAGTTCCCTCCGATTCCCGCGGGCGATGATTCGCGCGATGGGTTTGGTCAAGCGCGCCGCCGCATCCGTCAACCACTCGTTGGGTTTGCTGGACAAGAAGCGGGCTCTTGCGATTCAGCGGGCCGCCACGGAAGTCGTGGAAGGGACACTCGATGCGGAGTTCCCCGTCGATATCTTTCAAACCGGGTCGGGCACCTCCACCAACATGAATGCAAATGAGGTGATTTCCAACCGCGCAACGGAGCTATTGGGAGGAGCGCGAGGCAGCAAGCTGGTGCATCCCAACGATCATGTGAATCTCGGCCAGTCCAGCAATGATGTGATTCCCACGGCCATCCACATCGCCGCATCCGAACTCATTCAAAAGTCCTTACACCCCGCCTTGAGAGGGCTTCAACGGTCACTCCAACGGAAGGCGAAGGAATTCGATACGATCGTGAAAATCGGGCGGACGCACTTGCAGGATGCCACGCCGGTGCGGTTAGGCCAGGAATTCGGCGGCTATGCGCGCCAGATTGAACTCGGGCTTGCCCGTATGAAGCGTGCACAAGAGTCCCTCAGTGAGGTGGCGCTCGGCGGCACTGCCGTCGGTACCGGCCTGAATTGCCATCCAAAATTCTCCGCCAAGGTCCTGGCGATCATTTCGAGGGAGACCGGCTGTCCCTTTAGCGAGGCGCAGAACCATTTTGAAGCGCAATCGACACAAGACTCCCTCGTCGAAGCCAGCGGGGAGTTGCGCACCGTCGCGGTGAGCCTGATGAAAATTGCCAACGATATCAGATGGCTTGGGTCAGGACCCCGATGCGGAATTGGCGAAATCCATCTCCCGGAAACCCAGCCGGGCTCTTCAATCATGCCCGGGAAAGTGAATCCCGTGATTGCGGAATCGGTCACGATGGTCTGTGCGCAAGTGATCGGAAATGATGTCACAGTCACGATCGGCGGGCAGGCGGCAAACTTTGAGCTCATCGTCATGTTGCCGGTCATGGCCTACAACGTAATCCAGTCGATTGAGTTACTTGCCACCGCCTCGCAGAACTTCGCGGCCAAGTGCATTGATGGCATCCAACCCAACGAGGCGCGCTGCAAAGGGTTAATCGAGCAGAGTCTCGCCATGTGCACCGCGTTGGCTCCGGAGATCGGTTACGAAGCAGCTGCGGCACTTGCGAAGGAAGCCTACAAAACAGGCAAAACCGTACGAGAGGTTGCGCGAGCACAGAAGGTGCTTTCTGAACAGCGACTGGCCAAGCTCCTCGATCCCTGGCGCATGACAGAAGCCGGCGGACCCGTGGGAAGTGCGGGAGGGTAAGCCAGGACAGCCTTTCTCCGAGAGCTTTTGACAGCCGAAAATGGACTGTGCTAAAGTCCGCGGAACTGTTGAGATTCTCGTCAATTACTTCTCCTTCTCAAGGGAAACGAATGAGCGTACACAATGCCCATGTGATTGTTGTGGCCGGCGCCGGTCCAGCCGGGATGGCCGTTGCGAATATGCTGGCAAAGGCCGGACATGAAGTCGTGATCCTGAATCGGGATATCAAATTCGGTGGACTGGCTGAGTACGGGATTTTCCCTGCCAAGCTCAAACTGCGAGGCGGGCTTAAAAAACAATACTGGGACATGTTGCAACAGCCGAATGTGCACTACTTCGGCAATGTGTCGATCGGAAGGGATAAAGATCTGACGGTCGACGATCTGAGAACGCTTGGCGCCAGTGCCATCGTCTTTGCGATCGGGGCTCAGGGGACGAAGGCGATCGGCGTCGAAGGGGATTCGGCCACCGGAGTCTATCACGCGAAAGATGTGGTCTATCATTTTAATCGGCTACCGGGATTTGGAGATCGTCCCTTCGAAATGGGGCAGCACGTGGCGGTGATCGGCGTGGGTGACGTCATGGTGGACATTGCCCACTGGCTGATCCGCTATAAGAAGGTTGAGCGGGTGACTGCCATTGCTCGTCGCGGACCAGCGGAGCGGAAGTACAATCCAAAAGAGATCCGCGCCGTGTGCGCCAACATGGATGTGGAGGGCCTGGAACAGGAATTCGAGCGTGTTCGTGCGCGGCTGGAAGCCGTCGGACAAATCCCGGGGGATCTTTTAAAGGGGATGATGGACGAGTTCACGAAATGCGAGCCGAAGGTTACCGAGGGCAAAATGGGCTTTCGTTTCTTGGCGTCCCCCAAACGCGTTCTTGTGGGAAGCGACAACCGGGTGCGTGCTCTCGAATTGGAGGAAACCAAGCTCGAGCCCAAAGGCGACGACACCGCCGCAGTCGGTTTGAAACAATTGTATGAATTTCCGGTCGACAGCGTCGTGTTTGCCGTCGGCGACAAGGTGGATGAGAGCGTCGGGCTGCCCTATAAGAACGGGGTGTATGTCACGAACCCCAATAAGACGTCCAACGATCCGGACGACGCGCTTTTTCAAGCGTATGATGAAAGCACGGGAACGGTCGTGGACGGAGTCTTTCTGGCAGGATGGGCACGGAAGGCCAGCGAAGGACTGGTGGGAGTGGCCAAACGGGACGGTGAATGGTGCGCTGAAGTGGTCATGCGGTACCTGGCCACCAGGCCAGCCGGCAATCCCGGTTCGATCCAAACGGTGTTAGGGAAACTCCATGCCACGCTGCGTGACCGGAAGTGCCGTCCAGTGGATCTCAACGGTCTTCGAGTGTTGGAAAAGGCCGAAAAGATCCACCGCGAAGAAAAGGCTGACTGTATCGGCGAGTACAAGTTCGTACGCAATCAAGACATGTTGACCTTCATCGAGCGCAGTCGGACCTAAGACACAGCTTCTCAACCGTCTCCCCACTTCAGTTTCTCTCGCAAGACCTCATAATAATGGCTCTCCGGGAACCGAATAAGCCGTGTCCGATGCTCGGCGGTCTGTATCACGGCAGTGTCCCCTTGCGTCATGGCAATTCCAACTTGCCCGTCCAGCGTGGCCATCGCCCCATCATCCTTGCTGGTAAGAGTGACCTCCACTTCGACATTCCCCGGAACAATTAGCGGACGGTGAGTGAGCGTATGAGGACAAATGGGAGTCAGCATGAGCGACTGCACGGCCGGATTGACGATGGGACCACCGGCCGACAATGAATAGGCCGTTGAACCCGTGGGACTGCTCACGATCAAACCATCGCCACGAAGATTCGTCACGAACTGCCCTTGAATGGCGATTCTCAACTCAATCATCCGGGCCAGCGTTCCTTTGCTGATCACGACGTCATTCAGGACGACGCCTTGGGCCACCGTTTCGCCGTGGCGATGAACATGCGTCTTAAGCATGAGTCGTTCATCGAGCACAAAATCATTGGCGAAGACTCGGTCGAGTGAGGGGTAGAGATTGTCCAAATGGACTTCGGTTAAGAACCCCAGTCCCCCCATGTTCACGCCCAAAATCGGGATGCCTCGTTCACCGGCCAACCGAGCCGCGTTGAGCATAGTCCCGTCACCGCCCAAGACCAGAAGAACATCCGCTCGACCCGCCAACTGGGTTTTTTGCAGCCCGCCCTGCTCCCCCAGCAACGCGGCGGATGTCGTATCTAAGATGACGTCGATCTGACGGGCTCTCAGCCACGTGACAACGGCCTGAAGGGTGGATTTCACTTCAGGAAACTTTGGCTTTGTCAGGATGCCGATGCTCTTGCTTCTCATCTGTCGTCGTGCTGCTGAGGCGGCAAAAAGTGCGGGATTGTATAAGGAGCGCTCTTTTTCTGTCAACGAATGCGGGGGACTAAAGCGCCCGATGAAGCAAGCCGTGTGGAATGTGTGATGCAGAGTAGGCGTCTGATACACACCTCCGGTACTTTTTATTTATTCCGGGTGCGGTTTCCTTGGTGACCTTGACACTGCCGAAGCCTCTGGATAGAATTAGGCCAGGTTTTTCCACAGGTTTTGCTCGAAATGCATTTATAAGTCGCATCCAACGCATGCAGCCACCCAGAAGGAGGCAGGATGTTCGAACGATTCACGGACAAGGGTCGAAAGATCATCATCCTCGCACGAGAAGAAGCCGAACGGCACCAGAACGACTATCTGGGGACTGAACATCTGGTTTTGGCAATTCTCCGTGAGTCGGATGGAATTGCCCTCATGATTCTGAAGAAAATGGGCCTTTCGACCGAGCAAATTCGCCTCGAAATCGAGCGAAATTTACCGGGTGGCGGCACCACCATGACTTTCGGAGAAATTCCCTTCAGTCCTCGTGTGAAGAAGGTGATTGAATACGGTGTCGAAGAAGCCCGGTTGCTGGGACATAATCACATCGGCAGTGAGCACCTGCTCCTCGGGTTATTGAGAGAAGAAGAGGGGATCGGCGGAAAAATTCTGCGGAGTCTGGGAGCCAACTTATTGACCGCCCGTCAGTTGACGGTCACCTTTTTGCGAAAATCCGCTCCCCGGGAGCGCGATCGCAAGAGTAACACGCCCGCCCTTGACGAATTCGGACGCGACTTGACGCAGCTCGCCCAGGAAGGGCAGTTGGACCCCGTGATCGGCCGGGCTGACGAAATCGAACGCGTGCTTCAAATCTTGAGCCGTCGGACGAAAAACAATCCCGTCTTGATCGGGGAATCCGGGGTGGGGAAAACAGCCATCGTCGAAGGTCTTGCGCAGCGGATCGTGCAATCCGAAGTTCCGGACAATTTGTTGTCCCGCCGAGTGATTGCCCTGGATCTAGGCTCGCTGGTCGCGGGGACCAAGTACCGTGGGCAATTTGAAGAACGGCTCAAAGTCGTGATGAAAGAGATCGTGCAGGCGGGCAATATTATCATCTTCATTGATGAGCTACACACGCTGGTTGGCGCGGGAGCCGCAGAAGGATCGATTGATGCGTCCAACATGTTGAAGCCGGCTCTGTCTCGCGGAGAGATTCAATGCATCGGGGCCACGACGTTGGATGAGTACCGCAAACACATCGAAAAGGACGGAGCGCTGAAGCGGCGGTTCCAGCCCATCCATGTTCAGCCGCCGAGCATTGATGAAACCGTCCAGATCATTCAGGGATTGCGGGACCGGTATGAAGAACATCATGGGGTGGAGATCACCGAGGAGGCGATCGTCGAAGCCGTGAAGCTCTCGGATCGGTACATCACCGACCGGTTTCTGCCTGACAAGGCCATTGACCTGATCGATGAAACCGGCTCGCGAGCGAAGCTCCAAACCTATGCTCTTCCCTCTGAATTGAAAGCGATGGAACAGGAGCTCAAAAAGGTCTCGCGGGAAAAAGAGTTGTCCATCTCGATGCAGAATTTTGAGGAAGCCGTTCGTCATCGAGAGGAAGAGGAGCGGTTGCGAAAGCTGCTCGACGAATCGAAGCGTGAATGGAAGAAGAATCAAGAGAAAAATAAGCCGGTCATCGGCAAGGAGGACGTGGCGTATGTCGTGTCCAAAATGACTGGTATTCCACTCTTCAAGCTTGAAGAAGAAGAGTCCAACAAGTTGCTCCGCATGGAAGAGTTTCTGCATAAACGGGTTGTGGGCCAAAATGAAGCGATTTCTGCGGTTGCTCGGGCGATCCGGCGCTCACGCGCCGGGCTCAAGGAAACGAAAAAGCCGATCGGGTCTTTTATTTTCCTGGGTCCGACCGGCGTCGGGAAGACGGAACTCGCCCGAACCTTGGCAGAGTTTCTCTTTAACAGCGAAGAGGCCCTCATACGTGTGGACATGTCGGAGTATCAAGAGAAGTTTACGAGCTCAAGGCTCTTCGGGGCACCTCCGGGCTATGTCGGTTATGAGGAAGGCGGACAACTGACTGAAAAGGTTCGGCGTCGCCCTTATTCGGTGGTGTTATTCGACGAAATCGAGAAGGCGCATCCTGATGTCTTCAATGTCCTGTTGCAAGTGCTGGACGACGGGGTGCTGACGGACAGCTTGGGCAGGAAGGTTGATTTCAAGAACACCGTTGTGATCATGACGTCAAACATCGGCACGAAGATGATCCAGAAAGGTGTGTCGCTTGGCTTCCAAAGCACGGAGAGTGAAGCGGCCCGTCGAAAGAAGGAAGAGGTCTTTGGAGAGCTGCGGAAATCATTCAGCCCTGAATTCCTCAACCGAATCGATGAAATCGTGATTTTCCATCAACTAGACAAGGAGCACCTCTTCAATATTCTCGATATCCTCTTGCGCGAGCTCAACCTTCGGCTTTTGGAAAAGGGCATAGAGATCGAAGTCGACGATGAAGTGAAACAGTGGTTGATCAAGGAGGGCTATGAGCCGCTCTATGGAGCGCGGCCTATGCGCAGAACGATCCAGCGAGCCATTGGCGATCCGTTGTCGGACGAGTTGATTCGAGGCCGTTTCAAGGAGAGCCACAAGGTCAAGGTGGTACTCCGGGATGGGGCTCCCACTTTCATCGAACAAGAGGCCATGGCGGGAGTCTAAGGATCGACTTGACCCAAAACCGTACGTGCCCTCTTCACGCAGGCGCTCACGACCCCTGCGGTGGTGAGCCGCCGCAGGGGTCGCGTCGTCTTTTACATTGGGACTGTATCCCGGCTTGTTGACTCATCGTCATTCTTCACCTGCCTCCCGGTCAGGCTGGATCCCACGTCCCATGCTCGGCATCGAGTCTTCCTGTGATGAGACCGGGGCCGCCATTGTCGGTGTGCACGGAGAGGTTCTTTCGAACGTGGTCTCTTCCCAATCGCCGATCCATACCAAATATGGCGGAGTCGTTCCTGAATTGGCGGCCCGCGCTCATTTGGGCATCATGGATCTGGTGGTCACACAGGCCATCGAGCAGGCCCGTCTGACCAGAGGCGACCTTGGAGCGCTCGCGGTCACCACGGGACCAGGGCTGGCTGGTGCTCTGTTGGTGGGAGTCAACTACGCCAAAGCGTTTAGTTATGCGCTGCGGGTGCCTCTCGTTGGCGTCAATCATTTAGAAGGGCACATCGCTTCTGCATGGCTGGCTGATGCCTCCTTTCCTTTGCCGTGTGTGGTGCTCGTCGTGTCCGGCGGCCATACGCACCTGTATCGCCGGGAGCGCGCTGGTGACTGTCAATTGCTCGGATGCACTAGAGATGATGCTGCCGGCGAGGCGTTCGATAAAGGGGCACAAATGCTGGGACTGGAGTATCCGGGCGGGCCAGCCATCGATAGGGTCGCCCGCCAGGCCAAGGCCAAGCCGACGGTATTTCCGCGGTTTCGATCGCCTAAGAACAATTTGGAATTCAGCTTTAGTGGACTGAAGACCTCCTTGTTGTATCGGCTACGCGCCTTGCCTGAACGCCTGACCTCCGAGCAGGTCTCGTGTCTGGCGGCAGGGTATCAGGAAGCCATCGTACAAGTGCTGGTGCAGAAGGCGTTTGCTGCCGTGGCGCAAGCCGGAGTGTCTGCGCTTGCGGTGGTCGGAGGCGTGTCCGCCAATTCCCGCTTGCGGACTGTGCTTCAAGAACACGCGAGGCGGGAAGGGGTTCAGTTGTCCCTGCCTCCAATGGCATTTTGTACCGATAATGCCGCCATGATCGCCGCTGCCGGACGCCAGACTCTGTTGAATGGCATCAACCCATCGAGCGAGATCGAGATCCGGCCTACCATGACGACCGGTCCGCGAGCACCGCGCGCCGGTTATCCAGCTCCCTTTGGCATGAAAGGAGATTCGTCACATTCCTGACATCCATGGCCATATCAACGGACTCCGGGCCAGCCAGGTGTCGGCGCTCGAGCGCCTATACCGGCGCCGTGTGTCGACCGACAAAGTGGTCTCCCCCGAACTGGCCCGAACGATGTGCCAGCTGTCGTTGGACATCCGCCGCCCCATCGGGGTCTTGCTGACCCGCCGCGGCCTTGTGCAAGAAGTCATCGTGGGAACGGAGTTACAGGTTTCACCCACCACCCTGGCAAAGTTCCGGGCCGGCGCCCGAGCATTGCGCGGCCTTCGGCTGATTCGCACACAGCTGCACGACCAACCATTGAGCCAGGAAGTGTTGACCGATTTGGCGTTTCTTCGCCTTGATCTGATCGGTGTGCTGTCTTTGGATGCCGATGGGACACCCGGCCAGCTCTATCTTGCGCATCTGGTACCACCGAATCCCTCCGGACAGCTGTTCCAAGTCTTAAAAGGCATGCCGTTTCACCAGCAGGCCATGCCGTTTGAACAGTTTATTCAAGAATTGGAAGCGGAACTGCAGCTCGCAGCCTCGCATCATGCCGTGGGAGACGGAAAGGAATCGGCGATCTTGGTCAGTGCCGCTCCGTTGGGGCGTGCCGAACAGGAGGATCGATTAGCCGAGCTCGCCGAACTTGCGACATCGGCCGGTGTGACCGTCATCGATCGCATCACGCAACGGACGGCAGACGGCCATCAACGCTACCTCTTGGGCAGCGGAAAAATGAAAGAGGTGCTTATTAAGACGTTGCACAAGGGCGCCGACATGGTCATCTTTGACCAGACATTGTCACCGGCTCAATCTCGTGCCATTTCGGAAATGACCGATATCAAAGTCATCGACCGCACGCAATTGATTCTGGATATCTTTGCGAGCCGGGCCCACAGCCGGGAAGGTAAGGTGCAAGTGGAATTGGCGCAACTCCACTATGTGTTGCCGCGGCTGTCCGGGCGAGGTGCCGCGTTATCCCGACTCGGCGGCGGCATCGGCACACGTGGTCCCGGCGAAACGAAGCTGGAATCAGATCGACGCCGCATTCGAGACCGGATCACGCACCTGGAACGGCAGTTGACTCAGTTTGCCAGACAGCAAGATCAGCGGCGGGCTCGCCGTGGCCGGCATGCCCTGCCTGTGTTATCGCTGGTTGGCTATACCAACGCGGGAAAATCCACGTTGCTCAACGTGTTGACCAAGAGCCATGTGTCGGCGGAAAACCGGCTGTTCGAAACCTTGGACACCACCAGCCGCCGTCTCCGGTTTCCCCAGGACCGAGAGGTCATCGTGACGGATACCGTCGGATTCATCCGCGATCTTCCCAATGAGCTGGTCGGAGCGTTTCGCACCACGTTGGAAGAGTTGCGTGAAGCGGACTTATTGCTCCATGTGGTGGATGCCAGTGCCGCCGACATCGACGTCCAAATTACGGCGGTGGTCAGGATTCTGCAGGACTTACAGCTTGATCACATTCCTCGAGTCTTGGTCTTCAATAAATGCGACCGCTTGCCGACGCATCATATGGACCCGCTCTGTCGTCGATATCAGGCGATCGGCATTTCCGCTCTGCAGCCGAGTACGATGCGGCCGCTGCTGGCACAGCTTGAACTTCGCATACGGGCATTCCCTTGGCAGCAAGGTGTCTCCCCGTCGAATCCGGTCGCAGACGACGGGCATGCGCTTGCATCGTTCCGATAACGGTGGACCACTCCGGCTTACCTCATGATATCCAGGTCGCGCCTCTCCCTTCATGCCCGCTCCGCTCAGCAAATCGAACGGCGGCTTCGCGCGGCCATCCCCATCGCACGAGTGGAACTCCATCATCGCTCGCCATGGGAACTCTTGGTGGCGACCATTCTCTCAGCTCAGTGCACGGATCAACGGGTCAATCAAGTCACGCCCGAGCTATTCAAACGATATCCGACGCCGGAAACCATGGCGGGGGCGCGACCCTGCGAACTGGAAGCAGTGATCAAATCGACCGGTTTTTACAAGAGCAAAGCCAAGAGCTTGATCGGGTGTAGCCGGGCTCTCCGAGAGCGCTTTCATGGAGAGATCCCGGCTTCGATGGACGACCTGGTCTCGCTTCCGGGCGTGGGGCGTAAAACGGCCAATGTGATCAGAGGAACGGCGTTTGGGAAGCCGTCCGTCGTCGTCGATACGCATGTGAAACGCGTGGCCAATCGGCTCGCCTTGACGCGCTCGGACGATCCCGATCAGATCGAACGAGATCTTCAACAGATCTTCTCCGAAGATCAGTGGACGTCTGTGTCCCACCGTCTGCTGATCCATGGGCGGTATGTCTGCCTCGCCCGCATGCCCCGCTGCGGTGTCTGCGAGCTGTACGACGTGTGCCGGTGGAAAGGAAAACGGAAGACATGATCAAAAGCATGACTGGATTCGGCAGGCGGCAGGGAGCGTGGCAGGATGGTACGGTGACGGTGGAAGTTCGTTCCGTCAACCATCGCTTCCTGGAGACCTCAATTCGCGTGCCGAAATCCTTGGGCATTATGGAGGAACGGTTTAAGAAAGTGATCCAGCACCACTGCAGCCGAGGTCGCGTGGATCTCACCGTCTTGGTGCAGGGAGGCCACAGCGGAACGCGCGCCGTTCAACTTGACGCTGCATTGGCGAAACAGTACCATCAGGCCCTTCGTACCCTTCTACGCACCCTGAAGCTAGGGGGTTCCATTGACATCGGACTCATGGCCGGGTTTCGGGATATCATTGTGCTTGTCGACCAGCCCGCCGATGAAGCCAAGTTAGCCAAGACGGTGGAGCGGCTTGGTGTGCGGGCCATTCAGGACCTTGCCGTGATGCGGGAACAGGAAGGCTCGCTCTTGGCTCGCGATATCTTGGGACGCCTCGAAGCATTGCGCAGGGAGAAGAAGCGGGTCGAGTCCAGAGCGCCCGGAGTCGCTCAGGACGCCTTCGATCGTATGAAGGCTCGGGTCGAAAAGCTGATGGGCAGCCAACCTCCTGATCTTTCTCGGCTCAACCAGGAACTGGCCGTCTATGCTGATCGAGGAGACATTACGGAAGAATTGGTCAGATTGGATGCCCATATGGTACAGTTTAGACATACGACACAATCTTCAGATCCGGTCGGAAAAACGCTGGACTTTCTGCTCCAGGAAATGGGGCGTGAGGTCAACACCATCGGGTCCAAAGCCAATGATGCCACGGTAACGGCGTCAGTCGTCACCATGAAGGCGGAACTCGAGCGCATTCGAGAACAAGTTCAGAACGTTGAATGACGACAGCTGCGACCAGCCACAGCCTTTCGCCCATGCCCGGCCAAGGACATCATGCTCCCGATCGGCGCGGAATTCTCTTCGTCATTTCGGCCCCTTCCGGGACTGGGAAGACGACGCTCTGCAAGCAGATCACGACATTGGTGCCGGATCTCTGGCATTCGGTTTCCTATACGACCCGAAAGCCACGATCGGGTGAGGAACATGGCCGCGAGTACTTCTTTGTCGATGAGAAGACCTTTCAAAACATGATCGCACGCAACGAGCTCATGGAGTACGCTCACGTGTACGGCAACTGGTACGGCACGCCTCGAAAAGCCCTGACGGAGAAGATGGAACAGGGGATCGACGTGTTACTCGAGATCGATGTGCAAGGGGCTCTTCAAATTAAGAAGAAGTTTGACGATGGTGTGTATATTTTCATTCTTCCGCCGTCGATGGACATCCTCCGCAACCGTCTCCAAAGCCGGGCCTCGGACTCTCCTGAGGAGATCCTTCGCCGGCTGCAAAAGGTCAAGGAAGAAGTATGGAGTTTTCGTGAGTACTACTACATCGTGCGTAACGACGACCTGGCTCAGTCGCTCCGCGAATTGCAAAGTATCTTTCTCGCCGAACGGCTGAAGACGAAGCGGCTCGACATGCACTGGTTGGAGCAAAATTTTATTCTTGAAAAAGAGACCAAACACGCGGATCGCGAGTCTTCATCCACCAAATAGCCGGAACAGGAGCTCCCATGATCGACATGCTGAGTTTATTGCCGCAGTACACACAGAATGAATTCGATAGCCGTCACCGTCTGGTTATTATTGCGGCGCAACGGGCCAAACATCTGACCCAAGGCGCCAAGCCGACCGGGCCCATGCGGTTCAACAAAGAAACGACCAATGCCTTGGACGAGGTGTTGCGCGGCCGAATCAAATATCTTACGGGAAAAGACGCCCGGGATGCGATGAAGGAAGCCAAACGCGGCAAGGAGGGCGAGAGCGAGCGCCTGGCCATGATGACGGGGGAGGACGCCCGGGAGATCAAAAAAGAACTCAGCGTGTATGTGGATGACACCGCGAAGCCGGCGCCCGTCCAGAGCGAGGATTGAGCAGTCATGACGAACCGGGCAGAGCAGACGACGCTGAGCGGACGGCGTCTGGTGTTGGGTGTGACGGGAAGCATCGCGGCATATAAGGCTGTGGGCCTGTTGCGATCCCTGACCGGCGCCGGTGCGGCTGTCTCCGTCGTGATGACTCAGGCGGCGACCAAGTTTGTCGCGCCGCTCACTTTCGAAGTGTTGTCACGAGAGCGAGTCACCACCGACCTGTTCGAAGCCCATCATGAGATGAAGCATCTCCTGCTCTCCGAGCAAGCAGAGGCGATCATCATTGCACCGGCCACCGCGAACTTTTTAGCCACCGCCGCGCTCGGCTTGGCGAATGACCTTCTGTCAACCATGCTGCTCACCACGCGCGGCCCGGTGATCATTGCGCCAGCCATGGACGGAGAGATGTGGCGTCATTCCACGGTCATCGGCCATGTCTGTCAGTTGCGCGCGCGCGGCGTTGGCGTGGTGGATCCGGAAAGCGGTCCGCTGGCGTCTGGACACGTTGCGCAGGGACGCTTGGCTGCGGAAGACCGGATCCTGGAGGCCCTTCACCGAGTGCTGACTCCCCGTGAAGATTGGCGCGGGGAGTGCGTGTTGGTCTCAGCTGGTCCGACTCAGGAAGCCATCGATCCGGTGCGCTTTCTCTCGAATCGTTCATCCGGCAAGATGGGGTACGCCCTGGCGGAAGCCGCCCATGATCGCGGGGCGCAGGTGGTCCTGGTGTCGGGCCCGACGGCATTGCCCGCACCCTCGGGAGTCCAGGTGGTGCCGGTAACGACGGCTCATGAAATGGCTGACGCGCTCAGCCGACATTTTGCTGAGGCCACGGTCGTCATTATGGCCGCCGCCGTGGCCGATTATCGACCGGCACAACCAGCCGGTCACAAAATCAAAAAGAGTCAGCAGGCCACCTTGTCGTTGGAACTTGAACCGGTCCCTGACATTCTTGCCCAATTGTCCGCGCAGCGGACATCGCAATTGTTGGTCGGCTTTGCCGCCGAAACCGAAGAACTTCTCTCCCATGCCCAAGATAAACTGGTGGCCAAGGGCTTGGATCTCATTGTGGCGAACGATGTGACGAAAGATGGAGCCGGCTTGGGGAGTGATCACAATGCCGCGGTTATCCTGTCGCGCACAGGTCAACAACAGGAGTGGTCCCTCATGCCGAAGCGCCGGTTGGCCGATGAGATTCTGACGGCCATCCAGTCGATGCGACCGACCAGGGGCTCACGTCAGACGGTTGTGATGGAGTAGGTGATGAGTTCGGACCCGCTGAACGCCAACAATGCCGGTGAAATCGATCGCTTAGCCCTGGCGCTCACCAAAGATCCGGGCTCCAAGGCGTTTATTCCGCTGGCGGAGGAGTACGCCAAAGCCGGGATGTGGCACGAGGCTGCCGCCGTGCTGGAAGACGGGCTGAAAGCCTACCCGAATTTTATTACAGCGATGGTGGCCCTGGGTCGAGCGTACGACCAGCTCGGTCAACCGCGCAAGGCGAGAGGCATTCTCGAAGACGCCGTGAAGATGAGCCCCGACAACCTGCGCGCTCATCGAACCCTGGCCAAGATCTACGTCGAGCAACGGATCAAACACGCAGGCTTGCACTCCTGTGCGGTCATCTTAGCAGCCAATCCCCATGATCCTGAGGCTCTATCCCTCAAGGCTTCCTTAGAACGCCTCGGGATCGTGGATGAGCCCGTTACCCTCGAGCCTGTGACCCCCTCCATCGGCGAATTTGATGCGCCAAGAGCAACGGATCGGCACGAGCCCGACTTGTCAGCGTCAGCCTTCGTGACGAATCCGCCAACCGTGGGCGATGAGATTCCGGCCACGGCGGTACACGCACTCGATTCGCCATCTCCCGTGGACGGTGCCCAAGTTCGACGACGGCGGCTTGAACAGTGGCTTGCCGTGATTCAATCTCGGCATTCGCGCGACCCCACCGCCGGTTTCTCGGTGCGCTCACCGGTTTGACCCCCTTGGTGAGGACTGCTAAAATGCGCCCATTTGCACGCAGTTGGCGGAAAGCTTTGACATGGAGGACGGAGGCTGCCCGTATCTGACATGCGTCGCCTGCTGGTCCTTCATGGTCCCAATCTCAATCTGCTCGGAGCCCGTGAAGAATCCATCTATGGCACCATCACCCTTGACGCGATCAACGCGTCCCTGATGAAACTCAGCCGAGAACTTGGAGCCACGCTTGAGATCAGACAGTCCAACCTGGAAGGGGAATTGGTCACCTGGATACAAGAGGCCCGGGCCGGTTACCAGGGTATTATCATCAATCCTGCCGCCTATACCCACACCAGCATTGCCATACGGGACGCGCTGGCTGCCGTGGCTCTCCCCACCGTCGAAGTCCACCTCTCCAATATCCATCGCCGGGAGGAATTTCGGCGGTACTCATACGTGTCCGGCGTGGCCTTGGCGCAAATCTCGGGATTTGGCCCGGTGGGATACCTCCTGGCCTTGCGAGGTTTGTGCGACTATCTGGCGACGACCGGATCCAACCCGGCGGCCTCCTCGGTTCGCTCGACAGGCCGGACTCAGACTCACAAACACTGACACAGCACGTGATCGTTTCGGATGGAAGGGAGTGGAAGGTGATTTCGACTGTTGATTTTCGCAATGGTGTTCGCTTGGTGGTGGAAGGGGAGCCTTTTTATATCGTTGAATTCCAACACGTCAAGCCGGGAAAAGGAGGAGCCTTCGTCCGGACAAAACTGAAGAGCTATTTGTCGGGCAATGTCCTCGACCGGACGTTTCGCTCCGGAGAACGGTTCGAGGAGCCCGAGTTGGAAGAGCGAGACATGCAGTTCCTCTATGCCACCGGCAACGAGTATACCTTCATGGACACCGAAACCTACGAGCAACTCACGTTCAACAAAAGTCAGCTCGGGGACAATGCCGATCTGCTCAAAGAAAACATGGTCGCCAAGATTCTGATTTATGAACATCGACCCATTGCCGTCGAGTTGCCGATCTTTATCGAGTTGAAGGTGGTGGACGCCGAACCGGGCGTGCGGGGAGACACCGCCTCCGGCGGCACGAAGCCTGCCGTCGTGGAAACCGGAGCCACGATCAAGGTGCCGCTCTACTTGGAAGTCGGCACCGTGATTAAAATCGACACGCGTACGAGAGCGTATGTGGAGCGTGTCCGGTGAGCCCACGCCGTTCGATACGAGCAAAAAAGAAACGCCGTCCGATCGTTCTGCCCCACACGTTCGGAGGAACTCCGTCCGCGCCGGACACCCTGTTTACCAGCCATCAAACAAAACAGATCCAAGACCTGATCGACCTGCTGCGGCGCAATCACTTGACGGAATTGGAGTGGGAGCAACAGGGGATCCGCATTCGAGTGCGGTATGAAGTCGGCCTCAAGACCTATACGGTTCCCGGACAGGATTCGGGTCCGGCTGCAGCGCACATGCCGTCTCATATGGCGCCTTCGGGCGAATCGGCGGCGGACGAGACGGCCGGGATGGTCACGATCACGTCGCCCATCGTCGGGACGTTTTATCGCTCGCCGTCACCCGATGCCGATCCGTACGTCGAGGAAGGGGATTACGTCAGGAAAGGCCAGGTGCTGTGCATCGTGGAGGCGATGAAGCTCATGAATGAGATCGAGTCCGAGGTGGATGGGCGCATCGTCAAGATCTTGGCGGAAAGCACAAAGTCCGTGGAATATGGCCAGGCGCTCTTCCTCATCGACCCCAAAGCAACGCCATAACACTTCCACGGATCGGCAGCCGGAGCGAAGACGTGTTTAAAAAAGTTCTCGTCGCGAATCGAGGAGAGATCGCTCTGCGGGTCATCCGTGCCTGTAAGGAGCTTGGCATTCGAACGGTGGCCATTCATTCCGAAGCGGATGCAGGGACCCGTCACGTGCGGGCTGCGGATGAAAAAGTCTGCGTGGGACCTCCTGAAGCGGCGCTCAGCTATCGGAACATTCCCAACGTCCTCAGTGCAGCCGAAATCACCGGGGCGGACGCCATTCATCCGGGCTACGGTTTCCTCTCCGAAAACGCACATTTCGCCGAAGTCTGCGAATCAATCGGAATCAAGTTTATCGGACCGACCTCGGAAAACATCGCCATGATGGGGGACAAAGCGAAGGCTCGGGAGATTGTAGCGAGACGCGGTTTGCCGGTAACCCCGGGAAGTCCCGGCGAGATCCATAGCGAGGACGAGGCATTGCATGCCGCCCAGAAAATTGGGTTTCCCGTCATCATCAAGGCCACGGCGGGCGGCGGAGGACGCGGCATGCGCGTGGTGAACAAAGCCGAAGATATAGGCCGCGCCTTTCAAGCGGCGCAGGCCGAAGCCAAGTCCACGTTCGGAAATGACGGCGTGTACCTAGAACGGTACTTTCTCGAGCCGCGCCATATTGAAGTGCAGGTGTTGGCTGATCATCGAGGGCATGTGATCCATCTCGGTGAACGAGATTGCTCAATTCAGCGGCGACACCAGAAGCTGGTGGAGGAAACCCCGTCGCCGGCAGTCGATGAGAAGCTCCGGCGAGAGATCGGGCGGGTCGCCGTGGAAGCGGTCAAAGCGGCCCATTATCGAAATGTGGGGACGGTGGAGTTCTTGCTCGACAAAGATCGCAACTTCTTTTTTATGGAAGTGAACACCCGCATCCAGGTCGAACATCCGATCACCGAAATGGTGACGGGCATCGACTTGATCAAGGAGCAAATCCGGCTCGCCGCCGGCCATCCCCTGTCCATCAGGCAGCAAGATGTGGTGCTGTGCGGCCATAGCATGGAGTGCCGCATCAATGCGGAAGATCCGGAAAAATTCACCCCTTCACCGGGACAGCTCACGCAGTATTGTCCGCCGGGCGGGTTCGGGGTCCGTGTCGACTCCGCCATGGAGTCCGGTGCGACGGTGGTTCCGTACTACGACTCCATGATTGCCAAACTCATTACCCATGGGAGGGATCGACAGGAATCGATGGCCCGCATGCGCCGCGCCCTCGACGAGTTCCTGATCGATGGGATCAAAACGACGATCCCGCTTCACCGCCGCATTCTGGACGATCCCGACTTCCAAAAGGGCCACGTCTCCACCACGTTCCTCGAGCGATTCTTAGCCGGCTAGGGGTGTCCGCTTCCGCTTGGACACGCCGGCAGCGTACAATCCTTATCCATGACTCCCCCGCGCCGTCACGAGATGCTCTCCGGACTCTATGTCATTCTCGATCCCGAGTTGAGCCATGATCGCTCCCTCAGCGAGATTCTGACGAAAGCGGCGGCGGGTGGCGCGAGACTCGTCCAATATCGCAACAAACGTGCTCCGATGACACATGCCTATACAGAAGCGTCGGCGTTACGACGGGTGGCAAGAGAGATCGGCGTGACATTTCTTGTCAACGATCGGTGCGATCTGGCGTTGGCGGTCGACGCCGATGGAGTCCATCTCGGCCAGACTGATCTCCCATTCGGCTATGCGCGAAAGATCATGGGACCGGATAAAATCATCGGCCTCTCCACCCATACGATGGAGCAAGTTCGAGAGGCGGACCACCAGCAGCCCCAGTACATCGCGTTTGGTCCGATCTTTACCCCGGCTAGCAAACGGGACCATGACCAGGTCGTGGGTCTCGAGGGGCTGAAGGAGATGCGTCGGCACACCGCTCTACCGGTGTTTGCCATAGGGGGGATTCACCTCGACCATGTCGACGCGGTCATGCACGCCGGAGCCGATGGAATCGCCGTCATCTCCGCCGTATTAACGGCTGCTGACGTGACGCGCGCCGTCCGGGAATTGGTGTCGCGGATTGATCAAGTAACTCGACGAGCGTGTTGATCGCCGTGGTTTTGGCGAGTGCGGCGATGGCTTCCGACCAGCGGCCGGTGAGAGTCTGCGTATAGGGAAGGGGACCGATCACCGGGACAGTCGTCAACTCCCGGACCAGCGCGATGGTTGAACGTTCTTGCTGTTTGTTGTCCGTTCCTTCCACTCTCACGGTTCGATTTAGCACCACCGCGATGATGGGAATACGGCGACTCCTCAACGCCTCGACCGTCAACCGAGCATGATTGATCCCGCCGAGTTCGACGCGACCGACGACAATGACCGGCAAGCGTAGCCCTATGATCAAATCGATGACATCGTGTGTCCTGGTGAGCGGTACCTGAACGCCGCCCACACCTTCGACCAGCATCAACGCGTGGTGCCGGCGGAGCACATGGAATCGCTCGACGATGCGTGCCAAGGCAATCGGCTTCCGCTCCCGACGCGAAGCCGTCAGCGGGGCCACGGGAGTGCGAAACCCATAGGGCCTGATGAGGCCCCATTCATCTCCGCTCTTCGCCGCCGCTTTTAACCGCCCGGCATCACTCTGCCGCGAGGTCATAGAAACCACTCCGGTTTCAATCGGTTTCATCACACCGACGTCGATACCCCGGTGGCGGAAGTTCACCGCGAGCGCGGCGGTAACAACCGTCTTACCCACCTGCGTATCCGTGCCGGTGACAAAACAACCCTGAGAGCCATAGAGCATTGACCACCCCTCGCTCGTTCGCGCTGCGCGCTCATCGGAGGGTGACGGCATTGCTCCGAAAACGGCGCGTCCGTGCGTCCTCTAATAATTCCGGCTGTCGAGGTTCCATACCTGGCCGGATACGTCCTTGAGTTGGGCCAGATGAGCGATCGTCGCGGCCACTTCGCTCAGGGCGGGAGGTCGTTTGAGCGCGTGATCGGACCATCCTTCCGTCTCCGGTATGACGCCTGCGGACAGGCCGGTCTTGTGCCATCCGGGCAACACGAGATTCACGCGAATATTGTGAGGGCCCCACTCTTGGGCGGCCGACTTCACCAAGCCCAGAAGACCAGCTTTGGAGGCGGCATAGGCAGCTTGGCCGATGTCGCCGTGACTGCCGGCATAGGACCCGATCACAATGATCGAGCCCCCGCCGCGGGCGAGGAGGTGCGGCACCACGGCTTGAAAGCAATGAAACGTTCCTGTGAGGTTTGTTGCGATGACGTCGGCCCACCTGTCCGCTTGTTCACGAAGAACGAGTGCCTGTGCGCCGAGGCCGGCGCTGCAAATCAGAGTCAGCGGAGCACGGTCCCGGGAGGAAAAGTCTTGAATCATCTGTCGAACCGACTCGCGGTCCCGGATATCGGCGGGATAGAGATTGCCGCGTCCTCCATCTCGGAGAATCGTTTCCAAGATCAAGGACGCCTCCGCCTTGTTGCGTCGGTAATGCACCCCGACATACCAGTGTGCTTTGGCAAACGCCGCACAGATGGCTCGGCCGATCCCTCCGGAAGCGCCCACCACCAACACTGCTTGGGTGAGTTCGGCCTGAGGGGCTTCCTCGACGATCGCCATGGGATCGCGTCGCTCTGACATGACACGGGATTATGGGTCCCCCACCACCCGAAGGCAAGGTTTCTCATCGTGCCTCGGACCGAACACTCCGTCTTGCTGCCCTTGGGACGCCTATGATACGGTCACAGAGGGGGTCGTTCATTTGGAGAACCAGCCCATGCACAGGTTGGCAAGACGCGTAGTTTGGACAGGAGTCTGTCTCCTGGTCTCAGCCATCGGCCCGTGGCCCCTTCCAGTGACCGCCGAAGAGGCCGTGACCATCTCTCATTCGGCGGATTATTTCCCTGATACGGTGGGCAGCCGCTGGACGTACCGCGGGCAAATCACGGAAGGTCCGCTGCAATCAATCGAACACAAATTCTTTTCGAACATTTCCGCCGTGACCGGCACCAGCACCGTGAAGGGAGTCACCGTCACCGTCTTTCACGACACCAACCCCGGCAATCACGGCCCCTCAGACAGCTATTATCGCCGCGATGTCGTCGGCATCGTCTACTACGGCTCGAATCCCGGGACCCCGTTGGAGAAACAGATTATTCCCTACCAGATTGTGCGCTTTCCGCTGACGGTGCCCTCGTCCTTCCAACAATTCGATCGGAGCGGTCTGGACTTCGGTGCCGACATGGACCGTGACGGGACCAATGAAAAGGTGGATGTCCGCGGGTGGACCACCGTGGTGGGTCATGACACCGTCGCCGTGCCCGCGGGAACGTTTCCCGACGCCATTAAGGTGGAAGCCCGAATGACGATGCGGATTCACCTATCCGGCGGACACCGCACCGCCACGGGCAGTGATGTCATGACGGCCTGGTTCGCCAAGGGGGTGGGGTTGGTGAAGTACTCCGAACGGCAGGAGCTGTCGTCGCCGAACGAGGAACGGGGTGTCGTCACCGATGTGATGGAAGAACTCGAAGAATACGAAGTGAAGGCGCCGAAAGAGTCACTCGGTCGACTCGAATCCTCGCCGGATGGTATTTTCGCTGATCACACGAGTGACCATGAACTGGGGCAGATACTCCTCGCCACCCGCTTTCGCTCCCGCCCCTGAAAATCGGTGCCCGCCAAACGGCTGGCGTCCGACCAAGGCCCCGGTAATTGGTCGGTTGAGATAGAGATTGCCCACGTCAAACTGCTCACGGGCCACCGCGAGTTTAGCCGGGCTCCTTGCGTACACGCCTCCGGTCAGCGCATAGTCCGTGCCGTTGGCAAACTGAATCGCCTCCTGAAAATTATCCGCCTTCATCACGGCCAGAACCGGGCCGAAGATTTCTTCTCGCGCCAGGCGATGGTGCGGCAGGATGTCCGTGAAGACCGCCGGTCCGACAAAATACCCGGATCCCTCGACCGTCCGCCGCACCAGCACGCGACCCTCCCGTTCCCCGACGGCCATGTACTCACGAATACTCGCCTGGGCCCGCTCATCGATAACCGGTCCGACCTGGGTGCCTGGGTCCCATGGGTCTCCGATGGTGAGGCTCAGAACGGCCTCCCGCAATCGCGTGAGAAATGGTTCATAGACAGCCCGATGCACAATCACACGGGAACAGGCGGAGCATTTTTGCCCGGCATACCCGGTAAACGACGACACGACGCCGACGATCGCTTCATCAAGGTCGGCGGTCTCATCGATAATAATGGCGTTTTTTCCACCCATCTCCGCAAACACCCGCTTAACACCGGGCTGTCCGTGGGACACGCGGCCGGCGTCTTCCATGAGCCGAAGTCCCACCGATTTCGATCCGGTGAACGCAATCGTCGCCACCTGCGGATGCGCCGCCAACGCCCGGCCCACCTCTGGTCCTCCCGGTAGGCAGGTCAGGACTCCCGGCGGGACGCCGGCACCGTGGAGGAGATCGGTGACAAGCCGCCCCAGCAGAGGAGACCGTTCGGAGGGTTTAAACACCACCACATTGCCGGTCACCAGCGCCGCCGCCACCATCCCGGCGGGAATGGCGAAGGGAAAGTTCCACGGTGCAATCACGACCGTCACGCCCCGTGGCCCGTATACGCGGAGATTCAGTTCACCCGGTCTCGTTCCTAATCGAACCGGTTCCGCCAATCGGTCCATCTCGTCGGCGTAATACCGGAGAAAGTCGATGGCTTCCGCGACATCGGCATCCGCTTCGCGCCAGGGTTTGCCGACCTCCACAATTTCCCAAGCGGCGATTTCATGCCGCCGATGGCAGAGCTCCATGGCCGCGTGACGGAGGATGGCCGCACGTTGGCGAGCGGGACGGGCGCGCCAGTCGTCATAATGAGCGCGTGCTCGCTCAATGGCGGCCTCGACATCGCGTGGCGACGCGGCGCGTACCTCGGCGACCACCTCAGCCGGTCTCGCGGGGTTGCGAGTCTCCAACCACTGCCCGGTCAGCGCGAGTTCCTCGGCACGTGGCGGCCAGCGTCTGGACAGTTGCGAGTGGACTGAAAGAAGGCCCTGTTCCATCGCCGTGCGCATTTCTGCCTGTGCAAAATCGCTGCACGGTTCATTCTGGAATGTCTGGGAGCGCCCCTCGGTATCGTGCCGGTGCTCTGAGGCCGCGGGGGCGGGGGGAGCAAGAAGTCGAGGCAAGGGCTGCGACTCCACATATTCTTTACGCAAGAACGATTCGTTAGACGTGTTTTCGAGCAGACGTCGGACGAGATAGGCCATGCCGGGCAACAGTTGCCCCACCGGCGTGTACAACCGGACGCGACGCCCCAACTGTACCATCGCCTGTTGAAAGGGCTCGGCCATACCGAAAATCAGTTGATATTCTCGAGCGTCCGGCGCGTGGCCGACGGCTTCAGCGACAGCTTCAATAGCAGCTAAGGTGCGGAGATTGTGCGTCCCAAAGGCGGGGCGAATCAGTCCTGAATGGTCCAGCAGCACCGGTATCAATTGTTCATACTGTGCGTCCGTTTCGGCTTTCTCCTCAAAAAGCGGCAGCGGCCACCCGGCTTGCCGGTAGCGCACTGTATCCGAATCCCAATAGGCTCCCTTGACCAAGCGAATGGTAATGGGTGTGCCGCGCACCCCCGCCCACTTCAACAGCCGCTGAATGTCCTCTCGAGTGTTCCGGTGGTAGGCCTGGACGGCCAGCCCGGCATAGGGGTACGTTCGGTACGGTCCTTCGGCAAAGAGTCGCATGAAGATGTCGAGCAGCAGATCTTTCGTGTCCGCTTGTTCCATGTCGAAGATCAATCCGGCGGGCAGGGAGGCCGCGAGGTCGACGAGAGGACGGAGGCGCGCGGCCACGGTTCGATAGGTGCCATCCGGATCAACAGGATCCAGATGCGGCGTGAGTGCGGAGATCTTGAGAGACAGCTGGACCCGCGGCAATACACCGGCCTGGTCGTGCTCCAGCAGGGGGATCCCGGGCCACTTCGCTGCCGCTTGATTAAGGAAGGCCAAGGTATGCAGACACTGATCGCGGTACCGGTCGGCCTCCGCATCACTGATCGTCGCCTCGCCCAGAAGATCGACGGACCAGGCTCGTCCGTCCTTCCACAGACCGGCCAACACCGGTTCCGCCTCTTCAACCGTTGCCCCAGCAATGAAGGTGCGTGCCATCTGTTCGACCTGTTTGCGGATGGACTTGCCGGTCAACCGGGCGCCGAGGCTGGTGGCCACCGCCGCCTTGAGTCCCCATTCCAAACCTAACAGCTCGTGCTGGCGATCTCCGAAGTACTCGGCTGCCAACGAAACCACACGTTCATCGTCGGTGACGGCGGGCAGCACATCGATGAAACGGAACAGCTGGGTTTTGAAGGCGCTGTCTTTCATCGCCAGATGAATAGCGGATTGCGACCACCAGCGGCCTTGAAAGAGGGTCGGCGAGAGCCCGGCCGAGAGCTGGGCCACGTGCTGGCCGATGCGGAGAATCTCCGGTTCCAGTGAGATGTGGGGTGACGTCATCGAGGCCTCTCAGACAGTATACGTCTCACCGGCGTAGGTCGCTATGAAGACGGTTGTACAGTCGCGTCACGAACATTTTATTGAAATTCCCCCATTGTTCCGATAACATGCGCCAACTCAGCCATTTTCCGTTCACCCGGAGCACTCAGGTGGACCAGCAGATCACAGCAACCAGGAGGACGAATGACCGCGGCCCCTCAGTCGGTATTTTCCTGGTGGACGCTCGGGCTCTTTTGCGCCGTTGCTGTCGCCACCCTCTTCGGTGTTCCATTATACGGGTACTATGTCGGTTTCACGCTGTTCGACTGGATGCTGTTCCTGGTGATGTACATGGTGACGGGGATGGGAATCACAGTTGGATATCATCGTCTAGTCGCCCATCAAAGCTTCGACTGTCCCGACTGGGTCAAACGCTGTCTGTTGGTCGCCGGCGGATGGGCGCTCCAAAACTCTGCGCTCATCTGGTGTGCCGATCACATTCGTCATCATGCCCGGACGGACATGGACGAAGATCCCTATAACGTCACGAAAGGGTTTTGGCACAGCCACTGCGGATGGCTCTTTTATAATACCCCGCATCGTACCGAGAAATATGAAGTTCGTCTTCGCCGAGATCCCGTCATTCTCTGGCAACATCGCTATTATTGGGTCATCGTCCTCTCCGGTTTGGCGATTCCATTCGCGCTCGGCGTCGTCTGGCATGGTGGCTGGATGGGCGGTGTGAGCGCGCTCTTGATGGGCGGGCTCCTCCGCATGTTTATGGTGCTCAATTCCACTTTTACGATCAATTCACTCTGCCACATGGTCGGGAGCCAGCCGCACGGCACACGGGACAGCAGCCGCGACAGCTGGCTGATTTCCTTCGTCAGTTTTGGGGAAGGCTATCATAACTACCACCACACCTACGCTCGCGATTACCGGAACGGCCCGCAGTGGTATAATTTCGATCCGTCCAAATGGATCATCTACACCCTTTCGGTCATGGGCTTGGCGAGCAATCTCCGCCGCCTCGATCCTACGGTCTTCTAGCCGTCACCGTGGGGTGATTCAGTCGAGCGACCCCCCCTTGCTCGACTGGCCCATTTCATTTCATACGCCGCATGCCTTATGATGAAGCAACACCCTGCTTGAACAAGATC
Source organism: uncultured Nitrospira sp. (assembly GCA_964416255.1). GTDB lineage: Bacteria > Nitrospirota > Nitrospiria > Nitrospirales > Nitrospiraceae > Nitrospira_D. The sequence goes on along the minus strand of CAYQDJ010000011.1, from coordinate 13,294 downwards.
GGCTGCCCATGCCGTCCGGGTGTCGGTGCCCATGGCGTGGTCGAATGACAGACGCGGAGGAGCAGAATGGCTGACAACCAAGGTCCTGGGGCACAACAGCCTCCGGGCCAAGACACGTTGATTCCCGGTGTCAAACGCGTCATTGCGATCAGCAGCGGCAAGGGGGGAGTCGGCAAGTCGACGGTTGCCGCTAATGTCGCCTGCGCGATGGCCCTGACGGGGGCGAAAGTCGGCTTGCTGGATGCGGATCTCTACGGCCCGAATATTCCTATGATGATGGGGAGTTCCGTCGGCCCCGAGCAGAAAGACGGAAAAATTCTTCCGGTCGAGAATTATGGGGTGAAGGTCATTTCAATGGCGTTTCTTGTTCCGGATGAGGCTCCGCTGGTCTGGCGGGGACCGATGGTGCATCAATATTTACAGGCGTTCTTTCGCGACGTCCTCTGGGGTGAATTGGATTATCTTCTGCTGGACCTGCCGCCCGGCACCGGCGATGTGCAGCTCTCACTCTCCCAAATGGTGCCGTTGACCGGTGCGATCACGGTCACGACGCCACAGGAGGTGGCTCTCCACGATGTGCGCAAAGGTATGGCAATGTTCCAGAAAGTCAATGTGCCGCTGCTCGGCATTATCGAGAACATGAGCTTTTTTGTCTGCGGGCATTGCGGTGAGCGAACGGACATCTTTTCCACCGGCGGTGGAGAGCGCGCCGCCGAGAAACTCGGCGTGCCGTTTCTCGGGCGCATTCCCATCGACCCGGCCATACGGGACGGCGGCGATAGCGGTCATCCCATCGTGACGGCCCATCCGGAATCTCCACAGGCGGCTGCGTTCCGAGACATCACTCAACGGGTGATGAACATCGTGGGCACGTCGGGCTCGGGCGCCGCCCCGATCGAGAGTCTGCTTAAGAAACTCAAGCAGCCGTTCACGTCCAATTGATCAGGTCTGGGCAACGGAGGGAGGATGGGGGAGTTCGTACGGGTGGCAGCCACGGCTGAGGTGAAAGCGGGGCATGGCATTGTGGCAGAGATCAACGGAAAGAGCTTGGCCGTCTTCAACGTGGACGGTACCTTCCATGCGATCGACAATACGTGTATCCATCGCGGCGGTCCCTTGGGAGAGGGCGAGGTCGAGGGCAGCGTTGTGACGTGTCCGTGGCACGGGTGGCAATTCAACCTCTCGACCGGCGAATGTCTGAAAAACCCTTCGGCAAAGGTGGCCGTCTATCCGGTCAAAGTGGAGGGCGATCACGTTCACGTCTTACTTTAGAGTGCGGCCGCTCTTGCCTCAGTCGGCGGACGCGGCGCCGCACAGGACCAGGAGGGACGGCATGCCGGTATCCGCACAGGAACAAACCGAGATCGCAGCCGCGCTCGTTCGGATCTATGTGTTTCTGTCCCAGTATCTGAACCGTTGTTTCGATGAGGCGGCCAGAAAGACTTATCCTGATGCCGAGTTGCAGGCGCACTTGACGGAGACCCGCAAGCAATTGATGGCCATGTTGGCCGTCAATCCGGTCGTGCAGCAAAAACTGGCGCAAGATTGCGATCGCATCCTCGCGCTCGGGGCGTCCTGTCTTCGAGACGGGACGATCGATCCACAGACCCGGGAGAGGATTCACGGAGAAGAAACCGTCCTCCGGACGAAGACCGTGGCGTTGAGCGATCTGGTCGCGGTGTATCGGGCGCTGGAATAGTGGCCTAGTCGGAGGCTGACGGTGAGCCGGTATGGAGGCTGAGGCACTGGACAAACATCAACTGGCCGGGCTCGATGATCGTGAACGGGGGTTCAGCCGGCCGGTCGAATTTGAGCGGGCTGGGGCACACTATCGGGCGCTGCTCCGGTACGAAACGGTCCGCATCACCACGGACCCGCACGCCACCCAAGAGGACGCGCTGCTCGTCCTGATTCAGATGTTGCACGCGCAGGGCTATCGGCAGTTGAGGACGCAAATGAGTTTCTGCCGGGGCCGCTATCTCGGCTCACAGGAACGATGGGTGGAGTATCAAGACCCGCCACAGCCGGAGGCCGAACCTTCGGGCTTCATCACCAGACTGGTCCGCTGGGTGTCTCCCGTTAAGCAGGCCGAGCCCTCATGACCCTCATCCCGATTGAACAGGTACGCGTCCCGCGCAGCACCTCCGTGGAGGCCTCCTCACGGCGACTGCCATCCTGGTTCAAGGTCGAGGCAAAAACGGGCCCCGACTATTTCGACATCAAGCAAACCCTGGAGCGGCTCCGGCTCCACACGATCTGCGAAGAAGCCCGGTGCCCGAATCGGTGGGAGTGCTGGAACGCCCGCACCGCCACATTTTTGATCCTGGGAGAGACGTGCACCCGGCGCTGTCATTACTGTTCGGTTGCGACCGGACGGCCGCTCGCGGTGGATGACGAGGAACCAAGACGGGTGGCGGAAGCCATCCAGACGCTGGGCCTTCGTCATGCCGTGATCACGTCGGTGAACCGGGATGATTTGAAGGACGGAGGGGCGAGCATCTTCGCGGAGACGATCAGGGCCGCGCGCCGATTGTCCCCCTGGTCTACCATCGAAGTATTGATTCCAGATTTTGAGGGTAACGAGGACGCGTTGGCGACGGTGTGCGGCGAGCAGCCGGACATCCTCAATCACAATATCGAAACCGTCGCCCGCCTGTTTCCCGCCATTCGCCCCCAAGGCAAATACCGGCGCTCGCTGGACGTGCTGAGGGGCGCGAAGCAGCAGGGGATGACGACCAAGTCAGGCCTGATCCTCGGCATGGGAGAAACGCTGGAGGAAGCACGGGACGTGATGCGTGACGTGCGGGCCGTGGAATGCGATATTCTCACCATCGGACAGTACCTTCAACCGACCAGGGCGCATCTTCCCGTGGCCCGCTTCTATGCCCCGAGCGAATACGCTAGGCTGAAGGAGGAAGGTCTTGCGATGGGGTTCAGGCATGTCGAATCCGGCCCGCTCGTGCGGAGTTCGTACCATGCGGGGCAACAGACCGCGTCTCCATAATTCTCAGGACGAATGTGTCTTCGTCACCGTGGGATCGTTTTTATAGGCTCCGCGCACATTTAATGCCGCTAAGGCCAGTTGGAGCACGACGAGCGCATAGGCGTGATCGTGCCAGCCCCACACGAGCCAGAGGGCGTTGCTCAGCAGGAACATCCAGAAGCCGGCCTCCCGCTTCCGTGTGGATTGGGAAGCGACCAGCCAGGTGGAGATGACAGTGACGGCCATGGCCGGCCACTGGAGAAGATCCAGGCTCCACTCCGTCATGCGGAGGTGTTGAGCACGTTGGCGATGAGCGTGTGTGCGTCCTCTTGTATCCGCGCGAGGTGTGTCTTGCCTCGGAAGCTTTCGGCATACAGCTTGTAGACATCTTCCGTGCCTGAGGGACGGGCGGCAAACCACCCATGCGCGGTCACGACTTTCAATCCGCCAAGCGGCGCCCCGTTGCCGGGAGCCGTCGTCAGCATCGCGACGATGGGGTCACCCGCCAACTCGGTCGCCGTGACCTGTTCCGGCGAGAGTTTCGACAGCACGGCCTTCTGTTCCGGCGTGGCTCTAGCATCGGTCCGTTCATACATCGGCTCGCCCAGTTCCTTGGTCAGATCACGATAGAGTTCGGAAGGGTCCCGGCCACTCTGGGCCGTCATCTCGGCAGCCAGCAGGTTCATAATGATGCCGTCCTTGTCGGTGGTCCACACGGTTCCGTTGCGGCGGAGAAAGGACGCGCCCGCGCTTTCTTCGCCGCCGAAGCCCAGCGATCGATCGAGTAACCCCGAGACGAACCACTTGAATCCGACAGGCACCTCCACAAGCTGGCGCCGGAGTTTGGCGGCGACACGATCGATCAAGCTGCTGCTGACGAGCGTCTTGCCGACCCCGCATGCCGGACCCCACCCGTGGCGATGGGCGAAGAGATAGGCGATGGAGACGGCGAGAAAGTGGTTCGGATTCATCAATCCGGCTGAGCGGGTGACGATCCCATGCCGGTCATTGTCCGCGTCGTTGCCGAACGCCACATCGAAGCGGTCCTTAAGGGCTATCAAGTTGGCCATGGCATAGGGGGACGAACAGTCCATGCGGATCTTTCCGTCCCAATCCAGGGGCATGAAGCCAAAGGTCTGGTCCAGCATGGGATTCACAATCTCAAGATTCAACCCATAGCGCTCCGCAATCGGGGCCCAATAGGCCACTCCCGATCCGCCTAGCGGATCGACGCCCAGCTTGAGATTGGCAGACTTGATGAGGGCCATGTCCAAGACGGCATCCAAATCAGCGACGTAGGATCCAAGGTAGTCATGCTGATGGGTAGTCGAGGCCCGGCGGGCCCGTTCAGAGGGAACCCGTCGTACGGCGGCGCGGTCGGCTGCCAAGAGCGCATTGGCTCGTGTTTCAATCCATGCGGTGACCTGGCTATCCGCCGGACCCCCGTGGGGAGGGTTGTATTTGATTCCGCCGTCCTCAGGCGGGTTGTGCGATGGAGTGATCACGATCCCATCGGCGAGACCGGCAGTGCGGCTCTGATTGTGCGTGAGAATCGCGTGGGAGATGACCGGCGTCGGAGTGTACCCATCGCGGGCATCAATCATGACGTCCACGCCGTGGGCCGCCAGGACCTCCAAGGCCGTGACCCAGGCCGGTTGTGAGAGGGCATGCGTGTCCATTCCCAGGTAGAGCGGACCATCGGTGTGCCGATGCTTGCGGTATTCGCAAATCGCCTGGGTGATCGCAACAATATGGAGTTCATTGAAGCTCTGCTTTAAGGATGAGCCACGATGTCCCGATGTGCCAAAGGCCACGCGTTGGGAGGTCACACCGGGGTCCGGGATGAGTGCATAGTAGGCCTCGCGCAAGCGAGCCAGATCGACTAACTGTACCGCCGGAGCGGGTTGGCCGGCTGAAGGATGGTTAGGCATGACATGTCTCCAAGATGTCCATGGTTCGATACGTTGCATGCGCCGGCTGGGCGCTGTCAACCACCGTGGTCCATGGCTGCGAAGGATTCAGCAATGTGGTACAGTGAGCGCCGTTGATTCCATGACAGGAAGGGGAGCCACTTCGCGGGGGTCGCGGCGTGCGTGATCCAGACGGCTACGAGTTAACATAATATCTCTTATCAGACTATGAGTCTTGAACTCATCGGTCGCATCCATAAAGAACTCTCGATTACCGGAAGCGCACTCTATGAAGCGCTCCTGGCAATTTCTGAGCGCGTCAACCGAAAGGCGCAGATCATCCGCCTTCACTGGCAGGCCTCGACCTTGCTGGCCCGCATGGACCAGCTCACCGGTGACCTGGGGATTCAACTGGTGGACCAGGTTTCCCGCCGCTTTATTGGTCAAGGACGTAGCGACCACGACCTGGGTGGGCTCGATGCCGCGGTAACGGGGGCCACGGCTCGGGTGCGCGACCTCAAGCAACAGTTGGTGCGTCTGGATATCAAAATTCGAGATCTAAAACTTGAAGTGGCCCATCAAAACCTATTGCGTCTTCAGCGAAATCTTAGTCTCCGTTCGGCTGCCATCGAGCCGGTGGTCATCAGCCGAGAGGCACCGGCCGTCGGCCAGCCGGTGTGCGCGTTCCCAGCGTGCCCCTCGCTTCACCTTGCCGTCATTCTGCGCGGCCCGGTTCTCCTGCCACCCACCGATGACGTGGTCTTTTTCCCTGATGACGTTGTTGTCGTCATCGGTCAGCAGGCGGAGTTGGACCGTGTGATCGTCTGGCTGACCGGGGCCCGGCCAGCATCTGCTTCGCCTCCCCGCTAAGTGCCCGTTCGCGTTTTCTGCGAGTAGGCACGCCGGTCGGCATTCGATAGAATAGGACTCACCGACAAGGACTCGACCATGCTTCCTTCACAACCGTTCGGCATGTTGGCGGCTGTCCTGGGCGTCGCGTGTTCCGTTTGGATTCCAGGGTTGAGCGCGGCGGAGCCGAGAAGCGGCATCGCCCTCACCGACTCGCCCGGAATACGAATGCTGGAAGAGATTCAAGCGGTCATCACCGAACTTGCGGAACAGGCCAAACCCTCCGTGGTGAATCTGTTTCCCCTGCAGGGTATGGGCCGTCTGCGGGAACCAGCCGGCGAACGCACGCCTCCCAACACGCCTGGATCAGGATCGGGACTCATCGTTGACGGCGACGGATACATCGTCACGAACAATCACGTGATCGGCGATGCTGCGGAGGTGGAGGTGCGTCTCTCCGACAAAACCAAGTTGATCGCCCAGGTGATTGGCAGGGATCCCGATACCGATTTGGCCTTATTGAAAGTCACCGCCGGCCGGCCCTTGCCCAGCGCGCGGTTCGGCGATTCCAGCACCGTGAAAGTCGGCCAGTGGGTCCTGGCTGTCGGCAATCCCTTCGGACTGGATCGCACCGTCACACTGGGAGTGGTCAGCGGCATCGGTCGTGAAAACGTCAATCTGTCGCGCTACGAAAATTTCATTCAGACGGATGCCTCGATTAATCCGGGAAACTCCGGAGGACCGCTATTTAATCTCCGCGGAGAAGTGATCGGCATCAACACGGCGATCATCAATTTTGCCCAAGGGATCGGGTTTGCCATTCCGTCCAACATGGCCAGGTTGGTGATTGATCAGTTGATTGCCAACGGCAAAGTGGTTCGAGGGTGGCTGGGCGTGGGCATTCAACCATTGACGCCGGAATTAGCCAAAAAGTTTGGCGTTTCCGAAGGGGAAGGAGTCCTGGTCAATGAAGTGTTCGAAAAGGATCCGGCGGCCGCGGCCGGCATCAAACCGGGCGACATCATCGTGAAAATCGACGGGGCCGTGGTGGACTCCCCCAACAAATTGTCCCGCTTGATCGGCATTCTCCCGCCTGGTGCGATCTCAAGAATCGAGGTCGTGCGTGATTTGCACTATCTGGTCTTGGAGGTCCCGCTCAGCGAGCGCCGTGACGCCCCGGTGGTAGCGTCGCTCCCTCAAACCAAGACGGAGGTCAAGCTGGGACTGGATGTGCAAGACCTTACCGCCGGCCTCGCCGATAAGTTCAAGCTGCGCGAATCGAAAGGAGTCCTGATCACCAAAGTGGAGCCCAGCAGCCTCGCTCAGGCCGAAGGCTTGCGAGAAGGCGATCTCATCAAGGAAGTCAACCGCGCGGAAGTGACGACGGTCGGCGATTTTACGTCGGCCCTCGCGCGCATCCGGCGCGGCGACACCGTCTTGCTACGTGTGCTGCGGGAAAATCGCGCCTTCTATGTCGTGCTGAAGGCGACCGACTGAGTCACGAGACGCCCACGGCGTGGCGTTCCGCTTTGTGCTGTTCGGCGATCTTGACCGCCATCTCCCGCGGGACTTCTTCATAGCGCGCGAAATCCATCACATAACTGCCCCGCCCCCCCGTCATGGCATTCAACACCGGCGCATACTTCAGCAGTTCTGCGAGGGGGACTAGCGCGATAATGTGTTCTGTGTGCTCGTTGGCGGTCACCGAGAGAATCCGCCCTCGCCTGCCATTCAAGTCACCCATGACCGCGCCTACCGTCTCCGTCGGCACGTCAATGTCCACCTGCATCATCGGTTCCAGCAGCACCGGATGCGCGGTCTCCATCGCTTTCTTCAGGGCCATCGACCCAGCGATCTTGAACGACATTTCCGACGAATCGACCACATGATACGACCCGTCGTACACGGTCACCCGCATGTCCACCACGGGAAATCCTCCGAGCACTCCCTCGCGCATCGCTTCCGCGACGCCCTTCTCCACCGCAGGAATAAAATTCCTGGGGATCGCACCTCCGACCACCCGACTTTCAAAGACAAAGCCCTTACCTCGTGGAAGCGGGGCGACTTCAAGCCAACAATCCCCATACTGGCCGTGGCCGCCGGTTTGCTTTTTGTATTTGCCCTGCGCCTGGGCCACGACCTTAATGGTCTCACGGTACGGAATCTTGGGGGTGTGGAGCGTGACTTCCGCCCCGAACTTGCGGCGCAACTTCTCCAGTGCCAAATCGATATGAAACTGCCCGAGTCCGCTCAGGACCATTTCTTTCGTGTCCGCATGACGGGCAAACTCCAGGGTGGGATCCTCCTCGATTAGCTTATGCAATCCCAGACTGACCTTATCGATGTCGGCCTTTGATTTGGCTTCAATGGCGAACGATAAGACCGGTCTCGGCAACTGGAGCTGCGGATACACGATCGGATCGGATTCCAGACAGAGGGTGTCGCCGGCCTGGGTGTCTTTGAGTTTGGCGATCGCCACGATCTCGCCGGCCTGTGCCGCAGAGATCGCGGTGTGTTTCTTCCCCAAAACGGTGTAGCAATGGCCCACCTTCTCACGCACGTGCCGGGTGGCATTGAGGACTGTCGAATCGGCCTGCAGCGTGCCCGTCAAGACTCGACAATAGGAGAGCCGGCCGACAAATGGATCAATGAGCGTCTTGAAAACGTAGGCCGAGAACGATTCGCACACAGTCCCCTGTCGCTGGCACGCCTCGCCCGTCTCGGCATGTGTGCCGTGGAGCGGGTGGGCGGCCCCGCGTTCAGTCGGCGACGGCAGCAAGGCGGCGGCGCCTTCAAGAAGCGACCAGACGCCCACGTTACGCGCGGCGGATCCGGCATAGACGGGAAGAAGTTCCTGAGCCAGGACGCCGGCACGAAGACCGCGGATCACATCGTTTTGGGTGAGTTCCCCTTCCGCGACGTATTGTTCCAGGAGTTGCTCGTCGCGTTCCGCCACCGCTTCCACAAGTTGCTTGCGCGCCTCGGCCAGGACCGCCTCGCAGTCAGCCGGCACCGATGCCAGATCGACTTTCGTGGTCGTAGGCCCCGATCGAACCAAGGCGTTCCGAAGCACGTCCAGGACGGCTTCCATATGTGCGCCAGGATCCACCGGGAGGCTGAGCGGCACCGGTTGACATTCAAACTGTTGCCGACAGAGTTCAAGGGCGTGAGAGAACGAGGCCCCGTCGCGGTCCAGGCCGTTGACGAAGACGAGACACGGCAGGTTCAGTTCTTTGGCAGAGGCCCAGACTCGGGCCAACTCCGTGCGCACGCCGGTGTCTGGCGTCAGGAGGATGATGACGGCATCCACGGCGCGCAACGCCGCCAGCGGTTCGCCTAACAGGCTCAGCGCCCCGGGGGGATCGATGAGGTGGATGGAGGTATGATTCCAGGTGAAATGCAGCAGGCTGCTGCTGATGGAACTGTGATGATGGCGCTCTTCCGGTTCAAAGTCTGACACGGTGGTGCCTTGGGCCACGGAGCCAAGGGCAGGGATGACTCCGCTGAGATAGAGCATGGCCTCGCTGAGGGAGGTCTTGCCTGCGCCAACGTTCGACACAATCGCGACATTTCTCATGGACTCCACACGGCCGTTTTCCATGGCGTGTCCTCCTCGTAGAGTGTGGTGACTTACACGAGCATCCTCCTCTTCAGTGGCTGGGACCGTGGTCGACTACGCCTTGAGCCATCCCTCATCGGCGAAGCTGACATAGCGCCCGTCGCCGATGATCACGTGGTCGAGAACCCGGATGCCGAGCAAGTGCCCCGCCGCGACCAAACGGTCGGTCAACTGCCGGTCCTCCGGGCTCGGCGTGGGATCCCCGCTTGGATGGTTGTGCAGAAAAATGACGCCGGCGGCCGCTTCGCGGACCGCCAGCGAAAACACCTCTCGCGGATGGACGATACTCAAGGTCAAACTGCCTTCGCTCACCGTGACTTCTTTGAGCATGGCGTTTTTGGCATCCAATAGGACGACTTTGAAAATCTCGCGTTTCAGATCCCGGAGCGTTGGATGAAAATGCTTGAACAGGTCGCCGCTCGACGTCACCCGCATTCCAGTCGAGAGGGGCTCAGCCATCGTTCGTCGTCCCAGTTCGACCGCCGCCATGAGCTGAGCCGCTTTGGCCGGTCCCACCCCGGCGATGGCGCACAATTCTTCAATGCCGCATCGAGCCAATCCCGACGTCCCACCCACTTGGTGCAACACGTCCATGGCGACCTGAACCGCGGAGGCATCGCGTCGACCGGTTCGGAGGAGAATGGCGAGCAACTGGCCATCGGAGAGCGCCTGAGGGCCATTGATCAGGAGCCGTTCCCTCGGCCGTTCGGAGGCAGGCCAATCCGGAATTCCCTGGTGCCGTTCTCTCGCCGCCATAATCTTGCCGAATTCTTGCACAAAATATGACACTGCGAACGTTTTTGTACTGGTCTGGACGCCCTGTTTTTTCCCCTCAGGCAACTACGTAGAGGCTAACCTATTGAAATGCCTTGCGATGACAATTTGGTGCAGCTCTTGCTTGGTTTCGCCACCAGCTGTACACGTCGCCACCTGGGAGGGATCGATGGAATGTCCGAAATGCAAAGGCCTGATGATGTTGGAACGGTTCTCCGATTTCTTTCTCATTTTCTACGCCTGGAAATGCATCAACTGCGGAGCGATCATTGATCGAACGATCTCCAGTAACCGGAGAAAGAGCTTGGCGGCACGCGACCCGCAGCCGGTTGCCACGCGCTAACGATTCTCAGACGCTTACGGCCCCGATCCGCAAGATTCCGGCGGACGCTAGGACTTCGGATCGGGTGCTCTCGATTCCTCCACCTGGGCCCGCATTATAGTCCTCTCGCCTAAAGACCGTCAAAGAAGCCGCTCAACTCACGTAGAATGACTCCCGTCCGGCTCCCCTGCCGGGCCTCCTGCCGCGTATGAATCTTGACCCCTTCAAAATCGCTATGTTACAGTCCCGTGCCCTTGCCGAGCTGAAACGGTACGACGTTCACCTATGCGCGTCATTGCGGGCACTCATCGAGGCCGGCTCCTCCACGGGCCACACGGAAGCGCACTGCGACCGACGTCAGATCGCGTGCGGGAAGCGTTGGGATCGATTCTGGCTCCAAGGCTCCCGCACAGTCGCTTTCTTGATTTATATGCGGGAACCGGTGCCGTCGCCATCGAGGCACGGAGTCGCGGTGCGCAACAGGTGACGTGTGTGGAATCCAATGAAACGGCCCTCGCGCTGTTACACCGTAACCTGGCGGCCTGCGACATGACCGGGTCTGTCACCGTGCACGCCGAAAGCGTGGCCCAGTTTCTACGCGGCACAGCTGAGCAGCGTCAGGGCCTCTATGACATTGTGTTCGCCGATCCACCGTATACGGACACACAGGAGTTGGTGGCGTTACTCGCGCGTGTGCCGCCTCCGGCGCTCTTCGCGACGGAGGCGTGGCTGATCATCGAACATGCGGCCAAAGGTGTGTTGCCTCCTCAGGTTGGCGTCTGTGTCCTCCGGCGCACCTATGCCTATGGGGACACGGCCCTTTCGGTGTTCGACGCTCGGAATGAGGGAGCAGCATGAAGATCGGCATTTATCCCGGTACGTTCGATCCCATCACCCACGGACATACCGACATCATTACCCGCAGCTTGCGCGTCTTTGACAAAGTGGTGGTCGCCGTGGCCCCGAATCCCTCGAAGCATCCACTCTTCAATTTGAGTGAGCGCCTTGATATGGTGAAGCTGGTCATGCAGGACATGGGGCAAGTGGAGGTCACCGCCTTTGATGGCCTCTTGGTCGAGTATGTGGAGCGTTCCGGAGCCCATGCCATCATCCGCGGCCTACGCGCGATCTCAGATTTCGAGCACGAGTTTCAAATGGCCTTGGTCAACCGCAAACTCGCCAAGCATGTGGAAACGGTGTTCCTCATGCCGAGCGAAGAATACTCGTATCTCTCCTCCACCATCATTAAAGAAGTGGCCGCGCACGGCGGAACCCTAACGGAGTTTCTTCACCCTGAAGTGGCGCGACGCCTTCATGCGCGCATCCGGAGTCTCAAACCATGAAACTGGCCGCGCGTGTCAGTCGGATTTCCCCGTCACCCACGTTGGCCATGACCGCCACGGCCAAGGCCATGGCCGCCCAGGGGGTGGATGTGATCGACTTTTCTTCCGGGGAACCGGACTTTGATACACCGGAACCCGTCAAGGCCGCTGCGGAAGCCGCCATCCGGGCCGGATTCACGAAATACACCCCTTCCTCCGGCATCGATGATTTACGCCAAGCGGTGATTGACAAACTGCAAAGCGAACAAGGGCTCCACTATGAGAAGGCGCAAACCCTGATTTCCTGCGGGGCCAAACATTCGCTTTATAATGTTGCCGAAGCGCTCCTCGAGGCCGGTGATGAGATCATCATTCCGACGCCCTATTGGGTGTCGTATGCCGATCAGGCACTGCTGAATGATGCGACTCCGGTGTTGCTCCCGACCAGCGAATCGCACGACTACGCGATCGATCCCGACCAACTCGAGCACCTGGTGAGTCCCCGAACCAGAGCCATTATTGTGAACAGCCCTTCGAATCCGACGGGCGCCACCTGCGATAGGAAAACGCTCGAGGCCATTGCGAGCATTGCTGTCCGGCATGACCTCCTCATCATCTCGGACGAAATTTATGAGAAGGTCCTCTATGATGGAGCGGCCCATGTCAGCATCGCCGCCTTGGGCCCGGAGGTGGCGGCGCGCACCGTGATCATCAATGGGGTCTCGAAAGCGTATGCCATGACCGGCTGGCGTATTGGCTTCGCCGCGGGGCCGCTCGCGCTGATCACGGCCATGGCCAATATCCAAAGTCAAAGCACCTCGAACCCTTGTTCGATCTCGCAGAAGGCAGCGGTGGCGGCTTTAAAACTTGGCGGTCCATTTACCGACCGGATGGTCGTCGAGTTCGACCAACGGCGCAAGGTGATGGTTGCACGGCTCAATCAAATGAGAGGCGTGACTTGCCGCATGCCGGGCGGTGCATTTTATGCGTTTCCGAACATCGGCGGGGTACTGGGTCGGCGCGGTCCGGAAGGCCCGGTTGATTCTCCTCAAGCGCTGGCGACCTACCTGTTGACGCACGCCCAGGTGGCCGTGGTGCCGGGAGAGCCGTTCGGAAGCCGGCAGCATATCCGGCTGTCCTACGCCACCAGCTTGCCGGCGATTGAACGGGGCCTCGATCGGATTGCGGGGGCGTTCGAGCGGCTCACTCTGTAAACACGTGTGCTTGACTCTGCGCCGTATGGAGTTATCATGACAGCCATCGAGCGCAAAGGGAGGTCCGAGCGTGCCCATCTATGAATATCTGTGCCAGGCGTGTGCGTATACCTTCGAATTAAAGCAAAGCATCAAAGCTGATCCAATCGCCACATGCGAGCGTTGTGGTCAAGCGGTCAATCGCATTATTTCCTCGCCCGCCATCATGTTCAAGGGAAGCGGGTGGTATGTGACGGATTATTCGGATAAATTAAAACCGCCTGCAGGAGAGTCGCCCGCCGCCCCGGCGAGTCCTTCCAAC
>CAYQDJ010000010.1:52409-60510 GCA_964416255.1 uncultured Nitrospira sp. | reverse complement strand
CCCGACCTGGCGGCATCCTATCTTCCCTCAGTCACGGCCCCCACCCTTCTCATCATCGGCGGCGATGACGAACCGGTCATCGAGATGAACCGAGCCGCCTATGCCCTGCTGACCTGCGAGAAGCAGTTGAGCATCGTGCCCGGCGCCACGCACCTCTTCAAAGAACCGGGCGCACTGGAACATGTGGCGGATCAGGCTGGTCAATGGTTTCTGCGGTATCTGGGGCGAAGAGGATAGAGGAGAACCGTCAGCGGTGACGCTCGGTATATCCGCGTGCCTGCAGGCACAGCCGCACTCGCTCGTTCAAGGGAATCGAGCCGCCGCCATGCGGATCGATCGACATCTCTGCTTCCGCCGCCTGTTGCGCACATTCTTCCCGGTCCTGCTCGAACGTCGCCAGCCCCTTCGTCGAATGTTCCCAGACCGGAGGGGCGCAAGCCGCAAGCATGGCTAACAACCAGAGCGCGCAAGGGCTGAATTGCACCCGCCGGTCGATCGCCAGGCCGTCAGGAGGAGGTATTTCACAAACCTGCATGCCGGCACCTTACACAAAGCGTTCCGTGACCAGCTTCACAATCCTCTCTGCCGCCATATCGGCGGATAGGTGCCCGGTGTCGATGGTCACCTCCGGATTCTCCGGCGCTTCGTAGGGAGCCTGCAGTCCCGGTACGGTGGACGACTCCCCCCGTTGACCGCGCCGGTAGGTGCCCTTCCTGTCGCGTTGCATGCAGAGATCCAACGAACAGTCCACCCACACTTCCATAAACATCGGGATCAGGGTGCGGGCAAACTCCCGATAGGCCCGTTTCGTGGCCGTCGCGTCGAAGATCACCGTCACCCCGTGCGCCACCAGTTTGGCCCCGGTAAAGGCCAGGGCCCGGTAAAAGAGATCGCGCTCGGGATCGGCATAGGTTGCGGTGGGCGTGAGCACACGCCGGACTTCATCAGACTCCAGCACTTCGACCGAACAGCCTAAGTCCTTCAGCCGGGGCTTCAGAGCAGCCGTAATCGTGCTTTTCCCCGAGGCCGGAAGACCGGTGATCCAGATCGCGAAGGCTGACGGTCGCGTCATGTCATGATCCGCTTGCCGCTACCCGGAGCAATACTCGTTCACTAAGGCCGGATCGAAGCGCGGCGTGTCGAGCACATGCTCAATGAAATCGAATAACTTGCGCCGCACCTCTACCGAAAGCTTGGGATACCACACGGGGCTTGCCAGCACCAACCCTCTGAACGCAAAAAATGGTGCGGCCATGGCGGCGACCTCTTTGTCGCCACTGGCCTCTGTATACGCGTCCCAAAACAACCGGAATAGCACTTCAAAAGGTCCTTGTAATTTGCCCCATCGGCAGAGCGAATAGAACAGATAGTTGATCGTCATCGAGGTCACATCGTCGGCCGGCTCGCCCCATTCGCCGCGGGACCGATCGAGGACCGTAAAATTCACCCCCGATTGAAACAGGACGTTCCAAGGATGAAAGTCACCATGAACCTGGGACAACCGACGCGTTTCCCCGCGAAGACGCCAGCGCCAACGGTTGCATGTGTCCTCAACAGATCGGAGGAGATCCGGTGTGATGAACCCGCAGCGTTCGGGGTAACTGTCGGTCAAGCCCATGATGCATTCCCCGTGGCCGATCAACTCTCTGAGCCGGCGCCGGTATAAATCGGCGTCATGTCGCTTGCGCGCGTGAATCTCGGCAAGGTAGCGCGCGAGCGCCTCGGTGCGGTTGCGGTCGAGCGTGCGAAGCCGTCCTCCCTTGGCCAGCCGTTCAAGATCGAGATGATAACTCTTGCCTTCGCTCCATTCGTTCAGGACAAAAAACTCACGGGCTTGGGCGAGGGACACCAGTTCCTGCTTGTCCGTGAACGCGCCGACATCGAGCGCATTGACATGACGCGGCAAGCGACCGTAGGAATCATAATCCCACAGCATCGCCTGCGCCCGGTCGGCCATGTGTTCATGACCGAACGGGCCGGGCTTCATGGTTTGCAACACCGCGGCCTGGACCCGGTTGCCGATGCGAAACCTTACCTTGACCGGCGTCCCATACCCGTATTGTTTGTGTGTGCCCTTGGCGCTGGCCTTGCCGATCACCGTACACGTCAGCAGTCTGGCCTCGGGGCCGAACCGGCTTGTGAGATAGTGTTCCAATGCATGTGTTTTTAACGCAGGCATGCCCATCCTCCGCGCAGTTCATATTCCATTGAAGCCGGACCTGAGATCCGAGGCGAACAGGGGACCATGGCCACTGAGCCATGCCGTGGTCTTGTATACCTTATACATGATGTCGCGTTCAGCCGGACAGCGTCTATGGCCGTGCCGGATGGCGCCTCCAAGAATGGGCACAGGTCCGTCCCCAATGGAGTGAAGGGGCAGGGAAATCCAGAGGGCTCTCATTACGGATCCTTGAATAGGCACTAGGGCACTAGGGTTCTTCCCAGTCCCCATACCGCCCCCACCACGATAGCTTCAATCGCCCGCATCGTCCCCCGCACACTTACCGTCGGTCGGCGGAAGACACGGAATCGCTCCCCTATGGCAACGGTTTCCCGACGCGAGCACAGTCTGCCGACGTGGATGGCCCGGTGGGGTAGAACCCTGGCCACCGCACCGGCCGGAGGCTATCTTCTCGCGGCCGTCTTCGTTGTAACCGCACTGGCGACGCGCGCACTGCTCCATCCGATCCTTGACTTCCATGCCCCGTTTCTGACTTTCGTGATCGCGGTGACGGCTGCCGGGTGGTATGGCCTGGGGCCCGGCCTCTTCGCGGTTGTGCTCTCGACCCTGCTGACCGTCTACTTTTTCATGCCGCCGGTCCAAGCATTTCCGTTAACTCAACCGGACGTCCTCGCTGTCGGGCTGTTCGTGGTGGGGGCGTCGGGATTAGCCTTCCTCAGCGACCGTTTCCACGAGAGCAACCGAGAAGTCCGCAGCACCCATGAAAAACTCACGCGTCTGGTGGAGTCGATCACCGATGCCTACGTCGTCCTCGACAAAAATTGGACCTACACGGAAGTCAACGGAAAGGCGGAGGCCCTCCTCGGCTACCCGGCCCACGAGCTTCTCGGCCGGAATGTTTGGGAACTGTTTCCTCACACGGCCGGGACCACGGCTTCCGCTCAGCTCCATCAAGCCATGAACGACCGCGTCTCCAAACATTTTGAGGTGTACTCGGAACCACTCGATCGATGGTTCGAAAATCGCGTGTATCCGCATGACGAAGGGCTCACGGTGATGCTGGCCGATATCACGGAACGGAAGCGCGCCGAAGAAGCCTGGCATGAAAGCGAGTCCAGGCTCGCCGCCTTTCTGGAACAAGTCCCCGTCGGCATCGGCCTCCTCGATCTCGACGGGCGTTGGATGGTCTCAAATCCGATGTTTCGCCGGTTCGTAGAAGACGTGATTCCTTCCCAGAGCGGCGTGGATGTGTGGCGCTGGCGGACGTGGGGAGACGACGGCCAGCCGCTCGATGCATCCCAGTGGCCCGGGGCCAGGGGGCTTCGGGGCGAGACGGTCGGAGGCCTTGATTTCCTCTATCAGGCCGACAACGGCACGGAGAGTTGGGTCCGCGTCAGTTCCGCTCCGTTCCGCAATCAGACCGGCCAGATCATCGGTGTGATCCTGATATTTCAGGACATCGACGAACGCAAGCGGGCCGAAGACGCCTTGCGCGAGAGCGAGGAGCGGTTCGTCCGTTTCATGCGTTACCTGCCGGGATTGGCTTGGATCAAAGATCACGGCGGACACTACATGTTTGCCAATGAGGCGGCGCGACGGGCCTTTGGATTGGAGTACACCCAAATCCTCGGCAAGACAGACGATGAGCTGTTTCCCCGGGAGACGGCCACGCACTTCCGGCAGAACGACGCCAGCGTATTGGCCTCCGGCTCCCCCCTCGAGACGATCGAACGGCTCGATCAGGCCGACGGTCAACATTACTCGTTGGTCCACAAATTCGTCATCCCGGGACCGCGCGATGGATCCAGCATGATCGGGGGCATCGCCATCGACGTGACGATGCACCGGCGGGCAGAGGAGGCCTTGCGCGAAAGTGAGGAGCGATTGCGTATGGCCATGGCGGCCGGCCACATGGGCGCCTGGGACATCGACCTCCGGTCCGGGACCATGAGGTGGGATGTGAAGCAATATGAACGATTCGGGCTGCCGAGCCACCAGGCGCCGAGCACGCTGGAACAATTTTATGCATTGATGCAACCGGAGGACGCCAAACGTGTGAAGCGGGCGGCGGCCGCATCCGAATTAACGGGCCACTTTTCGGAGGAGTTCCGGATCGGCCTGCCCGGCCGCGCCCCGCGCTGGATCGCCGCCCGTGGAGCGATTATCACGGATCAGGATGGCCAGTCCGTCCGCATGGTGGGGGTGAACTACGACATCACAGACCGCAAAGAGGCCCAGGCCCGTTTGGAGCGGTTTGCCGAAGAACTGGAACGCGAGGTGGCCGAACGGACACAGGAATTGGTCGACTCTCAAGAGCAACTCCGCGCCCTGGCGACCGAGTTGAATCTCACGGAACAGCGAGAACACAAGCGGCTGGCGACGGAATTGCACGATTACCTGGCTCAGACGCTGGTGTTGGGCCGGTTGAAGCTGGGACAGACGCGGCACCTCCCAAACGTCCCATCCGCTTGCATGGAACTGATCAGGCAGACGGAGCAGGTCCTCAATGAAGCATTGACCTATACTCGAACCTTGGTGGCCGATCTGAGCCCGCCGGTATTGCATGACTTCGGCTTGCCGATCGCCTTGACCTGGTTGGCCGAGCAAATGCAGCGGCACGAACTGACCGTCTCCGTCCAACTCCACAACCACGAGGGCCTGACGCTTCCGGAAAACCAGGCGGTCTTGTTGTTTCAATCGGTCCGAGAGCTGCTGCTCAACGCCGCCAAACATGCCGAGTCGGGCCAGGCAACGGTCCGGCTCGAGCCCTCCGGAGACGAGTTGCACATTGAAGTGCGCGATGAAGGCGCGGGCTTTGTTCCCGAAACGGTGATGTCGGCACCCCAAAAGCTGTCGGGACTGTCCGGCAAATTCGGCCTGTTCAGCATTCGTGAGCGCATGAAGGCGTTGGGCGGTCGGTTCGAGGTCACGTCGGCCCCCGGCAAAGGCACGAGGGCGACCCTTGTCCTGCCGCTGACCAAGACGCATCTTTCACGCGACAAGGGCACGGCGCAGAAGACACGCTCCGCGGCGGAGATGCTCGACGTTCGGGCATTGGCCGGGCACTCGCTCGAGGAGGCCGCACGTCCCGCGCCCGTGAGCGCCTCGACGAGGCGCATGATGCGCGTACTGCTGGTCGACGACCACGTCATGGTCCGCCAAGGACTCCGGAGCGTGCTCGATACCTATCCGGACATCGAAGTCGTGGGCGAAGCTTGGAATGGGGAAGAGGCCGTCGCCCGCGCCGAGACGCTCCGCCCCGCCATCGTGGTCATGGACGTCAATATGCCGAAGATGAACGGGATCGAAGCGACCGCCCGGATCAAAACACGGTATCCGGAAATGATCGTCATCGGCCTCTCGGTCAATGTCGGGAGCGATACCCATGAGGCCTTGCTCGCGGCCGGCGCCGCCACTTTGCTGACCAAGGAAGCCGCGGTCGAGCAACTCTATTCGGTGATCCAGCAAGCGGTAAAAGGCCTGGTGGACGCGTAACCGTCGCTGGCCGGTTCCGACCTTCCGGCCCCTCGTCACGACACGGGGGATTCCGCCGGTGGCCGTCCGACAAACCCCACGATGCGGTCGTGAATCTCGTCCCGTACCTTCCGAAACGCACGCCGCCGTTCGTCCTCCGTGCCCGGAGCCGCGGCCGGATCCTCAAAGCTCCAATGCAGCACCGTCGAGGCATGCGGCCATCGCGGGCAGGAGTCCTTCGCGCGATCACAGACGGTGATGACATACTCAAACGAGCGATCGAGGAACTCGTCCATGTGCTTCGAGCGATGGTGGCCAATGTCGATCCCGACCTCCCGCATCGCCTCGACGGCGCCCGGATGAAGCCCCCCTGGCTGCGTCCCCGCACTGAAGACGTCGAACCGATCTCCGGCGAGATGCCGGAGCAGCCCTTCCGCCATTTGGCTCCGCGCCGAATTTCCGGTACACAGAAAGAGAACCCGCGCGTTCATGCCGGCACGGCCTTCACAAACCAATGGCGCGTCGTCGTGCAGAACCGGCAGACGGACAGCATCACCGGGACCTCCACGAGCACCCCCACCACCGTCGCCAACGCCGCCCCAGACTCCGCCCCGAAGAGCGCGATGGCGGTTGCTACGGCCAGCTCAAAAAAGTTGCTCGCGCCAATGAGGGCGCCCGGGGCCGCCACCGAGTAGGGCACCCGCCACCACCACATCAGGCCGTACGTGAGGGAGGCGTTGAGATACACCTGAAACAGGATCGGCACGGCGATGAGAGCGACATGCCAGGTCTTGGTCGTGAGATTGTCCGCCTGAAAAGCAAAGATCAACACCAGGGTCGTCAAGAGCGCGAGAATGGTCACGGGCGCAAACCGCGGGAGGACGCTTTGCTCGAACCATTGCGGCCCGTAGCGGCCGACCAACCAGACACGAAGCACCGTGCCGGCGATGAGCGGAATCACGATGAAGGCGATCACCGAATAAAGCAGCACATGATAGGGGACGGTCAGAGACGAGGCTCCACTCACGAGCAATCCGATAACCGGAGCAAAGAGGACCAACATGATGAGATCGTTCACCGTGACTTGCACCAAGGTATAGGCCGGGTCCCCGTCGGTCAGGTAGCTCCACACGAAAACCATGGCCGTGCAGGGCGCCGCGGCCAGAATGATCGTGCCCGCGATGTATTGATCGGCATCCGCCGGGCTGATCCAAGCCGAAAAGGCATAACGAAAGCACAACCAGGCGAACAAGGCCATGGAGAACGGCTTGACCAACCAGTTCACGAAGAGCGTGATCAGCAAACCGCGCGGCCGGCGCCCGACCTGGCGCAATGCGGTGAAATCGACCTTCATCATCATGGGGATGATCATGAGCCAGATCAGCACCGCGATCGGCACGTTGATATGGCTTCCCTCCCCGAATTCCATGCCCCGCATGGTGGCCACCATCCCGGGAGCCCATTGTCCGAGCAACACTCCCAACCCCATGCAGAGGCCCACCCACAGCGTGAGGTAGCGTTCGAACAGGTTCAGTCGTTTCTCGCCGGCGGAAGCCGGCGCCGTGAGGATGTTGTCCATAGGCCTTCTTTTGTCCTTATTGACAACTGGCGGTCGGACAACACGCCGCGTGGTTGGCATCCGGTTTGACGGCCCGCACGAAGCCGCTGATGAATTTGCCGTCGACCAGCGGCGCCAGGGCCTCGACATCGATGCCGGTGCCATTGAACAATTCACGCGCATCCGCAGCGGTATAGACGCGGGTCGCCTCGATGGACACCTGTGCAAACCCCGTCCGCTCGAGTTTGGTCCGGTAGTCTTGCTCCTCGAGCGCGCCCGCCACGCACCCGGCCCAGAGTTCGACGCTGCGACGCACGGCCTCCGGCATCGCGCCGCGGATCACAATGTCGGACACGGCGAACCGGCCTCCCGGTTTCAACACGCGGAACGCCTCCGCCAACACGCGATCTTTGTCGGGGGAGAGATTGATCACGCAATTTGAAATGATCAAATCGACAGAGTCGTCCGGCAACGGGATCTGGTCGATGTCGCCCTTGAGGAATTCGACGTTGGTGACTCCTGCCTGAGCTTGATTGGCTCTCGCCAGTTCCAGCATTTCGTCCGTCATATCCAACCCATAGACCTTGCCCGTGGGCCCCACGCGTTTGGCCGAGAGCAACACATCGATGCCTCCCCCCGACCCCAAATCCAGCACCGTCTCACCGGGCGTGATCTGCGCCAAGGCCGTGGGGTTGCCGCAGCCGAGGGAAGCCAGGACCGCTGCCTCAGGGAGCGCCGCCGTTTCGTTGTCGCCGTACAAATTGCCGGTGATTGGATCGAGTTTCCCCTCGGTTAGCACCGTGCCGGTTCCGCAGCAGGACCGCCGCTCCTGCTGTTGCGCCTGCAAAGCGGCTTGCCCGTACCGGGCTTTAATTTCATCCTTCAAC
>CAYQDJ010000010.1:0-52309 GCA_964416255.1 uncultured Nitrospira sp. | reverse complement strand
AATTGTTGATGTATAACGCCCAAAAAAATCAGCCGCACCGGCCGGCGCTCACCGACGACTTCGGGGCAGGCTTCAAAGACTCGATCAGCTCCTCCACGATCTGGATTGCGTCGGGATTCAGCGAGTAATACATCCATCGTCCTTCCCGGCGATCGTGAATGAGTCCGGCAGCCTTCAGCACTTTGAGATGAAACGACAACCTCGACTGGCCGGCCTTCATGGCGTCGGTGAGTTCACAGACGCACTGCTCCCCGCCTTTTAACCGTTCGATGAGCGCCAGACGCGTCTCATCCGACAGGGCATGAAACAGTTCAGCTGCTTTGCTGAGTGAACCAGCCGAAATCATGTCGGGACTATACATCAACACTTGTTGATGGATCAAGGGCCTTCATATTCATTGGAATGAGTTCGTCAGGTCGCCCCCGGCAACTCGCACGACATCCGCCAGCCTCCTCGGATTTCCTCGCGCCGATATGGCCCACTTGACGTTGAGAAACTTATGATACTAATCTAGTTTCTATAGTTCTATGCCGAGCAAACGTCCCTCATCATCCCGCTCCTCTCCCTTGCCCCCGTCCGGCCGAGCCGCCGTCCGGAGTCGGATCATCGCGGAATCGCGGCGGCATTTTTTCGCGCATGGCTTTCGGGGCGTCACCATGGAAGATTTGGCCCACGAACTGGCGATGAGCAAAAAAACGCTGTACGCCTGTTTCCCAAGCAAGACCGCACTCGTGGAGGCGGTGATCCTCGACAAATTTCGCCATGTCAATGCCGACCTCGGCCGCCTGACGAGCGATTCCGCCGCCGACCGCTTGGGCGCGTTGGACCGCCTGCTCGCCTGCATACAGGGCCACATGGAAGAGATCCGACCGCCGTTCATACGGGACATCCGGCGGGAAGCGCCGGATCTCTTCACCGTGATAGAGCGCCGGCGTCGGGACGTCATTCAGCGCCATTTCGGCAACGTATTCGTCGAAGGGCGCCGGGCGGGTCTCATTCGCGACGACATTCCGCCACCGTTGGCGGTTGAAATTCTCTTGGGCGCCGTGCAGGCCGTGATGAATCCTCCCAAGATGGAAGAATTCGGCCTGACCCCGAAGAGCGGCTTTTCGGCCATCATCCGGGTGGTGCTGGAAGGCCTGCTGACGGAGCAGACCCGGTCGCGACGACCCGGCTTGACGCATTCACGATGAGCCGACGCATCCTCATCATCGCCGGAGTCCTCGCCCTCATGGCCAGCGGGTATTGGTATCTCCGCTCCACAACCGATCAGAGCGGCGACGTCTCCCTTCGCATTTCAGGCAACATCGAGGCCCATGAAAGCGTGGTGAGTTTCAAGGTGCCGGGCCGGATCATCGACCTCCCGGTTCAAGAAGGGCAGACCGTCGCCCACGGGGATCTGCTGGCCCGGCTCGACGACGACGACTACCGCCAGCAAGTGACCGTGGACGAGGCCACGGTGCGGCTGCGTGAAGCCGAACTCAACCTGGCCCTCGCGGGCAGCCGCGCGCAGGAGATTCAAGCTGCGAAACAAACCTTGCTCGACGCCGAAGCCGATCTGGCGCTCAAACGAACAGAGTTCCGCCGGCGTCAGGCGCTCCTCGCCGAACAGGGCGTCTCCCGCGAAGACGTGGAGAGCGCCCGCACGCTCCTCAAGCGCGCGGAAGCCAGCCATGCACGGGTGAAGCACACCTACGATCAAATCGTGGAAGGCACCCGCCAAGAAGAAATCGGCGTGCATCGGGCACACCTCGACCTGGCCCGGGAAGCGCTCCAACTGTCCCGGGTGAAGCTCACCTATACCGTGCTGTCGGCGCCCGTGTCGGGGGTGGTCTTGGTACGTCAGGCGGAACGCGGGGAGGTGGTCACCCTCGGAACGCCGGTGGTGACCATTGCGGATCTCGATCACCTCTGGCTGCGGGGCTACATCAACGAAACCGACCTGGGTCGCGTCCGGTGGGGTCAGCCGGCCAGTGTGTACACCGACACCTATCCCGGCAAAGCCTATCCTGGCCGCGTGTCGTTCATCGCCTCGCAGGCCGAGTTCACTCCGAAAAGCGTGGAGACCTTCAAGGAACGGGTGACCTTGGTGTTTCGCATCAAGATCGATCTTGCTAACCCACACCACGACCTCAAGCCGGGCATGCCGGCGGAAGCGGTCATCGACCTGCGGCCGGAGTAACGCTCATGCCTGCCGCCATTACGACAACGGACTTGACGAAGCGGTTCGCCGGCATCACCGCCGTGGACCGGCTGCGCGTTGAGGTCCATCCGGGCGAAATCTTCGGATTGGTGGGTCCCGACGGTGCCGGCAAAACCACCACCCTCCGCATGCTGGCCGGCGTCTTGACGCCCGATGGCGGATCGGCGACGGTGGCCGGCTGCGACATGCTGCGAGACCCGGAAGCCGCGAAGGCCCGCTTGAGCTATATGCCGCAACGCTTCGGCCTGTACGAAGACCTGACGGTCGACGAAAACATTCGCTTTTATGGCGACGTCTTCGGCGTCCCCCGGCGGGATCAGGACGCACGGGCTCGCCACCTCCTGGAGGCGGCCGACATGCGCCCATTCACCGATCGGTTGGCAGGCAAGCTTTCCGGCGGGATGAAGCAAAAGCTGGGACTAATCTGCGCCCTGATCCACCGCCCGCAGGTGATTCTGCTGGATGAGCCCACCAATGGGGTGGACCCCCTCTCGCGCCGGGACTTCTGGCGCATCTTGTATTCGCTGCTCGATGAGGGCATTGCGATTCTCATGTCCACCTCCTATCTCGACGAAGCCGAACGCTGCCACCGCGTCGCGCTGCTCCATCAGGGGCGCATCCTCTTTTGCGAGCCGCCCGCCCAGCTGAAGCGCCGTCTCCAAGGCGCGGTGCTGTCCGTCACGTCCCCGGAACCGCGCCGCGTGCAGCACGCCCTCGCCGGCGTGGACGGGGTGCTCAATGTCCTCCTCGTGGGTGACGGGGTACACCTGGTGGTGGACGACGCCGGGCGGCGGATCCCCGATTTGCGGGAGCGGCTGCGCACGGCGGCCATTGCGTTCGACCGGTTCGACGAGATCACCCCGACGATCGAAGACCTGTTCGTCGCCGCGACTGCGGCAGACGAGGGAGCGACGCCCGATGCCCGATGAAGCGACGCCCGTCATCGTGCGCGGCCTCGTGAAGCGCTTCGGCGACTTCGTGGCGGTCGATCACATCGATATGGACGCACAACGAGGCGAGGTGGTGGGGTTCCTTGGTCCGAACGGCGCCGGCAAATCGACGACGATCCGCATGTTGTGCGGACTGCTCAGGCCCACCGCCGGTCGGGCGCAGGTGGCCGGCTTCGATGTCGCACGGGAGCCGGAGCGGGTGCGTCGGCGAATCGGCTACATGTCCCAAAAGTTTTCCCTCTACAACGATCTGCGGGTCATCGAAAACATCCGTTTCTTCGGGAGCCTGTATGATGTGCCGGCGTCGGTGCTCAAGGAGCGCGAGTCCTGGGTCCTCGAGATGGCCGGACTCATCGGGCGCGAATCGGCCATCACCGGTGCGCTCCCCGGCGGGTGGAAACAACGGCTGGCGCTGGGCTGTGCGGTGCTGCACCGGCCGCCCATCCTGTTCCTCGATGAGCCGACCTCGGGAGTCGATCCCATCTCGCGGCGCAGGTTCTGGGAGTTGATTCACACCATGGCGGGAGAGGGCGTCACCGTGCTGGTCACCACTCACTACATGGATGAAGCGGAATACTGTCATCGCCTGGTGTTGATTTTTCAGGGCCGCATCGTAGCCTCCGGATCGCCGACGGAATTGAAACAGCAGGCGATGACCGGAGAGCTGGTGTTCGTGGCATGCGAGCCGCTCGGCCGGGCGCTCGATCTGCTTCGGCAGGCACCGGACGTGACCGAGGCGGCGGTCTTCGGCAATGCGCTCCACGTGGTCGTGCCGAACGCAAGGGCCGCCCTGCCGGAGATCCACGCCTACCTGACCGGCCACGGCGTGACCGTGACCACGCTCGAGCCGATCCGCCCAAGTTTGGAGGACGTCTTCGTCTCCCTCACGGCCGCCCAGGACGTGGGAAAACGGACGTAACAAGGTATGCGCCGGCATCGCTTGACCGCCATCGTGCGCAAGGAAGTGTTGCAGATCCGGCGGGACCTGCCCAGCCTATTGATCACAATCGCGATGCCGCTCTTGCTCATGGTGGCGTTCGGGTACGGTGTACGCTTCGACATCCGAAACCTCCCCGTCTGTGCGTACGACCGCGACGGCAGCCAGCAGAGCCAAGACTTCCTCGCACGCTTTCAAGCCTCCGCCTACTTTCATGTCGTCAAGATGAGGGACACCTATGCAGCCGTGATCGAAGCCTTGGATGCCGGCGCGTGCCGGCTCGCGATCGTCATCCCGCCCGATTTTTCCAGGCGGCTGCACCGGGGCGGCCCCGTGCGCGTGCACGCGTTGATCGACGCCACGGACAATAACACGGCGAACGTGGGCATCAGTTACAGCGAAGCGGTCGTCCAAGCCTATACTCGACAGATTCAACTGGACTGGCTTGAGCGCCGGGGACAGGCGCGGCGGCCGCCCCCGCTGAACGTCGACCTCAGGACCTGGTTCAACGAAGACTTGGAAAGCACGGCCAATATCGTGCCGGGCGTGGTGGCCATCATCATGGCCGTGATCGGCTCTTTCTTGACCTCGCTCACCATCGCCAGGGAATGGGAACGCGGCACCATGGAACAATTGATTTCCACTCCGGTCACACCGCTGGAACTCATGGCCGGCAAGCTGGTGCCCTACTTTGCGATAGGGCTGCTCGACACGGCCCTCTGCGCCGGGCTGGCGATCTGGTGGTTCGAGGTCCCGTTTCGCGGGCATTGGAGCGTGTTTTTCCTCAGCTGTACGTTGTTCCTCATCGTCGTGTTGTCGCTGGGATATCTCGTCTCCGTCCTCGCCAAGTCCCAGCTTGCGGCCAGCCAAGCCGCTCTGATCGCCACCTTTCTACCGGCGTTTCTTCTGTCGGGCTTTATTTATCCCATCGATCAGATGCCGGCGGCGATTCAAGCGATCACCCATCTGATCCCGGCGCGCTATTTCATGACGATCATTCGCAATGTGTTCCTCAAAGGCACGCCGCTTCCGCTACTCCTGTATGACCTGCTCGCGCTGGGGCTGTTTGCCGCCTTGCTGACCATCCTGGCCACGCGCGCCTTTCGCAAGAATCTGAGCTGAGGACCAGACGATGCTGAGACGACTGCGCGGGATGCTGATCAAGGAATTCATTCAGGTGTTCCGGGACAAGCGCACGCGGTTCTTGCTGTTCGGTCCTCCGGTGGTTCAGATGCTGGTCTTCGGATACGCGGCCACCCTGGATGTCCGCCAGATCCCAACCGCCGTCCTGGACTTCGACCACAGCCAGGTCAGCCGGGACCTGCTCTCGCGTATGAGGGCCAGCCCGTATTTCAACGTGCGGACACACGCGCACGATCGCCGCCAAATCGCCGAGGCGATCGACCGCGGCGACGTCACCGTCGCGCTCCAAATCAACGCGGGATTCGCCCAAGATCTGCGCAGTGGCCGGACCGCCCGCGTGCAGGTGATCGTCGACAGCAGCAATTCGAACACCGCCCTCATCGCCGTGGGTTATGTCAATCAGATCGCCGGACGGTTCGCCCAGGACTATCAGCGGGAGCAGTGGCGCCGAACCGCTCCGCTCGAACAGGCGCACTTGCCCTCGATCGAGCTCGAGCGGCGTCCCTGGTACAACACGGACATCGACAGTCAGTGGTTCTTTGTGCCGGGCGTCATCGGCAATTTGATCTTGATCATGGTAGTCAGTCTCACGGCCTTCGCGGTCGTGCGCGAGCGCGAACTCGGCACGCTCGAACAGATCATGGTGTCGCCGATCGGCCGATTCGAGTTCATTCTGGGGAAAACGGTGCCGTTCTTCTTCATCGGACTGCTCGACACGGTCCTGATCTCGCTCGTGGGCACCTGGTGGTTCGGCGTGCCGTTCCGCGGAAGCATCGGGGTGCTGGCCATCGGCGCCGTCCTCTTCATCCTCTGCATGCTGGGTACCGGGCTGTTTATCTCGACCATTTCGAGGACCCAACAACAAGCGATGGTGTCCGGATTTTTCTTCAACATGCCCGCGATTATTTTCTCCGGGTTCGGCACACCGATCAGCAGCATGCCCGAGTTCATGCAGTGGCTGACCTACCTCAATCCGTTGCGCTATTTCCTGGACGTGCTCCGCGGGGTCTATTTGAAGGGGGTGGGCTTGGACGTGCTGTGGCCGCATATGGCCGCCATGGGCTGCTTCAGCCTGGTGATGCTGACTATCGCCGTGGCGCGCTTCCAGAAATCGCTGGATTGACCCGCGTCCCGACCGCGCCGGCCGCGTCTGTCATCGGAAGGCCACCGTGACCAGCGGCGCAGGACCTCGCAGGACGCGATGGACGTGGGTTGGCCTGTTAGAGGGCGTCGTGAAAAATGATGCCGAGCGCCCGGCGGCACCCCGACCGGACGCGGCTCACCCCATGCCGCAGATTCACCCGATACCACCCGCGGGTGCCCCGCACAGGGCGCTGGTGGACCGCGAAGACCAGGCCGTCACCCTGGCGCAAGGGAACCACCATCGGCCTCGATTGCATGCGAGGACGCTGCTCCATCAATACGAATTCGCCGCCGGTGAAGTCGGAATCCGGGGCCGACAACAGCACGGTCAACTGGAGAGGAAAGACGACCTCGCCGTACAGGTCCTGATGCAGACAGTTGTAATCGTCGACATCATAGTGGAGCAATAGCGGCGTGGGGCGGACCCGGCTGCGTGACAGCGCGCGAGAAACTCATCATGCCGGTCGGGATAACGCCCTTCGAGATCCATCGCCTGGTTCCACCGGTTGGCGATCGGGGCCAGCAGCGGGTACACCGCCGTGCGAAGCCCTTCCACCAGAACCGGGAGCGGATATCGAAAGTATTGATACTCCCCGCGACCGAATCCGTGCTTGCCCATCACCACGCGGCTGCGAAAGAGTTCCTGCCGGCGATACAGGTCGGCGGTGCGCACACAATCAACAGGAGACAACAGGTGTTCGAGGACGGCATGCCCCTGCGCGTCAAGCTCGCCCGCGACGCGCGTCCAATCGATCATCCCCACACGCTCTTCAAGACTGGGCTCCGGCATGTGTGACCAGCCTGCCGCCCGAGACAACTACGACCAATATTGCGAGGCCTTCATATACCCGTACAGCAAATCGCGACGGGCCAGGATGCCGACCAACTTGCCGTTCCGCACTACCGGCACACGCGTCAGATATCGGTCCTGGAAGAGGTCGGCCGCTTGGACGAACGTGTGATCTTCCGTGACGGTCACAGGATGTGCCGACAGCACGTCTGCAGCCGGCACTTTGCGTAAATCCCGCCCCTCGCTCAGGGCCTGCAACAAGTCGTACTCGCTGACGAGCCCCACCAAGGTGCCGTCATCTTCGACGACCGGAATGCTGCCGAAATTGCGATGCGTCATCAAATGCGCGATCGTCAACGCGTCGGTCCTCGGGGTACAGCGCGTCACGGCGTCCTCCATCAACTGTCCGACCGTCATGGTCTTGGGGTCACAGGCGCTGATGAACAGTTCACTTTGTCGCATGGCCGGCACCTCATTTGGTTTGGGGCTTGGTTGAGTTGCATGCCAGATAGGTGCGGAGCACATCGCGCCGAGCGATGATGCCGAGCAGCCGATCTTTGGCGTCGACGACCGGGACGCGCACCAGATCGCTCGCACGCAACACGTGCACGAGCGTGCCCAATGTCGTTTCCGGCCGAACCGCATAGGGATTGCCGGTCATGATCTCGCCCGCCGTCACCGCATCCAATTCATGGCCATCGTCCATCGCCGCCAACAGGTCATGCTCGCTGACCACCCCCTTGAGCGTCCGCGTCCCGTCAATCACCGGGACAGATCCGAATCCTTCGACCATGAACGAGGCGATGAGGTTGCCCCTCGTCGTGACCCTGGCCCATTGCACGTGTGTTTCCATCACCTCCTTGACCGTGATGGATCCGAACTCCTTCTCCCGCTTCGCCTTGGGGTGCTGCTTCCTCGACATGACCGTCTCCTTCTCCGGCTACTGCGGGACCGTCGGCGCCGATCCTTCGTCGTTCCCGTTGGCGGGAAGCCCGCGGTCTTCACCCCATTGCAGGTGAATCGTTCGTTGTGTGCCGGCTTGCACCGCCACGCCCGTCACGCGCCGGGCGCTGTGCCCATAGGTGGCGGTGACGTCATACCGGCCTGCAGGGAGGTCGACAAAGAGCCAGGGACCGTTCACGTGATCCTGCGGAATCACCAGCGGCGGTCCTCCGTCGGCAGGATGAATCGTCACCGCCACTCCGGTGAGAAACGGCCTCCCCCCGGCCGTAAAGACCATCTTCAACGAGTAGGCCGGGTAGGAAGCCATCCGCTCCTCGATCCCGACGCCGGCGCTGAAGTAGCGTAGACCGCCCGACTGGTAGAGAGGCACGCGGTTGACGGAGCCGGGCTCTCCCTGCGTGGTCAACTCGAGGTATTCGCCCGATTCAGTCGCACGGGCCGCCACGCCCACAGCGTCAACGCGAGTGAGGTCCCCGGCGGTCCCCAGCGCGAGAAAACCAGCCATGACCCACCTACCTGATGTCTTCATGCCTGCCTCTTCGAGCGGGTTGTTCATTTACGGTCTGGCACGGCGCGGACGCCTGGAACGTGACGGCCTGCTTTTAGCAGGCCGTCAGGCGCTCGGACGTTGTCGACCGCCTGTTGGCCTTGACTTCGCAATCTCAATGCCATCAGATACCTCTAAGATCGCCGGGCAATGCTCTCGAAACTCTGGAAACGCCGACCAGTCAGCGGGGCCAATCACCACAGGGAAGGACCAGAGCCCTGCCGCAAAAAGCGACAGTGAGGCGATTCAACCGAATTCCTGACCACGCAACCATAGTAAGATGACCAGCCGGGAAGGTTGACCGTTCATACGCCACGGGCACACACAATGCACCGAGCGTACGTTCTCATTCGGCGGAACGTCCGCTTGAGGTAAAGGAAAAGGGGGGTGACTATGCGGGTGCTGTGTGCGGTGGACGGTTCGGAATACTCCCATTGGGGCGTCCAGGCGCTCGAAGCGCTGGCGAGCCGGGAACCCGAACAGGTGACCTTGCTCCATGTCATCGACGCGCCCGCCATCAAGGCCGGCCAAGGTAAGAATCTCATCGCGACCAAGCGGGCCTTGGCCGCCTCGGAAAAGGCGGCCCGAAAACTCTTGCGAGACGAGGAACGCTCGGCCCGTGTCTCACTGTCTCAAGCCACAACGGCGCCACGGACCGCCTTCCGCACCGTCTTGGCGTTGGGACCGATTCCGCAAACCATCGTTCGTCAAGCCCGACGGCTCAACGCCGACCTCATCGTGATCGGCTCGCGTGGTTTGAGTGATATCAAGGGGTTTTTGATGGGCAGTGTTTCCAGGCACGTGGTGTCTCTCGCCCCCTGCCCGGTGATGGTCGTCAAGCAACCGATGCAAACCCTGATTCGCGTCGCGTTGGCCGTCGATGATTCGAAACACTCCCGCGCCGCCGCCCGATTCCTCCGTTCGTGCATACGGCCGGACTCCGCCTCCGTGACCATTCTCTCGTCGGCAGAAAGCCCCGTGACCGAACTGGCCGCCCGCTACCTCTCCGAGTCGCAACTGGCCGAACTGACTGAACCGGTGCTGGCGCGCGCCGCCGCGCTGGTGAACGCCCTCCGGAATGACTTCATCAAGAACGGGTATACCGTGGTGACCAAGGTGCAGATAGACCACGTAGTCGATACCATTGTGAAGTACATCGAAGCCGAGCGGGTCCACCTCTTGGTGATCGGATCCCGCGCCTTGACGCCCAGCGAGCGGCGCCATCTGGGCAGCGTGTCCGACAGTTTGCTGAAATACGCGCCCTGCTCCGTGTTGGTCGTCCGAGGGGGTCGTGCCTGAGTCAGGACGCTTGGACGTGCTCACCCGATGCTCCACCGAGGAGGTCCTCAAAGGGCCGGGCATGGACGGCGGAGGTCTCATCCGGCGAAGCGCGCCGACGTCTTCTCCTTATGTATGGGCCAAACGTGTTATTGACTCATTTTCTCGCGCTGCTCTTATGGCTCGCCGCTGATGTCTTGCGGCCGCGCGAAGGCATGGCCACCCTGGGCCGGGCCATTCTCGGCGTGATCGTCTTGAATGCGCTGTTCGCATTCGTTCAGAAATCCAAAGCCGAACGAGCCCTCCACGCCCTCCGGCGGATGCTGCCCGGCCACTCGTGGGTCCGGCGAAGCAGGCCGTCCGTCAACCTCCTGGCCCACGCCCCTTTGATCGAATTCGTCATGCGGGGGACCCACCGTCCGTTGCAACCGGTGGGGACGGTATGAGCGATCACCGGCAGGACCCGGTTCGGGACATCCCGGTCGCAGAAATCATCCCCGGCGACACCCGTGGGCTCCCCGTCCCCCTCATCATCCCTGCTTGGAAACGCCGGTCGCGCGTCCCACTGGTGCTCAGCCTGGCGGCGCTCCTCCTGATCGGGTGGGGGCTCTGGTCCTGGCGCCACGCCGGGCCTCCTCCGATACATTTCAAGACCGCCGCCGTCGATCGAGGACCGATCACGGCCATCGTCACGGCCACCGGCACGGTGAACCCCGTCGTGTCCGTACAGGTCGGCAGCCAGGTGTCCGGAAAGGTTTCGGAGCTGTTCGCCGACTTCAATTCCGTCGTGAAAAAAGGGCAGGTGCTGGCGCGGATCGATCAGCAGCCGTTTCAAGCCAGGGTCCGTCAGGCCCGCGCCGCCGTCAAAAGTGCCAAAGGCAATCTCGACAAAGCCAAGAACATGGGCCGGCAGCGAAAACTTGAGCTGGACCGGATGGCGTCGCTGAAACAGCAGGCCTTCGTCTCGCAAGCCGACGTAGATCTCGCCGAAACCAACTATCATGATGCGGCGGCCAATGTGGAGGTGCTGCAAGCGCAGTTGGACCAGGCGGAGGCGACCCTGGCGTCGGCCGAACTCGACCTCGGGTTCACGACGATCTATTCGCCGGTGAACGGGACGGTGGTCTCGCGCAACGTCGACGTCGGCCAAACCCTGGCCGCCGCGTTCCAAACCCCCATCCTCTTTCTTATTGCCCAGGATCTGACCCACATGCAGGTCAACACCAACGTCAGTGAATCCGATATCGGCGGCGTCACGGAAGGGAAGACCGCCACCTTTCGGGTGGACGCCTATCCCAGGCACTTTTTCGACGGCATCGTCACGCAGGTGCGCAACGCCCCCATCAGCATCCAGAATGTCGTCACGTATGACGTCGTGATCACGGTGGAGAACCAGGATCTGAAATTGAAGCCCGGCATGACCGCCAACGTCACCATCGTCACGGCCAAGCAAGAAGAGCCCTTGCGTGTGCCGAACGGCGCGCTTCGATTCCGCATGCCGGACGTGCCCGTCGATCGAAAGGTCTCGCGGGTCTGGCGTCTCCACGGCGAGGAGGCCCAGCCGGTGATCGTCACCACCGGCATCGCTGATTCGCTGTATACGGAAATCGCCGAAGGAGCGCTTGAAGAAGGCGAGACCGTGATCATCGGCATCGAGACCGTCGACGAGCAGACACAGAAGAAACTGCCGCCCGGTTTCACGCCGAGAATCAGATGAACGTGGGCAGGTCCGACCGGACTCGATCGGTCGCACTTCAGGACCATCGGTCGATCGGGGCCAAGCACTAATCGAGACCGACCAAGACCCGCACGATGTCCTTTCTCTGGCTCACGGTGCTCTCGGCCTTGCGCATTCTGCGCCGTAATCCCCTGCGGGCCGGGCTGACCATGCTCGGCATCATCATCGGCATCGGCGCCGTCGTGGCCATGGTCAGCTTGGGACAAGGCGCGACCGCCTCGGTTCAGGCGGAAATCGCCAGTCTCGGCACCAATGTGTTGATCATTGTTCCGGGAGCCACCACCGTCGGCGGGGTCCGGGGCGGCCTGGGCTCCGTGTCCACCTTGACGGTGGACGACGCGGAGGACATCGAAAAAAAAGTCGCCGGCGTGACGATCGCCATGTATGCCACCCAATCGGTGCTGCAAGTCATCCGGGAGAACAAGAACTGGAGTACGGTCATCGTGGGCACGACGTCCGACTTCATCGAGGTCCGGAATTGGCCGGTGGCTCAGGGCAACTTTTTCACGCAGTCCGACATGGATGCGGCGGCCACCGTGGCGGTCTTGGGAAAGACGGCCGCGCTCAATCTCTTCGAGACCGGCGAGGAGGTCGTCGGCGGGGAAATCCGTATTCGAAATGTTCCGCTCCGCGTCATCGGCCTCTTGGAGCCCAAAGGCCAATCGATTACGGGACAAGACCAAGACGATCTCGTCGTGCTTCCGTTCACCACCGCCGAACGCAAAGTCTTGGGCACACGATTCCTCGGAACCGTGGGCGTGATCCTGGTCGCCACTCAGACCCGGCAGGACATCCCGGTCGTCGTGGACGACATCAAGGATCTCTTGCGCGCCCGACATCGCCTCCACGCCTCGGAAGACGACGATTTCACCATTCGGACGATGGAAGACATCGCCAACACCATCGCCGGCGTGAGCCGGACGATGATGCTGATGCTCATGGGCATTGCGTCGATCTCCCTTCTGGTCGGGGGCATCGGCATCATGAACATCCTCTTGGTCTCGGTCACGGAACGGACCAGGGAAATCGGACTCCGCATGGCGGTCGGAGCCAAGCGCGCCCATATTCTCCTTCAGTTTCTCATCGAAGCCATCATCATGACGGCCATCGGCGGCGCGGTCGGCGTCGCGGCCGGCATCGGGTTCGCACGCTTGCTCACGAGGATGATCGGCTGGCCGGCGATCATCAACCTGGAGGCCGTGGTAGGCGCCTTTGCGTTCTCACTGATCGTCGGCGTCTTCTTCGGACTCTATCCCGCCAATAAGGCGTCCAAACTCAATCCCATCGAAGCCCTGCACTATGAATAGTCCGTTGCGCCGGCGCCGTACCGTCCCTCTCCCTCCATCTGGCGCGCCGTTCAGCGGGAGGGTACGCAGCACCCCGTCAAATATGGTATGAGTTGCGACCCCGCCGATTCCGGCGGGGTCGACCGCTGAATGAGCGGTCGAAGGTCACCGTCAACTCAATCGGATCCCGCACAGCGACGTAGGCCACACCACACTATGACGGCGCACCAGGCACCGAGGCCCCGCTGGCACTGGGGCATCCCTGTCTTCCCAGCGTTGCTCATGATCATCGCCACGCCGGAGATCACACCGGCTGTGAACGAGTCCGTGCCGACCCTAGAGTCCGATCCTCCTCCGACGGGCCAACCGCCTGACAGTCCCGTGGAGACCATCCGCGAATTGGAGCGGCAGGGACCGGTCCGCCCGGACGACCCGCCCCTCTCCACCCCTCAGCTGCGGCCGAAAGACCAGACCAAGCAGCGGCTTCGCAAGCTGGAAGAGCAGCTCGAACGGAGCAAAGAGGCCGAGCAGGAACGACAAACGCCGCGCGAACGCGCGCGCGAAAAGATGCAACAACTTGAACAGACCGCGCCGGGCCAAGAAGAGCAGGAACGCCTTCGGAACCTGGGCCTCAATCCTCCGAAGGAGAAACTCCCCGTCCCTCGGTCCACCGTCTTGCAATCAGAATCCAGAGAACGGGTCAGGTACCTGTTGGGGGTGTACGAAAACCAGATCGGGATCTATGACGAAATTCTCGACCGGACTAAAGTGGGACCCGGCCTGTTGCACCAAGCGCTTCACGCACCCAGGTGGTTGATTCTGGGAGGCGAGCAGCGCACCCGCTATGAGGGATTGGATGGTTCGTGGCGAACCAACGAACCGAGCGGAGGCCAACTTCTTGCGATGCGCACCCGCCTCCAGATCGGCATTCAGAATCTGGTGGATCCCGTGCGGTTCCTCATCGAAATCCAGGATTCGCGCCTGCCGTTCACCACCACCGGCGCCTATGACAACACGAATCACGTCAACGAATTGGATATCCAGCAATTGCATGCAGACTTTTACTCCAAGAGTTTCCTCGGGACCGGCGTGCCGACCGTGTTGAAAGTCGGACGGATCAACATGGACCTGGGGCGGGGGCGATGGGTGGCGCGGAATCAATTTCGAAATGCGACCAACGCGTTCGACGGTTTCGAATGGCAGTTGGGCGACGAACGGCGCTGGCATCTCCGCTCATTCCTCGTGCAACCGGTGCAACGGTTCGTCCGTAGGCTCGATCCGTGGGCCCCCGACGAAGACAGCACGTTTTGGGGGACCTACTTCGAGTCGAGAACGGTGCCTTGGCTCGAAACCACGGTGCACTATTTCGGGCACAGCAGCGAGGGGCCGGGGCGTGATTTCAACATGCTGGGGGGACGGATCAGAAAACAGCCGGTCCCAGGAGAATTTGACTACGAAATTGAATCATCCTACCAGTTCGGGAATATCGACCCGGAGACGCGGGCCGCACATTTCCAACATGGCGAGCTGGGCTATACGTTCGACATGCCTTGGTCTCCGCAAGCTCTGTTGAAATTCGATTATGCTAGCCAGGGGTTCGACATCCTGTACGGGCGGCGCTCGTTCGAATTGCACCCGACGGGCATTTTCGGTCCCTTCCAACGCAGCAACATGGCGTCGCCCGGCACACGCTTCCTGGTCAAACCAATTGACCGAACCTACGTGTTCGTGCAGTACCGCGCCTGGTGGCTGGCCGACGACAGCCGCCCCTGGGTCGGGACCGGAATTCGCGATCCGACCGGCCGCGCCGGAAATTTTGTCGGGCAGACGTTCGAAGTGCGCGCCCGGTGGGGCTTGGGCGAGAACCTCTATCTCCAAGCCGGCTACGCTCATTTGTCCTTCGGCCCGTTCGCGGAACGGGCCCCGAACAGCCCGGTCACCCGCGATGCCCACTACGGTTACTTCTGGACCGAATTCATGTTCTAACCTGGTGCAGGAAAGGTCACCTCACTTGCCCGTCTCCTCCTTCGTGATCGACCAAATCACTTTGCCGGTTTTGTCGCGCAGATGCATGGAGGGCTCACCCTCGGGATCCAAGAACAGGCTGGCTCGCTGCTTGTTCGCTTCGTCCAGGAAATCCAAGGCCATTTCTTGATTGTCGCGCAGGCCGAGGAACGCGCTGTGTTTGCCCTTCTTGCTGCTCATCAATAGGCTGGGTCGATTTTCCTTTTCGATGCTGAGAAATATGCCGTCATCGCCGGTTTTGTCGATCAAGGACAGGAGCGGACGCTCGCGCAGAATTAAATTCGGGCGACCCGATTCATCAAGATTCAACCCTGCCCGGAGCACGTCTTTGTCGTCATACATCGCCAGCAGCGGTTCTTCCTTCTTTCGCAAGGGCTCGACCGACAAGCTGACCAATCGTCGGCCGTCCTTGTCCTTCAACGACAGGCGCGGTTCACCGGTTTCCAAAACCTCGAACCTGGCCCGGGGCTTCCCTTCCGCATTGATCAGGTCGAGGCCGTCCAAGGCCAGGGCGGCGCGAGGCCGTCCGTCGCGATAAAGCACCAGACTGGCTTTCTCCGACGCCGTGGCAAGGACGGCGTTCACCTGTCCCTTTTTATCTTCCAGCAGCACGCGCGGATTGCCGTCGACAAAAACCATCGACGTGGCGGCGCTGCCGTCCTTGCCGTTCAACCGGAGTTCCGGCCAGCCGTCGGGCGAGAGGCCCAGATTCGCCGTCGATCGGCCATCCTTCCCCATCGTCAACTCCAACCGAGGCTCGCCTTTTCCGCCGATGCCCAACACGACGCGCGGACTGCCATCGGTCCCATTGAGTCGCAGTTCGGCCCCGCCGGTGTGCGTCAGCGCCAAACTCGCCAGGGGCTTTCCGCCTTGGTCAGCCAGATCCAGGCGCGGCTCTCCGCCGTCCGGAACGGCCAGTTGCGCCCGGGCATTCCCGTCCTGATCGGTGATGATCAACTTTTTGGTCATCACAACTTGCTGCCGCGGCGCAGCCTCCTGAGCCACCACCGGCTCGACGCCGGCAAGCCGACTGCCCAACACCCCGCCGATCAACCCGGCGGCCACTGCCCATGCGATCACACTTGCCGTGCCCTGCTGGACCATGCCGAACCTCCTTGCTCCCTGCTACTCTGTGCCCAAGAACCGCCGTCGTCGCGTCCTTCGTGCTACCGGGCGGATTGTCGCCTACCCAGTGGCGGCGCGCAAGATCCTCTTCCCGCTACACCCGTGCCGGAGCCGGTCCCGGCGACATGTGGACCTGGAAGGGCCGGCTGGCCTCGCCCACATAGAGCGTGCGATGGGGAAATGGGATTTCAATTCCGTGGGCATCGAACGCCTGTTTCAAGCGCCGGCGATACTCGCGGCCGACATTCCATTGTTCCAACGGCCGGGTCTTGATCCGTATCCGCACCACGACCGCCGAATCGGCGAAATTGTCCACCCCGATGATTTCGATGGGGGACACGAACTTATCCCGAAACGCCGGATCCTCGCGGAGATCTTCGCCCACCTGCCGCATGACGTCCGCCACCCGATCCGTGTCTTCTTTATAGGCCACCCCCATATCGAGGACGAAGGCCGACCACTCCATGGTCATATTGGATAAGGTCGTGATGGTGCCGTTGGGGAAAATGTGCACCACCCCCGAAAAGTCGCGCAGGGTGATGATCCTGAATGTAATGGATTCCACGAGGCCCCCGGTCCCGTTGATGATGGCCACATCGCCGAGCCTGACCTGATCCTCGAGGATGATGAAAAATCCGCTGATCAGATCCCTGATGAGATTCTGCGCGCCGAATCCCACGGCCAGCCCGAGAATGCCCGCTCCGGCCAAAATCGGCCTGATGTCCAATCCGACCTGATAGAGGATTTGGATGACCACCAGCGCCCAAATCACGGCCAACGCAATCGTCCTGAGAATGCCCGTCAACGTCGCCGCCCGCTTCTTGGCGGTTCCGGGCACGAGTTCGCCCCGTTCATTCGCCAGGATGATCACTCGTTCCAATTGCTGCAGGCTGAGCTTCACGAAGCGGATGCCGAGATACCCGATCGCCAGCATCAGCACAATGCGTATCCCGGCGTCGCTGGCCGCGGCCGCGACCGTCCCCAGCCATGGAAGGACACCCTCGAATGTCGATCCCGTCATAGTCAGAGCCTCCTGATCGTAAGGTGGTCACCGATGCGAGTCCGGCGCGCTTGAGACCGGCCCCGCGTTTCTTCTACGCTGCCCAGGCGCACGATTTCCAGGAGAAGTTTCAGGTCTGCCGGAGGTGCGATCCACGCGCGCTCCACGGGTCACCGGCCCGCCGGTACCTCCTTCTGAAGCTTGCACGAACTGGTGGGCTGCTTGACAAGTCTCGGGCGATTGTATATCGGGTTAGCGATGGAGGATTGTTCTGAGAGGGGCTCGGCGATGACGAGACGGTACCACGGACCGGCGTATTACCTCTTCCTGCCGTTTTTTCTCATCTTCTTTGCCGTACCCTATCTGTTCGATGTGGCGTATTGTGAAGAGCTTTACGGCACCCCTCTCTCCCAAGCCGCGTTGATCGATGGTGAAAAAGTCGATCCCTACGAAGGCGCCCCCGCACCCCACACAGTTGACTGGGACACATCATTTCAAGGGATTTGTCTGGTCCCTGACGGCGTCGCGCGTCCGTCCCTCCCCACAGGCCAACCCTCCGACCTGCATAGGCCGCCCCAAGTCGTGGCGCGTCCTCCTCCCGTCATCTAACCGTTCATCCACTGGCTCGTCGGTTGTGGCGGGCATGCCCGGCTCAGAGTCATCGCTGGCTGGCTGATCGGTGACCGTCACCCCGCGGAAGCAGGCGTGGCTCGGCGCGTCCGCGCGCCAGGCGCTCACGATCAACAGGGACGACATCGCGTGCGTGGTTCGGAATGCGTCATGGCCTGGTCTCGCTCTCATAGCCCCTGGAAAAGATTGCAATGCCGTATCAGTCTTCATACCGCGCTGGCGTGATCATCCCTCACGCGTCTCATCGTCTGGGGATGCGACTTCTCCTGGCGATGAGTCTCAGCATCATGCCGGGATGCGCGACACCCAAACAGGCGACCACCAAGTCGCCGCTGCCGCCTGATTTGGAAAGACAGTGCACACCGGCACAGATCTTTTCAGTCGGCCCCGATCTCGACCCGGTCACGAGGCGGTTGTTGGATGATACGGACAGCGTCAAGACCGTCACGCCCCTCGACCGTTCTTTGTCACCCCAGGCCCAGCGCCTCGCCGAGGTCCTGCGCCTGTATCCTCTGCTCTCAAAAATCGAGCGATTGCAGGGCGAGGCCGGGCGACAGGGTGAGGCCGCGGACCTGCGGCTCCTGCTAGCCAATCAGGACCTCACCGACCGAGTGCTGCAGGTCATGGTCGAGGTCTCTGAAATCGTGGCCGAATTGGATTGCGAACGGGTGCGATCCGAAGAGCTGGCCGTCCGACTGGAGGAGATCGAGAACGACCGGCGAAACAAACGCACGGTCACAGCCGTGATGGCCGAACCGATTTTTCACGTCCTGGCAGCCACCTCGCTCGTCTTCGGGATGCCGGTGGTAGCCGGCGGCTTGGAAGTGGTGGGCAACGGCATTCGGCTCGGGTTCGGGCTGGCGGCGGATCGCGTCGCCCAGCGCGAGCGCATGTCCCATAGCCACAATTTCATGCTGGAGGTGTGGGAAGGGCCGGAACACCCGCAGTATTTTCCCCCTTCGATCTGGAGATTCCTGAGCACCTCCACGAAAAACGGCCACGGTCCGACCAGGCGGGAGGTGATTGTGACCATCTGGCGCGGCCATCTTGGGACGCCCGGCTCTGCGACGGAAAAGCGGAGACTCGAATTGTTCTTCGGACGGGGTGGCGTGTACGGAGTACGCGACCTTCGGCACCGGGCCGATATGCTCGGGGTGTTATCCGCCTTTATCAACCTGATCCGTCATGATATCAACGCACTCTTTTACGAAACCCTGGGACACCTTCCCGAGTCGTCCCCCGATCAGACATGAGGTGACGTGATGCCGAACCCGTCGACGGCAATCCATTGGCGCAGCACTCTGGCGATGTTGCTGAGCAGCCTTCTGGCGGGCTGCGCGAGTACGGCCTCGCCGCCGCCACAAAACAACCTGGCCGTGTCCGGTGTGCTCGAAAGCCATTGTGCGCCGGAATCCGCCACGCAGGCCGCCCAACCGGTTCGAGGGACCGAGAACACCGATGGTCACCCCTCTCCGCCCGAGAGGGCTGATCCGGCTGCGGAGCCATCCGAACTCGGACGAGCAGACGTCAGGCTGTCACCACGTGCCCAACAGATGGCCCGTATCGTTGGGATCGACAAGCTCATCACGCGAATCCAGACGCTGCAAGACGCAGCGGCTCGAAACGAGGAGGGAGCACAAGTCCGTCTCCTGCAAACGCGCCGGCAGCTGTCGGACCGGCTTCTTCTCGCGCTCATCGAGACCGGCAGTATCTCGGCCGAATTGGATTGTGAACGCGCGCGGGCGGAAGAACTCGCGGTGCGGATGGAGGAAGTGCAAAACGATATCCAACACAGCCGGACGATCAGAGCCATCGTAGGAGAGGCCGGTCTCCAGATGGCCGCCGGCGTGCTGCTCATTGCAGGCCTGCCCGAGATTGCCGGCGGAGCCCAAATCGCCGGGAACGTCAATGCGTTGGGCCATGGTGTGGCCGCGCTCGGCGGAGAGCAGCAGACCGACCTCGCACAGGCGCGCAACCTCTTGGGAGAACTCTGGGACGGGCCGGACGAGCCGGCCTTGTTCCCGCGCTCAGTGTGGCGCTATCTCAATCAGCCGGCGACCGACGCCGAGGCGGCGACACGGCGCGAGACGATTGTGTCCGTCTGGCATGGGCGGCTCGGCGAAGCCGGTTCCGAATCCGGGGAAGGGCTTCGCGAACTCTATTTCGGGAAAGGGGGGACGTATCACGTTCCGGAGCTGCGGCATCGGGCGGACATGCTGGCGCTGTTGAAGGCGTTTGTGAATCTGATGAACCAAGACCTCAACCTCTTGTTGCGGGAAACATTGACCCTCCTCAGCCGGTTGGAACCCGACTGATCCGCTGCTCTCTTACTGTCGAAATTCGTAGCCGATACCCAGGATCATCGCTTCATCGGTGCGACGACGTCCCGGCGCCGGTGCGCCGTTATACCGGAGATCATATTCGACGTTCACGAACAGACTGTCGACCAGCGTCACGCGCATCCCTTGATCGGCGATGACCCGTAAGGCGCCTCGCTCGCCGAAGTCGTAATAGGCTTCGTGCTTGTGGAAAAACCTGATCCGATCCGGAACCAGCACGAATTCCGTGCGGAGGCCCCATCGGGCCGACGGCGTCTTCACGGACGGGGCATTGATATAGTGTTCGCTCACGTAGGCGAGACCTCCCACGGCGGCAATCGTCGCCCGGGGCGTCTCCAGAAACTGATACCCCAAGCCGGATCCCAGCGTCGTTCGGTTGGACAGGTTTTGAAACGTATCCTTTTCAAGCAGCGCTTCCGCGTTGGTGAACACTTTCTTCGACAGGAAATAATCATACTTGAACGATCCCCAAAAGTTGCGCACCGTCACGACGTTGTTGACCTCGCCATAGTTGAACTTGCCTTCGGTCAGCAACCGATGGCGATCCGATCGAATCGTCCACCTGGTCGACGCATTGAGCGCCTGGGTGTCGGTATTCCCCTGAGTCCGATTTCCTCCGATGTTCAGCGTCCCCTGATAGCGGATCGGCGGCAGCGGATTGATCGCCTTGACCGCCGCGAGGGCGAGGGGACTCTCCGCCCCGATCTCACGCGCTTCGGTCGTCGCATACAGGGTATAGAGCCAGTTCGTCCAATCAGTCTCTTCCACCTTCTCATGCAGTTGAATCGTCAAGGGTTTGTCGGCGGAGAGCCGTCGCACCTGCGGCCATTGAATCTTGACGTCACCGCTGTGAGGCGTCTGCACGGTCAGCACCTCTTCTTCCATGGTGACGATGGTCCCGGTCAGACGATCGCCATTCTGCAGGTGCACTTCGTCGGCCCAAACGGGCGAGTTGAGCAGGAGTCCGAGCACGCAGCCGAGGGCGGCAGCCGTCGGCCAACCGAGCACCCACTTGAGACCCCGCCCTCCCAACACGCGTACTCTCACCAATACAGATCAGGACTCACGCCATGGACGGGTTGTCCATACCACACTTGATGGCAGGAGAACATTGGAAAGCGAGGGGACGTGAACGCGTGACCGAACTCACGATACCGGAGGGGCATCAGGAACGACGTCAACGATCCTCAGTTACTGCTGACGGGCGCGCTCGCGGGACCTGTCCGTGTCGAATGCGCTTCAGGA
The DNA here is from genome assembly GCA_964416255.1 of uncultured Nitrospira sp. Lineage (GTDB taxonomy): Bacteria > Nitrospirota > Nitrospiria > Nitrospirales > Nitrospiraceae > Nitrospira_D. The sequence continues at coordinate 30,967 of CAYQDJ010000010.1, read as the reverse complement.
ACACCAATCCGATGGTCCCCGCCGTCGTCGATGCAATCAGGATGCCCACTTTTGCCGGGGCGTCGAGCGGCGTCTTCCCGAAGGCCAGCCCTTCGATGAACAACGACATGGTAAAACCGATGCCGGCCAAAAAGCCGGTGCCAATGATGTGCCGCCAGGTCAAATCGGCAGGCATCGCCGCCAGTCCGAGCCGAATCGCCAGCCACGACGCGAGCGTGATGCCAATCGGTTTGCCGATCACCAGCCCGGCCAGGATACCGAGCGCGACCGGATGACTCAATGTCGTCAACGCATCGCCTTCGATCGCGACGCCGGCGTTGGCCAGGGCAAACAGGGGGAGGACGACGGCCGTGACCCACGGATGCAGGGCTTGTTCCAAACGTTGCAGCGGGGTGCTGACTTCCTGGGCCGCCTGTTGCAGGCGTGTCGCCACGGCCTGCCGGGCCGGACTCGCAAGCGGCGGCCGCTTGGGGTCGATGGCCTTTTGAAACTTATCGAGCAGCGCGCGGGCCCGCACGACAAACTCTTCCCCGGACAGTCGTGTCCGTGCCGGGATCGTCAGGGCCGCCAGGACGCCGGCAATCGTCGGATGGACGCCCGAGAGGAAGAAGGCCAGCCACAACCCGCCGATGCCGAGGATCCCGTAGACGAGCGGATGGCGGATCCCCAGCACATTGGCACCGATCAAAGTCACCAGGAACACCCCTCCCACCTCCAAACTGCCCCAGGAGATCGTCGAAGTGTAAAAGACGGCAATGATCAGAACCGCCCCGAGGTCGTCGCCGATCGCAAACGCGACCAGGAACACTTTCAACGAGAGCGGCACCTGTTTCCCAAGCAAGGAGAGGACTCCCAGCGAGAAGGCGATGTCGGTGGCCATCGGAATACCCCACCCCTTGGCCCCTTCGGTCCCCGCATTCAACGCCGCATAGATCAACGCCGGCACGATCGACCCGCCCAACGCCGCGGCAAGAGGCAGCGCAGCCTTCCGTAGCGAAGACAGTTCTCCGACCAACACCTCGCGCTTGATCTCCAAGCCGATGACGAAAAAAAACATCGCCATCAGCCCATCATTGATCCAAATGACCAGCGGTTCCGTGAGCACAAACTCGCCCACGCCGAGCGTGACCGGCAATCGCCGGAACGCGGTATAGAGGTCCGCCCAGGAGGAGTTGGCCCAAGCCAGTGCCACGACGGTCGAAACCATCAGCAGGATGCCCGCGGCCGATTCGGCGTGAATGAAGCTTTGAAACGGCTCGACGATCGGCCTGATCAGTCTGTCTTCGCTTGGATCGTTGTCCTCATATGACATGGCGTGATTCACGGCTGAACGGCCGGTTACCGTCGACTCCCCGATCGAGGACCCCGTTTCCCGTTGACTCGTGTTCCGGCCCGATGTTCGGCGAGATCCTCGAGGCACCGAATCACCAGGGCCGTCCATCCGGTTTGATGGCTCGCGCCGCACCCCCGTCCTGTGTCGCCGTCGAAATATTCGTGGAAGAGTTGCAGGTCTCGCCAGTGCGGGTCCTCGGCAAACCGCCGATCCGGTCCGTGCCAGGGTCTCCGGCTCGTCGACTCTCCATCAGGCAGAAAGATGGACGCCAGTCGCCCGGCGAGGAGCGCGGCGACTTCCCGAAGCGAGAGCCGTTGCCCCGAACCGGCCGGACATTCGATGCGAAACTCCTCACCATAGAAGCGATCGTAGCGTTCCAACGCCTCGATCACGAGATAGTTCAAGGGGAACCAGACCGGACCGCGCCAGTTGGAGTTCCCGCCGAACAGATCGTTGTCGGATTCGCCGGGCACGTAGGCCACCCGATATTCACTCCCCCCCGCATGAAACACGTACGGGCGCTCCAAATGCACCCGCGACAGGGATCGGATGCCGTACGACGATAAGAATTCTGTTTCGTCCACCAGGTACCGCAACACGCGTTCCAGCCGTTCCCGCGAGGGGATCGCCAACAACAGCCGGTCGTTTGGCAGATCTTGCAGCGACTCCATATAGGAAATCTGGGGCGCAAGGTCCTTGCGGTTTTCAATGAACCAGCGCATCCGTTTCACGAAGCCCGGCAGGCGGTCAAGTGCGCGCCGCTCCAAAACCTCCACCGCAATCATGGGAAGAATCCCGACGATAGAGCGCACCTTCAGCGGCACAGCCTCGCCGTTCACATGCAGATGGTCGTAATAAAACCCATCGTCCTTCTCCCACAGGCCGCTCCCGTCGAGATTGTTCATGGCGTCCGCGATGGCCACGAAATGCTCGAAGAACTTCGAGGCCACGTCCTCATAGGCGGGATCTTCCTGTGCCAGTTCGATCGCCATCGCCAGCATCGTGACGCAATAAAACGCCATCCAGGCCGTGCCGTCCGCCTGTTCCAAGTGCCCGCCGGTGGGAAGGGGCTTGGACCTGTCGAAGACGCCGATGTTGTCGAGGCCGAGAAATCCGCCCGAGAATAAGTGTTTACCGCGGGTATCCTTGCGATTCACCCACCAGGTGAAATTGATGAGCAACTTCTGAAAGGCCCGCGCCAGGAACACTCGATCGCGCTTCCCTTTCGGACCCGTCATTTTGTAGAGGCGCCAACAGGCCCACGCATGGACAGGCGGGTTCGTGTCCGCGAATGCGAACTCGTACGCAGGAATCTCACCATTCGGATGCATGTACCATTCCCGCAAAAAGAGCAGCAGCTGGGACTTGGCAAAATGCGGGTCGATACGGGCGAACGGAATCATGTGGAACGCCGAGTCCCACACCGCATACCAGGGAAATTCCCACTTGTCCGGCATGGACAGCACATCGCGATTGTACAGATGCCCCCAGTCGTGATTTCGGCCGGTGCGCCGGCTGGAGGGCGGAGTCGGCTGGGCGGGATCTCCCTCGAGCCACTGCTTGACGGCATAGTGGTAGCACTGTTTGGTCCACAGCAGTCCGGCATAGGCCTGTCGCGCCACCGCCCGCTCGTCCTCTGACAAGGCGGGCGGCAGCACGGAGGCATAAAACTCGTCGGCTTCGCGGATCCGCTTCTCGATAAGACGATCAAAGTCCCGCCCGAACGGCGACTTCGATGCCTCACGATCGGAACTCAGGCGCAGGCGCACGACCGCCTGATCGCCCGCGGGCACCTCGAGACGATAGTAGGCGGCCACCTTCGTACCAGTTTCTGCTGAGTTGATCGCGTCGGTTCGGCCGTGAACGAGGTACTCATGAAAGGCATCCTTGACATACGGCGAGGCATTCGTCGCCTGGAATAACCGGGCGGTGTTGGTCTCGTTCTCGGCGAACAGGAACTCCGGACCGTGCCCTTGAGGGACCGGGTCCGCCGCCAGGCGCATACAGCCCAACTCGTCATGGTCCGCCAGAAGAGCCGTCGCATGGTGGCGCAGGATCTGCGGCTTGGGACCGTATCCTTCCTCTGAGCGTCCCCACCCCCACGTGTTGCGGAACCACAGGGTCGGCAACAGGTGGAGCGTGGCCGGCTCCGGACCGCGGTTGGCGATGGTGATCCTGATCAGGATATCGTCGGGTGACGACTTGGCATATTCTGCAAAGACATCCCAATACCGATCGTCGGTGAAGACGTCCGTGTCACCCAGCTCGAATTCCGGATCGCCCTTTCCGCGCCGGCGGTTTTCCTCGACCAGGCGCGCGTAGGGGAATTCCGACTGCGGGTACTTGTACAACGCCTTCATGTAGGAGTGGGTGGGCGTCGAGTCGAGATAAAAGTACGACTCTTTGACGTCTTCGCCGTGGTTGCCTTCGGGCCCCGCCAAACCGTAGAGACGTTCCTTGAGAATCGGATCCCGCCCGTTCCAGAGCGCGAGTGCAAAACATAAGCGGCAGCGCCGGTCACAGATCCCCAGCAGTCCGTCCTCGCCCCATCGATACACCCGGCTCCGCGCATGCTCATGTGGGAAATACTCCCACGACGTGCCGTCGGGCGAATAGTCCTCGCGGACCGTTCCCCATTGACGTTCCGCCAGGTACGGGCCCCAACGGCTCCAATACTCTGCACGAGCTGCATCCGCGGCGACCCGCCGCGCCTCAATCCCCCGAGTCGTCGTCTTTGCCATGTCCATTCCTCCGGAACACGCTCATACCGCATTCTCGATAGTTCCCGCCGCCATCATGATCGTATGGAGCGGGAACGCCCATCCGGGCCGCCCGGCAATGTAGACCGGAGGCAGTTGGCGGGAGTACAGGGAGGTGGGAGTAGCCGAAGCCTCCTACGGAAGAAGCAGCCGACCACTCGATCCGCTCCAGTGAGCGCAACATCGGACGTCCCTCGGGTCACGGCGGAGTCTCTGGTCGGCGATGGTTTTCCCCCGATTCGTTTCTCGTCTCCCGGCCGCCCGACTCATTCCCTGCTGTCGGCTTCCCAAGCTTGGAAACGGCCTGGTCCAGCGCTCCCTTGAGATCATCCCAAGCCGCTTCCAGGCCTGTTGTGAAGGTCTCCCAAGCGGACTCGGAGCCGGCTTGCCCACCATGCTCGGCCGAATCAGTCGACCGGCGCAAGGCATCCAGTCGGGACTGCCCTTCTTCCACCTGCCTGCGGGCATGGTCGACCTTGTCTTGCAACACCTTCAGTGGCGCGTCATAGCTTGCGATGGACTCCGTATCGAGCTTGGCCATTCCGGCGTTCATTGCGTCGATTCTCATCTGGCTCTCGTTCAGCCTGGCGCGCCATTGGTCCAGTTGACGTTCCAGATTTTGGGCATCTGCTTCCTTCATCCGTGGGTATTCCTCGCCGTCGGAACGATCCAGACACTCGTTTCGAGCCTGTTTACGGTCTAGATGCAACGGAGCGTTCGTCGAGATAGCCGTTCAGAATGCGCGATGGACCAAATGTCCCTGCCTGGCCATGACTTCCCCTTCACCACAACCCTGTCCGTGTGAAAGCCCCACACGGCGGGCCCAGTCCTGACACGCCGTTCGATCATGCAGCTTGCGGGCCAGTCTGTTCGTGGTGGTCACCGGGCGCATCGACGATCCGCCGACGCTCAAACACCCAGGCGATTTCTGCGCCCAACACGAAGACCACCGAGGCGTAATACAGCCACAGAAAGAAAAACAGAAACGCTCCCAGCGCCCCATACAGGGCGATATTGGCCTGGGCGAACTGGGTGTACCAAGCAAACGCTTGTCTGGCGATCGCAAACAGCACGACCGCCGCACCGGCGCCGACTGAGAGCGAACTGAACTGTAACGTCTTCACGGGAGAGAATCGGTACAGCCCCAACAACAGGACGCCGATGAAAACCAAACCCATCACCCAATGAATCATCCGGATACCGTCTCCCCGGAGTAACTCGATCCCCGAAAATTGGTCGCCCGCTCGCCCGACGACCGCCAACACTGATGCCGCCGCGACCGCCACGACGAGCAACACGACACACAATCCCATCATGAGGAGATCGTGGGCTGTTCCCCGCAACAGGCTTCGCCCCGGACCGGCCTGGAACACGATGTTCAGAATGTGTCGGACGGAGCCGAAGACGGTCGTGCTTAAGGCGACAAAGGACGTGAAGCCCACGATTCCCAGCAACCCGCGATCGGCCACCACCACGCCGACGTTCTTCCCGAAGGCTTGTTCGGAACTGGGAAGCAGTTGCCGGATGACGGATTGGACCTCCTCCATAGCCTGCGCAGATTCGAGCACCGTATATCCCAGGATGGAAATCATAATGAGTGTGAGCGGGATGGAGTACAGCAGCAGATTGAAGGCCAGCCCGCTCGCAAGAAACAGCCCGTTATCGGAACCGAATTTGACGAGGACTTCGCGAACCTGTCTCCATGCCCTTGCCACCATCAGCCCCGCCCATACAAACACGCCCATGTCTCACACCTCTGTGGGACAGCATGGCGACCGCTACGACTCGGACGCCGGAATCGCCGTGACCGGCTTCTGGCGATAGATGTCCACCAAGGTAATGGCCACCGCCGACACCAACGGTCCGGCCACGATGCCGATCAATCCAAAAAACTTGAGCCCGCCCAGCACCGAGAAGAACACAAGCAATGTGTGCAGATTCGATCGGCCTCCCACCGCGATAGGACGCACGACATAATCGATGGCGGCCATCGCCACGCCCATCCCCACGACCACGGCAAATTTGAGGTACATCCCTTGCCAAAAGAGATACACGGCCGCGGGGATCCATACGAGCCCCGCTCCGACCAACGGGAGATAGGCGAGGATCGCCATGACGGCGCCCCACAGGACGGCGGAGGGCAACCCGGCGAACCAGAATGCCACGCCGCCGATCAACCCCTCGATCAAGGCGATCACCGTGTTGCCATAGACGGCTCCCGTGATGACCTCATCAAAGCGTTGGCTCAGCACCGCCTGGCGATCGGCGCTGATGGGGAGGCGTGCCCACATCCACTGAACCAAGCGGTCCCCATCGCGGAAAAAGTAGAAGGCGCAGAGCAGGACCATGCCCAGTTGAACGACCGCGTACAACGCATGGGTCACGATACTGGTGAGTTGCCCGACGAGGACCTTGCCCAAATCCGCCAGATTTTCGGCAATGCTCATTCGGAGATCCGTCCCGGTGAGGCGCTCGATGTTTTGGACCGCATCGACCATCGACGGCAGAAGCGGATAATTTCGCCAGCTCTCGAGCAGCGGCTGGTCCCCCTCTTTGAGGGAGGCGATCAGCATTCGATAGGCGTCCGTCACGTCCTCTGCAATGAGCAACGACATATAGACGAGGGGGGCAATCACGCCGACCGTCAGGATGAGGCACATGACCAATGCACTCAACTCACGACGGCCGCGGGTGGCTTTGAGGAGCCGGCGATACAGCGGGTACAGGGCATAACAGAGGACGCCCGCCCACAACACCGGTGACAGAAACGGGCTGAAGACGGCCACGATCGTCCCGGCGATAGCAAAAGCCAGGATCAGACGCACGACCCGCCCCGCCCATTCGTCTCCTAGCGGCACTTGCGGCTCCTTCATGGTTGGACCTGTATCCTGTCCGACCACACACGTGTCGCCGCCCAGGCTCCTGAGACCGGTATCAGGACACACCTTCCGCCTCTTGCGTGCCCATCGCCGGCCGACGGGTTGTCCGCGGCGTTCGATGTTCGCCCACCTCCATATGGGCCGTGATGACCCGCAAGAGACGGTCTCTCGTAATAATGCCCAGCAGACGCCCGCCGACCGTGACGGGAACTTGATTAATATCGTCCTGTTCCATCGTCTGCAACACCTCCATGATTGGAGTCTCGGGCCCGACGACACGAACCCGACTGAGCGGCGTCATGGCCGCGCGAATCGCCGTACGGCTCCACAGGTCCCTCGGCACCGCTTTGACCTGGTGCAGGGTGACCAACCCCTCCACCCGCCCCTCGGACGACACGAGAAAACATCGGTGGCCGGTTCGCAAAATCTCGTCGTCCACCAGATCGGCCAAGGTCCGGTCACCGTCGACGGTCAGGCATTCACGCACCATCACGTCTTCCGCCTTCAGCCCGGTCAGCACGGACCGCACACTCACCTGGGCGACGCTTTCCTGCGCGGCATTGAGGAGAAACCATCCGATCAAGGCCATCCACAGTCCGCTGAACCAGCTGACGGAGAACCCGGTCCAGATGCCGACAAATATGAACGCGGAGCCGAGAACCTGACCGGTGGCCCCGGCGACACGCGTCGCTTTGACCAAGCTGCCGCTCATGTACCAAATGCCGGCGCGAAGAATGCGTCCGCCGTCGAGAGGGAACCCCGGTAGAAGATTGAAGACCGCCAGGAGCAGGTTGATGGAGGCCAGCCAGACCGCCAGCGCCGAGACCCGCTCAAACTGGTCGCCGGCCAGATAGACGACGGTCCCAAAACACAGTGCCAACAGGCCGCTGGCAATCGGCCCGGCGATCGCGATCTGGAACTCGGTCAACGGCCGATCCGGCTCGCGGCCGATCTGTGCCACCCCGCCGAATACAAACAGCGTGATGGCGCGGACGGGAATACCCTTGGCGAGCGCCACAAAACTATGCGCGAGTTCGTGGAACAGAATGGAGGCGAAAAACAGGAGACTCGTGGCAATGCCGACCGCATAATGCTCGGCCGGCGTCCAATGGGGATGCTCCGACGAAAATCGTGCCGTCAGAGTCACGGTGATGAGCACGAAAATGATGAACCAGGAGTAATGGATCCCAATGTCGATGCGGCGGATCGTCGCTAGCTTCACGGATTGTCCGATCACAAATCACCCCCTCCAGACCTGCGCATGGTCTCCCGTTTGTATCTTTGCCGCACCCGGACTCACCCAACCGGAACATCGAGCAAGTACATCTCTCCCTGCACATCCGGATGGAGGTCACACCGGAAGGTCACTTTACCCTGCCGATCGGGCGTTAGACGGATCACCACCGTCTTGCCTGGATCAAGATGGACTCCTTCGATGCCCGTCCCAAATGTCGCCACGCCGTCTTGTTCCACCCGGACGGATCGGCCTGTGAAAAGCGGCGAGACAAACCCATGCCGCGTTACATCCTCATTGCGAATGACCAATGCCACCGGCACTCCCGCGCGAACCGGCTGGGTCTTGGTGCGCACAAAACTGGCGTTCCGAATGACGATCTCGATCTCCGGCGTCGCCACCGCCTCGGCCAAGGGCGGCAGGTCCGGAAGACCCACGGCCCAGGCCAGTATCGCCAAGACCGCCAGCCTCCCCATTCTGGCACACCGACTCCACCACCTCCACTTGTTGTCTGCAGTCATGTCGCCCCCTCCTCGGATCACGATCACTCCGAATGATTCGATTTCAACCGCCCGTCTCACGGTGCGGCGGCGGTCCCTCGGAACCGGCCGCATACTCGACCAGCGGAACCCCGCCTTCCGCCCAGACCGAAAGAATCGGCTCGACGATCCTCCACGACTCCTCCGCTTCGTCATCTCGGATCGACAAGGTAGGATCACCGCTCAAGACGTCGAGCAGCAGCCTAGCATAGGCCGGAAGCCCCGGCGAGCCGAAGGCGCTGTCCATCTCGACCTGTTCGAGATCAAACAAGTCGCACGGCTTGTTCACGTTGACCGAAAGCGCGATCCGGTCCGGCGCCAATTCGATGGTTAAGGCGTTCGGCCTGGGCTGCGCGTGATCCCCGAAGGCCAGATGCGGCACGGGCCGGAAATGAATGACGATTTGTCTGCGATCCCGGCCGAGCGCTTTCCCCGTCCGGAGCACGAACGGCACACCGGCCCATCGCCAGTTGTCGATCGACAACTCGATCTGGGCAAAGGTTTCCGTCCGTCGCTCCGGTTTCACCCCCGACTCCTCGACATACGGACGCACGTCCCGGCCATCGACCGTCCCCCGCCCGTAACGGCCTCGCCTGGTGTGCCGGACGACTTCTTCCGCCGAGAGGCGGCGGACCGACCGGAGCACGTCCACCTTCCGGTCCCGCAAGGTCCGTTCATCCAAGGTATGCAGCGGCTCCATCCCGATCAACGCAAGCAATTGCAGCAGATGATTTTGGATCATATCGCGCAGCGCACCCGTCGCGTCGTAGAACGAGGCTCGGCCGGCCGCAGCGAGGGTTTCATCCCAGACGATGTCGACCCGCTCGATATGGTGGGCGTTCCAGAGCGGCTCAAACACGCGGTTGGCAAACCGCAGACCGATGATGTTCTGCACCGTTTGTTTGCCCAGAAAGTGATCCAGCCTGAAGACATCCCTCTCGAGAAAGGCGCGATGCAGCAGCCGGTTCAACTCTTGCGCGGACGCGAGTCCTTCGCCGAAGGGCTTTTCCAGGACCAGTTTGCTGCCTTCCGGTAGTCCGCGCGCCGCCAACCTTTCAACGGTGGGATGAAACAGCGCAGGCGGCAGGGCCAGATACGCGACAATGGGACCGGCATCGGCCGGGATGGCAGCGGCCATCTGTTTACGATCCGTCACGTCTACCCGGTGATAGTCGAGCGTCGCAAGCAGGGCGTCATGGGACGCGGCCCCGTCCTCGGGCGACGACGCGGATAACTTGCTGCGGAGATGGCGGCGAAACGCCTCCGTGTCCCAGTCGTCGCGCGCCAGCCCGACGATGCGAAATCCCTCTGGCAACTGGCCCCCCGCATGAAGGCGAGCAATTGCCGGTACCAGAAACCGCGAGGTCAAATCACCTGAGGCGCCGAGAATGCAGATCGTACGAATCATCGCGAAGTCGACTCCATCCGGTTATTGAACGGCCCTGCCGCGGCCGATCGGTTCCGACGACATGGCGCAGGTCAGGCCATCCGTGTTGACGCTAAGGAAGAGACACCCCGCTGCGGATGCTGTCACACCGGAGGGGGGGGCGGAAGACGTGTCTTCTTTTTCTTACCCTGAAAGAGCACGACTACCCCGACGATACCGATGATGATCGCTAGTACGCCGAGTACAAGAAGCGGATCCATGGCCACGGCCTCCACTATTTCACTGTCGCTGCCCGGCTTACGGCTTCGCGCACAGACTTCGAATGTAGGCCAGAATCTTCCAAGTCTCCTCTTCGCTCACGACGCCGGGAGCGAAGGGCACCATGGCGGTCCCGGGTATGCCATGCTTCACCGACCAGAACAATTCACCGTCCGTTCGCTGGGCCTGAAACGCGCAATTGGTCAAGTCGCGCGGCCCCGGATCCAACATCAGTCCGACCGGCCCATCGCCCTTGCCGCCGGCGCCATGACAATTCGCACAGGTTCCTTTGCGGGCATATAGCGTCTTGCCTTCTTGAACGATGGCGGCCGGTGCGGCACCGGCACTCTTGAACAAGGGGGGCGCCAATCGTTTGACCGCTTCCATCTGATTCGCCGGCACACGAGGTTTCAGCGGATCCCGCTCAGGGGCTGGCCATGCCACCGTCGCCGCCAGGACGACGATCCCGAACACCATCATACCCGAAGCCCAGGGCAGTCGCATCTGCATCCTCCTTACGCGATTCTCACAGGGCGTCACTCCCGGGACTCGGCTCAGCCGAACACCTCGGGCGCACCGTAGCTCATCATCCAGCAGCGGCCGGACATAAACAAGTGGGGATCCCACATTCATGACCAACGCAACAAGCCGTTCCGGATCATCCATTTCTCGAATTCTACGGCCCAGAAGACAATGGATGACAAGACGAGGCAAACGGCCAGCTCTCCGATATCCAGCGGTTCGGTCTTGAAAATGGGATTCAGCACTGGCACATACACCGTCGCGAGTTGGAGCACGAGGGTGAGTACGACCGCCCCCAGCAGCAAACGATTCGACCGCAACCCCAGCGCAAAGAGCGATTCCCGTTCCGATCGAAGGGCCAAGACATTGCCCATTTGCGACAAGGTCAGCGTGATGAACACCATGGTTTGCCAATGAACCACCCCCGCCTGATAGGCCCAGGCTTGGGTGGCGATCGACACTCCGCCCATTAACAACCCCACCCAAATGACGCCCTGCCACAGGCCGTGGGCAAACAGGCTCTCGCGAGGCGGCCGCGGCGGGCGTGCCATGAGGCCCTTCTCAGCCGGCTCGACGGCCAGCGCCAGCCCGGGCAGGCCGTCGGTCACGAGGTTGATCCACAGGATATGAATGGGCAGGAGCGGGATCGGCAAGCCCAATAGCGGTGCCAGGAAGATCGTCCAGATCTCCCCCGCATTGCTGGTCATCGTATACTTGATGAACTTGCGGATGTTGTCAAAGATCCGCCGCCCTTCGCGAACGGCCGTCACGATGGTCGCGAAATTGTCGTCGAGCAGCACCATGTGGGCCGCCTCCCTCGCGACATCCGTGCCGGTCACACCCATCGCCACTCCAATATCCGCACGACGCAATGCAGGCGCGTCATTGACCCCGTCGCCAGTCATGGCGACAAACTCGCCGGTTTCTTGCAGCGCTTTGACGATGGCGATCTTCTGTTCCGGCGCCACGCGCGCATAGACGCGGATCCGCTGGACCCGCCGCGCCAGCGCCTCCGCGGAGAGACGCGCCAGTTCGGCGCCGGTCAGCACGACCTCCTCGTTGTCGATGATGCCCAGGCGCGCGGCGATCGCGCGTGCGGTGGCCGGATGGTCGCCGGTGATCATGACGGCAGTAATACCGGCTGCCCGGCAGAGCGCGACGGCTTGTTTGGCTTCGTCGCGGGGCGGATCCACCAGGCCGACCAGTCCCAGAAAGGTGAGCCCACGCTCCACCGCGTCGGGTAAGAGCTCCTCGGGAATCTCGGGCCACACTCGGAAGGCCACGGCCAAGACCCTCAACCCGTCAGCCGCCATCCGTTCGGCCTGCGCGACCATGGCGGCCCGATCGAATGCCCTCGCTCCTTCTTGGCTCGCGGCCTGCTCGCACCATGCCGAGATCTGCTCCGGCGCCCCTTTGGTAAAGGTAATGATCCCGGCTTCCGTTCGATGCAAGGTCGTCATGCACTTGCGATCAGCATCAAACGGCAGCTCGGCTACGCGCGGCCATAGCATCAGGACGGCCGACTTCTCATACCCGACTTGCGCGGCGGTGCTGTAGAGCGCCCGCTCGGTCGGATCGCCGATGATCGCTCCGTCATCGTTTCTTGCTGCGTCATTGCTCACCGCCATGGCCTGGAACAAGGTCCTCCAGGGCTCCTGGTCTGACGAGACCCGCGTCACATCACGCACGATCCGGTGATCGGCATAGAGTTGTTCCACCTGCATGACGTTGCGTGTCAGCGTCCCCGTCTTGTCCGAGCAGATGTAGGTGACCGACCCCAGCGTCTCGACCGCCGGCAGCCGTCGGATCAGCGCGTGTCTCCGCACCAGGCGACGGGCCCCCAATGCCAGCGAGATCGTCACGACCGCCGGCAGCGCCTCCGGAATCGCGGCCACCGCAAGGCTGACCGCCGTCAAAAACATCAGGACGACCGATTCACCGCGCATGACTCCGATCACAAACACCAGCGCGCAGATTGCCAAAACCGCCACGGCAAGGCGACGGCCGAATCCGGCCAACCGGGTTTGCAGCGGCGTCTTGACACCGGTCTCCTCGCTGAGCAACTCCGCGATCGTCCCCAGTTCAGTCTGCATCCCCGTCGCGACGACAAGCCCAACGCCCCGCCCATAGGTCACACGCGTGCCCTTGTAGACCATGTTCAGCCGGTCTCCGAGCGGGAGTTCGGCTTCATGCAGCGAGTCACTCCGCTTCTCGACCGGGACCGATTCACCGGTCAACGGGGCCTCATCCACCTTGAGTTGAACCGCTTCGTGCAAGCGCAAGTCGGCCGGCACGACGTTTCCCGGCTCCAGGAGCACCACGTCGCCCGGCACCAGCTGCGAGGCGGGACTCTCGGTCGTGTATCCGCCTCGCCGGACCCGAGCCGTCGGAGACGCCATCAGTCTCAGTGCGGCAAGCGCTCGTTGGGCCCGAAACTCTTGCGCAAAGCCGATGACCCCGTTGAGCACCACAATCACGACGATCGCGGCGGCGTCCGTGGGCTCCCCAATGAGGCCGGAAACCAGCGCGGCCCCCACCAGCACCACAATCATGAAATCGGTAAACTGATCGAGCAGTATGCGCCACAGCGAACGGTGCGCGCCCTCGAGGATGACGTTAGGACCATGGCGTTCCAACCGGCGCGCGGCTTCGTTCGGAGGCAATCCGGCGGCAGGGTCGACCTCCAAACGAGCCGCGACCTCATGGCCCGGCCTGGTGTGCCAGAGCAGTGGCTCGATGTCGGACGAGGCGACGGGCAGTTTCATCATGGTTCGTGCGTGGTCTGTCGGGGACACCGAAGGAGCGCCTGGGAGGTGAAGAGACCGCCGCCCATGCGAGGCTCAACACGGAAAAGCCAAAACCGGGTTGACTGTACTCAAGCGGCCTCTCGACCGCAACCGTCACCGGGAGTTGATCGCAGGCGCCGGCGTGTGTGCGATAATACGCGATAATTCGACGGATCGTTGCGTGCCGTTAGTCCACGACTCTCTCGGAGCCTCGTCCATGGCCATTCACGCGCAATTTCCGCAAGAGCACACCCCGGAGGGAGCGTTTCAACGTCAACCGGACGCATTCCGCGGGCAGGTCACCGCCGATGGCAGCTCAGGCTTCCCGGCGGAAGCAGGCCGCTATCATCTGTATGTGTCTTGGGCCTGTCCCTGGGCTCATCGGACGATCATCGTGCGCCAACTCAAGAAACTGGAGCCCGTGATCGGGATGACCGTCGTGGACCCGATCCGTGATGAGCGCGGCTGGGCCTTCCGCGACGGGGTAGGCCATTCACGCGATCTCATCAACCACTTTCAGTTTCTGCGAGAAGCCTACGCCGCGTCCGATCCAAATTTTTCCGGCCGGGTGACCGTCCCCGTCCTGTGGGATACGGTCACTTCGCGCATCGTCAGCAATTCCGATGACGATCTCATGCGCATGTTCAACCGCGAGTTCAATCGCTTCACCGACAGTCCGCTCGATCTGTACCCGCCGGCGCTTCGCAAGGATATTGACCGGTGGAATACCTTCATCTATGAATGCGTCAACGATGGAGTGTATCAAGCGGGCTTCGCCACCTCGCAAACCGTCTATGAACGTGCCGTCCATCGCCTGTTCGACGCACTAGATCACCTGGAGGCTCGTCTCGCCCACCAGCGGTATCTGTTCGGGCCGACATTCGTCGAAACCGACTGGCGTCTCTTCGTCACGCTCCTTCGGTTCGATGCCGTGTATCATGGGCATTTCAAATGCAACGTGCGTCGGATCATCGACTATCCCCATCTGTTCGGGTATCTCAAGGACCTGTATCAAACGGACGGAATCGCCGACACCGTGAACTTCGATCACATCAAGCGGCATTACTACGTGACTCATGACGACATTAATCCTACCCGGATCGTGCCGCTGGGGCCGGACCAGAACCTCGGGGCCCCGCACGGACGAAACCTCTTCTCGTCACCGGCCAGTCAGACCGGCGGAGCCGAGTCGGTGTGCCTGCCGCTGCGCTAGGGAAATTCATAGTAGGCCCAGGCTTGCAACGGCCGGACTGTGAGCGTATAAGCTGGGCTACCGTACGAACCAAGATGCTCTCTCACGCAATCGAGGGCTCGATGCGCGGTCCAGCCTCGCTCTTCTTCACGTGCTTCGGGGCGATGCTTGCCAGTACAACTTTCTGGCTCCTTCCCGCTGAAGCCACTCGTCCTCCGCGTCCACCCGTGGTCTCGTTCTTGGCATCGGACATCGGGTTTGAAGGGCCTGAGACGGTGCCGGCCGGCCTCACCGCTCTTCGGCTGCAGAATCGCGGGCAAGAGCCCCATCAACTACAACTGCTCAAGCTGTCCGACGGGCGGACACCGGCTGAATTGTCGACCTTTCTGCATGCCTCCCATGGCGAAGTCCCACAATGGGCCGAACGCATGGGCGGGCCGAACGGAGTGGGACCCGGAGACAGTGCCGAGGCGGTCATCGATTTGGAGCCCGGCATCTATGTGCTGACCTGTGCCATTCCCCATCACAGCCACCCCCATCCGTCGCTCGACACTCCGAAGACCCTCCGGGTGATCGATGGTGCATCACGGGCCGACTTTACCGGCAACATCCACATGGCGATGGTTGATTATGGTTTCGTGATCATCCAAGACGTGCGCAGCGGGCCGCACACCTTCCATGTCGTCAATCGTGGAAGCCAGGCCCATCAAGTGAGTCTCGTGCGCCTCAACCCGGGGGCCTCGGCGGAGGACATGCTGGCCGCGTTTCAGTCCACCGACGCGGGTTCTCTGCCAGGGAGGCTCATGGGCGGCATGACCGCGCTTGAACCTGGGAGACGAGGCATGTTCACGGCGTCATTGTCGCCCGGCCGCTATGCCATGATCTGCCTCTTTCCAAACCCCAGCGCTCAGAACTCCCATGCCGCCAACGGCATGGTCATGAACTTTATCGTGGAATGACGAGGACCGCGGAGACGGTCCAAAGGCATCCCATAACCGCGATGATGATCAGCGCGGTCTTCGTGGAGTCAAGCGGCCGAGAAGCGGAGGTAGATGCGCGACTCAGGGGACCAGAGAATCGGCAGGCTTCTGCCTGCGCCTTCGTGTGACGAACACGAGCGCATTGCCTGAACGTGGCCTCTCTCCGGCTAAGTTCCCAGCATCCCCAGCCCTCGCATCTCATCGAGCCAGCCCATTCGCTGCTTGTCCGTCATCCCCTCGACATTGCCGATGAGGGTCGTCCGGACAGGACTAATTCCGGAAAAGGCAAGAATATTGCGTTTCAAACTTTTCAGGCTATGGGCACAAAAGACCCATCGATAGATGAACGCGGGCATGCCCATCGTGACCACAATCCGCGCAGATTTTCCCGCGAGGCGCTTCTTCGGAAACCGTTTTTCCTCGCCGTACTCAAAGGCAAAGCCCGGGCGAAAGAGTTGCTCGAAGAAGGCTTTTAACAGTGCCGGCATCGACCCCAGCCAGAGCGGATAAAGGATAACCAGGTGCGTGGCCCAGCTGATAGCCTCCTGTGCCTGCTTGGCAGCATCGGGCGGCGAGCCTGACTCGAAGTCTTCCTTGGTCCGAAGAAACGGCAACTCGAGCTGAGCGACTTCGATCCGTTTCACCTCGTGCCCGCCATCCTCGGCGCCTTTCGCGTACTCGTCGGCCAACGCATGGCCAAAGTGGCGCGCCTGCGCATCCGGATGGCCTTGAATGATCAGGATTCGCTTCGCCATAGGTCCGTGGTTCGTCGATCGCCGGCCGAAGGAGCCCGCTAACCCAACATCATTCATGACGGTTCGTGACGAAACCGTCGAGACGCCAAGCGAGACGGCGCGCGGAGCCCCGAGTGGCCGAGGCGTACTTGAAACAGTACGTCGAGGTCGCGAGGGGGCGAGCCCGCCCTCATGGACGCGGAATCCCTTGCGTCCAAGCTCGTCAGAGCGGCGTATGGGCGGTTGCAGTAGAAGCGCTCATGAATGATGTGGGCTAGAACAACGGATGATGAGGCGCACTGCCGGCGGGGACGGACTCGATAAGCCCGCCCGCGTTGCCGTGGAATCGCCACACGCCTTGTTCCTTAATGAGAAAATGGACCTCGTTCACCCAGCTGTCAATGGTGATCGGGTTGCCGCTCCGCCGCTCCGTGCCATACAGACCGCCGGTGCAGGAGACATACGCCCTCGCCACACCGTCGGTACGCGTGACGGTCACTTTCGTAAAGACATGCCGCGACGAGAGGCCTCGATAATGCTCGAAGACCTCCTGCCAGACTCGGCGCACGTCCGACGGTTTGAGCCCGTGGTAATTGTAGGTGCCGGCATAGAAGGGCATCAGTGCCTCCAGGTCGGCCTGTCCAACCGCCGCTTCAGCGCGATCGAAGGCCGTGACCAGTTCCTTGAGCGTCGCCTGATCGGTGTCCGTCAGCGCTCCGGCGGCAATGTCAACCGCGGCGCCTGCGGGCGGCGGATGATGGCTCACCGGCAGCATCATGGCCGCTCCTATGAACAGCATGGCCAACCGCTTCATACGCACCCAGAGAGGCAATGGTGATGCCACAGAGCAGAGACCACCGACCGCGGAGAAGCATGGGAATTGGCACATTCGGATGCCGGCAAATGAGGCCGATCGCCCCATCATTCGCTCTCTCGTGCCGCATAACGCCACGATGGCACTGTTAGATGGTACTTCTAATGGCCTGTCCGCAGGAGGCCGGAGCGGGACGCTTGGGGATGGTTGCGCCTCAGACAATCATCACGAGGCTCGTCGATTGCCGGCGGCAGGCGAGACATAGTCGCGAAGGCTGCGCGCGATAATGCCTTGTGACAACCAGGCATACTCCCCGTTCGCGCTCTCTTTCCCAATAGCCGTCGGGGACTCGTCGGCATTATGGCCACGAAGTTCTCTGATGGCGCGTTCAATCCGCTCGTTCGCCTCCCCAACATAGAGATCCGTCAACTGCCAGACGTGGGTGTGGGGATCGAGTGCTTCCCGTGCCGCCGCTTCCAATGCAGCCGTCGCGATCGTGAACAGCTCCTCCCCGACCGTTTCGATCCTGGCCTGTCTCCCCTGGTCATCCCGGAGCGGCTCGCCGTAACGGACCATCGCCCACAAGATCGCAGCCGCCAGTCGACGACTGGCACGTTCCACATACGAAAGCAGGTCGGCGACTCTGGCATGGCGAAATTCGGCCCGGTCAGGAAGCCCGCGTGGTCGCCACAGGTCCAGATACCAGGGCACATAAAAACGGATGAGCTTGAGCCATTCCACAAGTCGCTGGCCCCGTGTCAGTCCTCCACTCACATAGCGCTGCGCACGATCCAAATGAGGACTCAGTCCCTCACGGGCGATGAAGGGTCGCAGAATGTCTGTTGCGCCTTCCCCGATCCGGTACATCTCCGCATCCCGAACTAGTTGTTCAATACCGAAAGCAGGTTCGCCGCGGACCTGTTTCGAATCCGCCGTTTCATATCCCATCCCTCCGAAAAGGATCTGGGCGTCTTTCAGAAATTGGATCGTTTTTTCCGAGCAGGCAATTTTGGCGATCGCAGCCTCGATCCGGACGTCATAGCTCTGATGGTCGGCCATGCGCCAGACGGAAAGAGCCAGCGCTTCCATGGTGAAAAGATTGACCGCCATGCGGCCTAGCCGCATGCGCTGCGTCTGCCGTTCGCTGAGCGGCTTCTGAAATGTCAGACGCTGGTTGGCCCGATCGAGCGTCGGTTGCCACGCCTGTTTGGCCATGCCCAGGCAAATGGCCGGAATACTGATCGCCCGCCCCACATTCAGAATCGTGAGGGCATACTTGAGTCCTCGGCCCACCTCACCGATCACATTGGCTGCCGGGATCCGGACATCATCAAACGAGAGGTGGGCATTCTCGATTCCGCGACAGCCCTCGAACTGACATCGTTGACGCACTCGGACCCCCGGCGTGTCCATATCCAGGATGAAGGCGGTGTGAACCTGATCATCGGCGCCCTTGCCGTCAGGAGCCGGGATCCAATGGATCCGCCCCTCCTGCAAGACTCGCCTGGCAGGGACTCGTGCCACTAACGTAACATACCGGGCGATGGACCCGTTCGTACACCACAACTTCTCCCCGTTCAGCACGAACTCGGTTCCGCCTGCATTCAACACGGCTTCCGCCCGGATATTGGCGGCATCGGAGCCCGTCACGGCTTCGGTGAGCGCAAACGCCGAGATCGCTTCCCGCGCCACGAGCGGCAAATATTTGCGTTTCTGTTCTTCGCTGCCAAAGAGGAGCAGTGGCATGGCGATCCCGATGGACTGCGGCACGGCCACGGTTAAGGCAAGAATATTGCTCCAACCGGCTATGAGCATCAACGCACGCCCATAGCTCACGTAAGACAATCCCAGTCCTCCATACTCAACCGGGATTTTCATGCCGAACGCGCCGAGCGCAAACAGTCCCTTGAGCACGGAGCCCGGGATCTTCGCCGATCGTTCGATTTCACCGGGATCAACGTGGGATTGAAGGAAGGTTTCCAATCTGGGCCGAAACGTCGCCCACGCCGCCTGCTGTTCGGGTGATTCATGCGGCGGCAGCAACAGCGAAAAATCCGGCCTTCCGACGAACAGTCCCGCCATGAAGCTTCGGCCGCTCAACCGCTCGCGGGCTTCCTCGATTCGCTCAAGCCCTTTGAACAAGTTCGCCACATGGCCTCCCTTACGAAGCGGTGGGCAAGGCAGACGACTCCTGACTCTCCGCAAACCGTGCCGTAAAGTGACGGAGCACCGGCGCCTCGTATATCATCCTCAGCCCATGAATCCGCTCACGCTGCCGGTAGAGTTCGATAATGGCTTCGGCGACATACGTGATCTGCATGTTGGTGTACACGCGACGCGGAACCGCGAGCCGAACCATCTCCAGTTCCGGATGGATGGTGCGGCCGGTTGCCGGATCTTGCTTGCCGAACATCGCCGTGCCGATTTCGACTCCCCGAATGCCATATTCGCGATACAGGGCGACGGCCAAGGCTTGGGCGGGAAACTGCGCTTGGGGGATCTGGGGCACAAACTCCTTCGCATTGAGATACACGGCATGCCCGCCGACCGGCTTGAGGATGGGGACTCCCGCTTGATCGAGCAATTCGCCCAGATACCGTACCTGTCCGACTCGAAACCTGAGATAGTCCTCATCCAAAACTTCCCGAAGTCCGCGCGCCATCGCTTCCAAATCTCGCCCCGCCAAGCCCCCATACGTCGGAAATCCTTCCACCAGGATGAGCATGTTGGTGATGTCTTGAGCCCACTGGCCATCCTGGAGGCTCACAAATCCCCCGATGTTCACCAGCCCGTCCTTTTTGGCGGACATGGTGCATCCATCGCCGTACGTGAACAGTTCCCGCGCGATGTCCGCAATCGCCGTGGCAGAAAACTCCGGCTCTCGCTCCTTGATCAAAAAGCAGTTTTCGGCGAACCGGCAGGCGTCGAAGAACAGGGGGATGCCGTAGCGGTTCACCAGAGCCCGAGTCCGGCGGATGTTATCCATCGACACCGGTTGTCCACCGCCGCTGTTGTTGGTGATGGTCAGCATGACGAGCGGAATGCGTTCCGGCCCGATGCGGTTGATGAGTTCCTCCAATCGAGCCACGTCCATATTGCCCTTGAACGGGGATTCGCAATGCGGGTCATAGGCCTCTTTCACCACGACGTCGAGGGCCTGGGCACCTTGATGTTCGATGTTCGCGCGGGTCGTATCAAAATGGATGTTGTTGGGCACGCACATCCCGGCCTTCACCACCGTGGAGAACAGCAGATTTTCAGCCATGCGGCCCTGATGCGTGGGGATGACATGCCGATAGCCGAACAGGGACCGGACGGTTTCTTCGAGGTGGTAGAAGTTTTTGCTGCCGGCATACGACTCGTCTCCGAGCATCAACCCGGCCCACTGGTTGTCGCTCATCGCCGAGGTGCCGCTATCCGTCAACAAATCGACATAGACGCTCTCGGCCGGTACGCGAAACAGGTTGTATCCGGCCTCGCGCAGCAGCCGGTCCCGTTCCTCGCGCGAAGTCCGGCGGATAGGTTCGACGACTTTGATTCTGAATGGTTCCGGTGGAAAGATCACCGTGTGGCCTTCCTCAGCCGCGCCCATTCCATCTTAAAGGCCTGCGCTCCCCCATACTCCAGCACATACCGCGTCATGTCGAACAACGGAGCGGGGTCCAGATCTCGGAGCAGCTCGGGCCTCCACGTGATCTCCAATTGATTGATCATGGTGATGGCCGTCGGCCGGCCGACTACACCCAGCGGCACTTGCCCGTAGGATTGGGAAAAGATCAGAATCTCCCGGTCAAAAATGGCGGCGTTCAGGTCACTCGCCGCCCCCTGGTTACGATAATCCTGCTCGAACCGCTGGAACGCCGGGGCTCGGTCGAGTTCTTCGCGAAAGGCAAAGAAAATCTTGATGCCGGCCCGCCGCTGGTCCTCCATGACCTGGATCGCGTCCGCCACCACCGACTCCTGCTGCAGCTGCTCACGCGTCAGAACCAATAAGCGGCGGATGCACACACCCCGCTTGGCGGCGGCTTGATTCGCCAACAGGTAATTCGGGTACAAGGCCTCTCCTTGCTTCCAAATATTCCAGCGCTCCATGATGGCGTCGATGGAACGCTCCGCCGTCTGCACCAGCCGCACCGCCTCGGCATTCGCCTCGGCCCCTTCGTAGATCAACGTCTGGGTCTCGAGCTGCCGCAGCTCGCGGCCGATGGCCTCCACCTTTCGCGGGATGTACTTGGGGGTTTTCGGAACATGAAGCATGACGTCCACGGCGGTGAGCGCCAGGGTCCAATACTCCTTGGCTGAAGACGGAGCCTTGTCCTTTTGCGCGATCAACAGCAGTTCCACGGGATTCTTGTTCAGAAGCTTGGCCATCTTGATGCACAGCTCCGGCCTGGGAATCTTGAGCCCCCGGCGCATCAAGTTGGCTTCGGGTTGCGCAATGTCCAATTTCTCCGCGAGCGCGTAATCGCTGCTGAGCTCGAAACGCTCCTTGATCGCCTCAAGATACCGTGCGATTTCCGACATGACTCGCTCCTCCGACTGAACCGCCGCCTCACGCCACGCGGGACTGGAAGACGTGCGGGTCCCGACGCGCCGCTCCTCCCGCCTCCAGCCCCATCCAAAAGCCCTCGAGATAGCCCAGCACGGCTTGAACGCCGCACCGAAAGTCCTGCTTGTCCTGCTCGGACAGGCCGGTGTGAGCGGAATGTTCTACGGCTTCCACGGCCTGTTCCATGGCCGCTTCATGCGTGGATTCCAGTTCGCGATGGAAAGTGAAATAGGTGAGATCCATGAGCGGATACCGACACGCCTTCAGGTAAACGAGGCCGGGGATCAGTTGATCCCACATCGTGATCGCCATGTTCTCCAGCCCGAAGGAGGCGCCGAGCGCCTTCGCGTGGTTGCCATCGCTGTACAATCGCTCCATGCCCTCGATGTAGGCCTGGGTCGAAGGGCGCATTGGACGAGACATGGCCACGCGCACGTCGATGCCGATGGAACGTAGGAAATCTCGATAGAGTAATTCGTGCCGGTGCTGGGCCTGCCCGTCGCCTAACTCGGAGTACAGGACCTTGGTGAGTTCGTCGGCCACCTTTTCGTCCTCCGTATTCACCAATTGCGAGACCAGAATTCTGGGAAAATAGCGGGCAAAATTGTAGAACTCGATGGCAAACTCCTGAACATCCGCGTCCGTAAGGTCTCCTCGTTTGAATCGATCCAGATAGGGATTGTGGATCGCCCCATGTCCGAGCACGGCCTGCCGCATCTCGTGATGGAACGTCATGGGTCACCTCCGTGTATCGCGCGGACGGCGCGTTCCTATTACACAGTCTCGGCTTCATCCGACACGATATACTTTTTATATTACCTAATCAACCATAGAGGATCTTCACGATCATCCAGGCGCCGTCGTCGTTCGCTGTCAGGCATATTAGCCCATGGCCAACCACTTTTCGCATTCTATCAGATGATATAAAATAGCTATTGCACAATAACATATTTATGTTATGGTGAGGTCGTGCGGCCTGGGCCCCTGTCATTTTCCGCAGGCAAGGAGGTGCTGCCATGAATGACGCGACGGGCATTGATCACATCACGGTCTGCGTGGAGAACCTCGATGCGGCGGAATTTCTGTTCACGAAGATTCTTGGATTTGAATTGATTTGGTCCGCTCGGGATGTGGGAACGGACAACTCGTCGATGGACACCGTGGTCGTGCAGCGGGGCAGTGCGAGAATTGCCCTCATGCGAGGCCGAGACAAGACAATGAAGTCCCAAATCAACGAGTTCATCGAGAAGTACGGACAGGGCGTCCAGCATTTTGCGCTCGAGGTCGACGATATCGACGCGGCCTGCCGTGAATGGGAAGCGCACGGAGTGAAATTCAGCGGACCGGTCAAAGAAGGACGGGACGGCTTCGGGCCGCTCAAACAGCGCTTCACCTACCCGCTTTTTCCCGGCGGCGGGCTGTTCATCGAGTTGACCCAACGGGAACATGGGGATGAACGGGCAAAAACGTTCGTTCGCAGCACGGTGGAGTCGTTGTACAAAGACATCGAACGAGACCAGGCGTCCGGCATTGAACGGACCATCATCGATTACGACTCCTCATCCATTCCCAGGGAAGAACAACGGCTTAAGAAAGCGTCGTGACGCGCGCCACCCGGCGCACATAGGGAGAACCGCCGATGTATCTCACTAAACGCGGCAAGGCGCCCAACCAAGCCCACGTGGGAATTCCGGAAGGTCTGTGCGAGGAGGAACATGGCCGAGACGGATTTGCCGGCCCCGCTTCCCACCTCTACCGAACACATCCTCCGACGGGCTGGGTTTCGATCGAGGGTCCGCTCAAGCCGCGCGCCTTTGCCTGCCGCGAGCTCGCCGCCACGACTCCCCGTTCCGGTTCGGTCCGGCCTGTCCTTGTCATGCAAAGCCGCGACGTGAGTCTTTCCGTCCTGGGATTGACGGAAACCATGCCGCATTTTGTTCGGAATGCCGACGGGGATGAGGTGTATTTCGTCCATCTCGGCACCGGAAGGCTGGAGACTGATTACGGCACGCTGTCGTACGAGCCGGGCGATTATGTGGTCATCCCGAAGGGGACGACGTACCGTGCCCACGTCGATGCCGGACCTTCTCTGTTTCTTGTGGTCGAAACCCCGGAACGGATCGTGGTGCCTGATCGCGGACCGCTTGGCCAGCATGCCCTGTTCGACAAAGGCGTGCTCGTCGCTCCTGAACTCGGGACAGCGGACTCCTCCGCGGTGGACAGACAGGAATGGGAAGTCCACATCAAGCGGCAAGGAGCTTCGACGCGCGTCGTCTATCCTTTTTACCCGATGGACGTGGTGGGCTGGAAAGGCGACCTCTGGGTGAGCAAGCTGAACGTACGCGATTTTCGCCCGGTCACCAGCCCCCGCTATCATTTGCCGCCGAGCGTGCACGCGACGTTTCAGGCGGGCGGATGTCTCCTTTCCACGTTTGCGCCGAGACCGTTGGAAACCGACCCGGAGGCGCTCCGCGTCCCGTTTTACCATCGGAATACGGACTACGATGAAGTGCTGTTTTACCATGAAGGCGACTTCTTCAGCCGCGCGGGGATTCAACCAGGGATGCTGACGCTGCATCCGCAGGGTATCCATCACGGACCCCAACCGCAAGCGGTGCAATCCAGCAAAGGAAAAACTCATACCAGCGAAGTCGCCGTGATGATCGAATCCAAGACACCGTTTACGGTCCGGCCGGAAATGGAATCGGTTGAGGTCGAGGACTACGCCATGAGCTGGAGTCGCCGATGAAACTCGTCAGCTTTCGCATTGTCACGCCGGTCGGTTTGTTCACGAGAGTCGGCGCGCTGCATGAACGGCACGTGATCGACCTGAACATGGCCTGCGTTCGGTGGTTCCATGACCACCGCGAGGCGCAGCCGTACCGACTTGCGAACGCCCAGGTGCCCTCGTCGATGTTGGAGTTGCTCGAAGGGGGGCCGTCAGCGATGGCCGCCGCTCGGCGCGCGATGGACTATGTGGTCTCGCTCGGAACGTCACCGTTGGGGCCATCCGGTGAGACGATCCGCTACGCGTCGGACAACATAGCACTCGCCGCTCCCCTGCCCAATCCTGGTTCCTTGCGCGACTTCATCGCATTTGAAGACCACATCGCCGCCACCTCAAAAAAGCGCGGCCAGCCGATTCCTCCGGAATGGTACAAAGCGCCGGTCTACTACAAGGGGAACCACCGCACCATTATCGGACCGGACGAGGCGCTTCCCTGGCCCTTGAACACAACCAAGCTGGACTACGAGCTGGAACTGGCATGCGTCATCGGGACCAAGGGACACGACATCCCGGAGCAAGAGGCCCACCACTATATCGCCGGCTACACGATCATGAATGACTTCAGCGCACGGGATATCCAGTTTCAGGAGATGGCCTGCCGCCTGGGTCCGGCGAAAGGCAAAGATTTTGCCACGGTTCTCGGCCCGTGCCTCGTCACGCCCGACGACATTACGGATCTTGGCGCCTTGATCATGACCGCCCGCGTGAACGGGGAAGAATGGTCCCGAGGACGGTTCGGCACGATCCATTGGTCCTTTTCACAAATGATCGCGCACGTGTCCCGCGGCGAAATGCTGTATCCGGGCGACGTCTTCGGGTCTGGAACGGTGGGCGGCGGATGCGGGCTCGAACTGGATCGCTTTTTGAATCCCGGCGATATCGTGGAGCTCGAAATTCAGCCGATCGGCGTTCTGAGAACGCGAGTCGGCAATCAGAAATCCTGAGGGCAAACATGGGCATCGTGACCGGAGGGGAGGCGCTGTCCGAACTGATGCACCGGCACCGGGAGCTCTACGACGGGCCGGCGATCGACGCGAAATTGCGCGCCGTCATCCGCGCCGGGAAGGGGACCACCCTTTCATCAGAAGATGTGCTGCGGATCCTTCGAGTGTCACGAGCCGCGTTCTATGAAACTCACGTGGAAGTGGTGTCGGGTCACCACACCGCCACCTATCTTCGATTCGAATCCGTCACCCGATTTCCTGAACTGATCAGAGTATTGGCCGGAGACATGGCCGACTGGATTGTCCGGACGTTCCACCGGGATCCAATCACCGGCCTCCTCACCACCTCGTCGGCAGCCCAAGTCCTCGCCGAGGGC
Source organism: uncultured Nitrospira sp. (assembly GCA_964416255.1). GTDB lineage: Bacteria > Nitrospirota > Nitrospiria > Nitrospirales > Nitrospiraceae > Nitrospira_D. Next base: position 4,892 of record CAYQDJ010000010.1, on the reverse strand, counting down.
ATCGTCCATATTCTCCGCGACACGATGCCGCTGCGGGTCATCGCGACGCCGTACAGTTGCGAGACGGGGCGGATTGGCACCGAGATCCCGGCGGGAGGCGTCACGAACAACGAGCGATTCCTGGCGCTCAATGATGTCACGACGCGCGGCAACTGCGTGAGCAAATTGGGCCGGGTCATCACCGATCACGGAGGCCTGTTGGCCGGGATGATGGTCTTTGCTCGGCGTGACAGCGGCCAGTTCCCGCTCATGAGTGACTTGCTCGCCCGTCATCCTTTTTACTACACCGCGGACCTCGACATGCCGCAGTGGGAGCCCGCCGAGTGTCCGGGATGTCAGCAGCGCTTGCCTTTGCTATCGTGGAAGGACATGCCCGAAATCTGACCACGCAGGCCCTTCATCTGCAGGGAGGAGACAATGGAGCTTGACCTCGTAGAAGTGTCGAAGGAGATCAAACGAGCCGACCTACTCCAGATGTACTACTACCTCCGGCTGACCAGAGGGCTGGAGGACCGCATTACGGCGCTCTACCGTCAGGGACGCATCGTCGGAGGGTGTTACACCAGCCACGGGATGGAGGCCATCGCGGTCGGCTATGCCTCCGCCCTCGATCGCGATGACGTGATCGCGCCGTTTCACCGGGACATGGGCGCGTTTTTGATTCGCGGCATTACCCCGGGCGAAGTGCTCGCCCAGTACCTTGGCAAACGCACCGGCCCCACCAAAGGAAAAGACGGCAATGTGCACATGGGGGACCTGAAGCGAGGCATCATCGGGTTCGTCAGCCATCTTGCCGATAATCTGCCGGTCGCGACCGGCGCGGCATTGGCCTTTCGGATCCGGGGAGAAGCCCGCGTGGTTGTGACCGGCACCGGTGACGGCGGAAGCAGTCGCGGGGATTTCCATGAGGCGATGAATTTCGCCGCGGTCCGCAAACTGCCCATCGTGCTCTTCTGCAACAACAACCAGTATGCCTATTCGACGCCGCAGCGGCTGCAGATGGCGATCCATGACGTCGCCGATCGCGCCGCAGCCTATGGGATGCCGGGTGCCGTCGTGGATGGCAACGACGTGGCCGCGGTGTATCTTGCCTCGAAACATGCGATCGCCAGGGCGCGCGTAGGGGAAGGGCCGACCTTTCTCGAGTTTAAGACCATGCGAATGCACGGGCATTCCGAGCACGATCCGGCCAAGTATGTTCCGCGGGAACTTCTCGACGAATGGAAAACCAAAGATCCGATCGTGAAGGCCGAGCGCCTGCTCAGGAGGCTCGACTATGGCGACGAGGCGTATTTTCATGAGGTCGGCGAACGAGTCAAAAAGGACGTCGAGGCCGGGTTGGAGTTTGCGGAGCACAGCCCGCTGCCTGACGGTCCGGAAGTGTTGGAGGGCGTCTTCGCAGATCACGCCGATCGCCACTAGGCAAGGTTTGAGGTGAAAGGAGCGCGTCCATGACCACGGCAACGCTGCAGACTCAGCAGGAGGTCAGCTATCTGGAGGCCATTTCCCAAGCCTTGGACGAGGAAATGACGCGGGATGAACGGGTCTTCCTCATGGGGGAAGACATCGGGATCTACGGGGGCGCCTTCAAGATCACCGAGGGCTTTTTGGAAAAATACGGCGAGTGGCGGGTCTTGGATACGCCGTTGGCCGAATCCGGCTTTGTGGGAGCCGCCATCGGCGCAGCGATGATGGGGTTACGCCCGGTCGTCGAGATGCAGTTTGCCGACTTTATCTCCTGTGCCTTCGATCAGATCACCGAAGTGGCGGCCAAGAACCATTACCGCTGGGGCGCCGCGGTTCCCATGGTGGTTCGCGCGCCCTTCGGCGGCGGCATCCATGGCGGCCCCTTTCATTCCGAATGTCCGGAAGGATGGTTCTTTCATTCACCGGGCCTGAAGCTCGTGGCGCCTTCCACGCCTTACGATGCCAAGGGGCTTCTCAAGGCAGCGATTCGTGATCCCAACCCCGTCATTTACTTCGAACACAAGTTTCTTTATCGCAGAATCAAAGCGGCCCTCCCCCAGGAGGATTTTATCGTGCCGATCGGGAAGGCCGACATCAAACGACCAGGCTCAGACATTTCCATCATCACCTATGGTGCGATGGTCCATTTGGCGCTCGAGGCGGCGCAGATGCTGGCGCCCGACGGCATTGATCTCGAGGTAATCGACCTGCGTACCCTGATCCCGATCGACAAGGACACGATCTACGAATCCGTGCGCAAAACCAGCAAGGCCATTCTCTTGCACGAGGATAACAAGACTGGAGGCATCGGGGCCGAGATCGCGGCGCTGCTGGCGGAAGATTGTTTCGATGCGTTGGACGGGCCCCTGATTCGGATTGCTCCACCGGACACCCCGGTGCCGTTCAGCACGCCGTTGGAAGAATTTTTTCTCCCGAAAACGAGCGACATTCTGTCCGCCGCCAGAAAGCTGGCGGCCTATTGACCGTCAGACCGGAGGATTCGTGGCCGACATCATCATGCCCCAGCTCGGAGAAAGCATCGCGGAAGGCACCGTGGTGAAATGGCTGGTTCCGATGGGAGGCACGATCGAGAAGGATCAATCCCTCTTGGAAGTCGAAACCGAGAAGGTCGCACTGGAAATTCCCTCGCCGGCCGCCGGTGTCGTGAGCGAAGTTATCGTGCAGGCAGGGGAGACCGTCCCCGTCGGCACCCTCCTGGCACGGATCGACAGTACCCCTGCCCCGGATGTGATCAACCGTGTCGGAGGCGTGGTCGTCCGCCACGCAGAACCGGCCCCTCCAGGAGAAGAACACCATTCTCCCGCAGTCCGACGCCTCGCCAGGGAGCATGGAGTCGATCTCTCGAAGGTGACGGGGACTGGGACCGCCGGCCGAGTCACCAAAAAAGACGTGGAAGATTATCTCGCTCAGTCGGCGGGGTCCCCTTCTGTCCGGGCTCAGGACGGGACGCCCTCCGCCGACGAAACGATCCTGCCGCTCACTCAGATGCGGAAAACCATTGCCGACCGGATGGTCAAGAGTACGCACACCTCGGCCCATGTCGCCACCTTTTTTGAAGCGGACTTTTCGGCCATCGCGAAGTTCCGAGAAGGCCGGCACCTGACCTATCTCCCCTTTGTGATCAACGCCGTCACCCGCGCCCTTCGAGAGGTGCCGGTCGTAAACTCCGCGTGGGGCGAACAGGGCATCATCCTCAAACGCGCTATTCATATCGGCATCGCCACGGCGGTGGAAGACGGGCTCCTGGTCCCGGTGGTGCATCATGCTGATCGCAAGGGGCTGACCCAATTAGCCAAGGAAGTGGCCGACCTGGCTGAGCGGGCCAGGTCGAAACAGCTCCGGCCCGACGAAGTCATGGGCGGCACGTTCACGATCACCAATCATGGCGGGTTCGGCAGTTTGTTCAGCACTCCGATCATCCACCAGCCGCAAATTGCCATCCTCGGCGTCGGCGCCATCCAGAAACGTGCCGTGGTCATCAACGAGGCCATCGCCATCCGAACCATGGGCTATCTCAGCTTGTCCTTTGATCATCGGGTCATCGACGGGGCGACCGCGGACCGGTTCATGGCTAAGGTCACTCACGAACTCGAACAGAGTCGGTGGGAGCACAGCCTGTGACACGCACACGGCCAGCCGTCATCGTCAGCGCCGCGCGGACCCCGATGGGCGGGTTCAACGGCGTGTTCAGTTCCATCCCCGCCACCCGGCTGGGCAGCATCGCCATTGCTGAGGCGCTCACGCGCAGCCATCTCGCGCCCGAGCGCATCGATGCTGTGTATATGGGGTGCGTGCTCAGTGCGGGGCTCGGGCAGGCCCCGGCCAGACAAGCATCGATCGGAGCCGGCATCCCCCACTCGGTCGGCGCCACGACCGTCAATAAAGTGTGCGGGTCAAGTCTTCAGACCCTGATGATGGCCGCGCAAGCCATCGCCCTGGGGGAGGCCAGGATCGTCGTCGCGGGTGGGATGGAGAACATGACCCGCACCCCCTACTTGTTGGAGAGAGCCCGTCAAGGGTATCGGCTCGGGCATGCCGAATTGGTCGACAGCCTGATTAAAGACGGGCTGTGGGACGTCTATAACCAGTTTCACATGGGCCGGGGCGGCGAGCTCTGCGCCGCCAAATATCGGCTCAGCAGAACGGCCGTGGACGACTTTGCCTTGGAAAGCTACCGGCGTGCCAGGACAGCCATGGCGACTGGCGCGTTCCAGCGGGAAATCGTGCCGGTGGACGTGCCACAGCGGAAAGGGCCGCCGCTGATCGTCACAGAGGATGAAGAACCTCATCGAGTGGACCTGACCAAGATGCGGGAACTCACGCCGGCGTTTCAGGACGACGGCGTCTTGACAGTGGGCAATTCTCCTTCCTGTAACGACGGGGCCGCGGCGTTGGTCGTGATGGCCGAAGAGGAAGCCGTCCATCTCGGGCTGAGGCCGATGGCGCGCATCGTCGGGTACGCCGGCGCGGCGCTGGCGCCTGAATGGTTCACGCTTGCGCCCATCGAAGCCATCAAGCTGGTGTTGAAACACACCGGCCTCTCCGTCGGCGACATCGATCTCTTTGAGATCAATGAAGCCTTCTCGGCGGTGTCCATCGCCGTCAACCGAGAACTGGGGTTGGATCCCGAGAAGGTCAATGTCCACGGTGGAGCGGTGGCCCTCGGTCACCCCATCGGCGCCACCGGGGCCAGAATCCTCACCACATTGCTTCATGCGATGGATTCCCGAGGCGCAAGGCGCGGAATCGCCAGTTTGTGTATCGGGGGCGGAGAAGCCTTGGCCATCGTGGTGGAAAGACCTTCGGACGAAGGGCAGCCAGGAACCAGATGAGTCCACGATGACACTTGGGGACGTGAAGACGATCGGAGTCGTGGGTGCGGGCCAGATGGGCCGCGGCATCAG
>CAYQDJ010000009.1:0-62650 GCA_964416255.1 uncultured Nitrospira sp. | reverse complement strand
TGAACCGGACGGGCTGGATGCCCAACCGCGTGCGGATGATTGTGGCGTCGTTCCTCATCAAAGACCTGCGGATCGACTGGCAGAGCGGGGAACGGTACTTCATGCGCCGGCTGCTGGATGCCGATGTGGCCGCCAACAACGGGAATTGGCAGTGGTGCGCGTCGACCGGTACCGATGCGATGGGAGGCTACCGCATCTTCAATCCGGTGTTGCAGAGCCGGAAGTTCGATCCGGAGGGGCTCTATCTCAAGGAGTACGTGCCGGAGTTGGCGAAGGTGGGAAGCAAATGGATTCACGAGCCGCATCGGATGACGACTGCTGAGCAAGTCCAGGCCGGCTGCCGTATCGGTCAGGACTATCCGGAGCCCATTGTGGAGCATCGCCAGGCCCGCGAGGAGTATTTGCAGCTAAGAAAGCAGGTGACAACATGAGGACGGCGCCCCTCCGCCTCGGTATCAGCCGATGTCTGCTCGGCGACGAAGTCCGTTTTGACGGAGGACACAAACGTGACCACTTTCTGACGGACGTGTTCGGCCGCTATGTGGAGTGGGTCCCCGTGTGTCCGGAAGTGGAAGCCGGGCTGGGTACTCCGAGGGAAGCGATGCGACTCGTCGGCGAGCCGCATGATCCCCGGCTCGTGACGATTCGATCGGGGCAGGACCACACCGAGGCGTTGCTGACGCTGACCGTCCGTCGCGTCGACGAGCTGAAAGGACTGGATTTGTCCGGCTACGTCTTCAAGAAGGACTCCCCCAGCTGCGGGGTGGAACGTGTCCGGATCCATCACGACCATGGAATGCCGTCCAGAAAAGGAATCGGGATCTTCGCGAAGGCCTTCATCGAGCAGTGCCCGCTGGTGCCCGTCGAGGAGGAAGGGCGGCTTTGCGATGCCGCCTTGCGCGAAAACTTCATCGAACGGGTGTTCTGTTACCGCCGGTTCCAGGATCTGGTGAATGGCCACGTGACGAGACAGGCGGTCGTGCGGTTCCATACGATTCACAAGTATCTGCTCTTGGCGCACAGCCAGCCGCACTACCAGGCGTTGGGGCGCCTGGTCGGGCAGGCGGAGCGCTACCGTCCCCTGGAGTTGGCCGCGTCGTATGGGGCGCTGTTCATGAAGGCCTTAACCGTCAAGGCGACGGTAAGAAAACACGTGAATGTCCTCCAGCATATTCTGGGTTTCTTCAAGGATCGACTCGGGGCGGAAGACAAGGCCGAACTGCTGGGCGTGCTCGATGACTATCATCGCGGGCTCACGCCGCTGATCGTCCCGCTCACGCTGATGAAGCACTACGTCCGGCTCTTCGATGTCGGCTACATCCGTGACCAGGTGTATCTCAATCCACATCCGAAGGAACTCATGTTGCGGAACCATGTGTAAGGAAGAACGGCAGTAAAGGGTTCAGTCAGATTCAACAGAAGGAGCGTTGGCATGGCAGCCAAAGTACAAGGGGTCATTCTGGTCGGCCACGGCGGTATTCCCAAGGGGTGTCCGCCAGACTTCATCACACAACTGAAACGGCTGGAAGCCCAGCGGCGCGCGGCGAAACGACCACCCTCGCCGGAGGAACTCGAACTCGACACGAAGATCCGGCGATGGCCCAGGTCTGCGGCGACCGATCCCTATCAAGCCGGTCTCGAAGCGGTGGCCGCTCACCTGCGCGCCAAGCTGAACGGGATGCTCTTTGCCGTCGCCTATAACGAGTTTTGCGCGCCGACGTTGGAAGAAGCGGTGGAGGACCTCGTGAACCAGGGGGCGACGGACATTCTCGTGACCACGACGATGTTCACGCCGGGCGGGTCGCATGCGGAGATCGAAATTCCGGAGATCCTCGATTACCTTCGGCCACAGTTTTCCGGCGTGGAACTGCGCTACGCGTGGCCGTTCGATCTGCACCTTGTCGCGAACACGTTGGCGGAGCAGCTGAGGCGGTTCTCATGACGAGGGATCGGACTGCCTCACTCCCACGGATCACGGCGCTGGGGTATACCCCGGAATTCCTGCGTCTGTGGGACTTCTACCTATCGTATTGCGAGGGAGGATTTTTGGAGCGGTCCATCGGCAACGTGCAGCTGCTTTTTGCCAAACCGGGCTGGCGGCCGACGCCTGTTGTATGACGAGCCGCGCGGTCGGCGTGATCGCGATGCGGCAACGGATGCGAACTAAAGCCGATGCCTTCGCGGCTCCAATCAGTTAGAATGCGACGGCGTCGCACCCCGCCACGGAGGTTCGAACTCGAAATCATGACAGTCCAAGAACAATTGGCGAAGGTATTTCACGACACGCACTCGTTTCAGTGGGATCCCCAGCGCGGCTTCACCTTGGCCTCCGGGCTGACCAGCCCCTTCTATGTCGATTGCCGGGCGCTCATGGCCCATCCGTCTGCGCGGTGGCTGGTGGCGCAGCTGGCCTACGATGCGTTACGGTCCGTTGAAGCCGATTGCCTGGGTGGATTGGAAATTGGCGCGATTTCGATCGCGACGACGCTCTCCGATTATGCTTTTTGCGCCCAGCCGTCACGGGAGTGGCGGACGTTTGTGGTGCGAAAACAGGCGAAGGACCATGGGCTGGGAAAGCTCATCGAGGGAGCAGTTCAGGCGGGCGACCGAGCGGTGATTGTGGACGATGTGCTCACGAGCGGCGGATCGCTCCTCAAGGCGGTGGCGGCGGCGCGGCGCGGCGGGCTCACGGTCACCCATGCACTGGTGATCGTGGATCGGAATGAGCAGGATGGCAGAAACACGGTTGAACAGGACGGGGTGACGCTGCTGAGTCTGCTCACGGTCGACGATTTGATCCGACAGCAGCCGGCCAAGTCATAGTTGGTCCGGGCAGCCGCCAAGTCCCGCTACTTGCACAAAAACTGAATGCCCCACCGCCGCTCTTCGACGACTTCCTGGGCGCCTTCGATCTGATTGGCTACCCGGACTCGTCCTTTCGTCTCCCCCTCCCGGACAATGGTATAGGGTCCGCCGCACTTGCGGGTCATCAGGGCAAGGGCATCCTTCCGAAACGCCGACAGCACCGCCCCCTGCTCTCCTTTAAAGGGATACACGACGACCCCTCCATGAGGGTGCTCTTGGATCAGCTTCGCCCCGTCGGCACACCCGGCGATGAAGAGCAACAGGATAATTGCGGATATAGATCTTGACCAGGCTTTCATCTGGTTTCTATCATGGAAGGTGAGTCCGTTAAGAACAAGGAGAAGGCGCCATGACACGATCACTTCTCATCTTCTCGACCTGTGCGCTGGTCGCCGGCCTCGTCTTCAGCGACGGCGCTTGGTCATACCATTCATACCTTTTGTCCGTCCAGCAGTTACAAGCCAGTCTGGCCAAGGCAGGGCCGGCAAACCATAAAGGGTTCGTTCTGGTGGATGTGCGCTCTCCGGAGGAACACGTCTCGGGCATGATTCCGGGAACGGACCTCAATATCGATTTTCGAGAGATGAAGACCCGTCATCAGGAAATTGGCGCGCAACTGAACGATCACATTGTGGTGTACTGCCAATCGGGCCATCGGAGCAATATTGCCGCCGAGACCTTGGCCGATCTCGGCTACCGCAACGTCTATAATGTCGACGGCAGCATGAATGCCTGGATGGAGGCCGGTTACCCCGTTGTGCGTCCTCGCCGGTGAGGCCGGACTCGGACGGTCATCCGGCCGGCTGCATCGACGCGGAATGGGGCATTGTCCCGCTAGCGAGGGCTGATGCCGATGACCGTCGGCAGCGGGATATGGATCGCCGTCGTTCCGGCAAAAAGGGATTTCCACGCCGGCTGCGAGGCGTGGGTCTGTGGCCACAGCGAGGTCGGGATGATGAGATCGGACGAGGAGCCCCCGTCCATGGCCATGACGCGATCGATAAAGGGCAGGGTATCCCGGAGGCACTGCCCGATGTCGTAGAGGCTGACGGGATCGAGCGTTTTGAAGACCGCAATATGCCCCTCGCGCGTTTCCGCCACCAATGTTTGAAATGCCTGCTTCCCTGTCTGGCGCACACGAATGCCCCCGCCGCTGTCCACCAGCATCAGGGCCTGAGCCACCTCTCGATACGCCACCCGTTGTTCGTCGAAGCCATCGACGGTTAGATCCAGCACGCGTGCCCGTCGGCCCGTTGGTGCGATGGGTTCAGCGACGAACAGCCCGTGCCAGCTAGCGTGGCGTCGACTGCCCAGTGACCGCCCGTTCTTGTATAGCAGGCCAAGGTACTCATATCCCTGTGTGAACAAGCCGGCATTGAACAGCACCTGGTGGCCTGTGCGTTGCTGCCACTCCTCGATGGTCGGAGGATGCGACAATCCTTCGTGAACGTAATGATGCATCGAGAATTGATACCGCTCGGGATCGATCGTGGCCACCAGGGACGGGGGCACCTGCGGGCACCGGGCTCCTGGTTTCCACACCGAGACGGAAAGACCGTCCCCGAGCCGCTGCCAGCTGAGATCTTGCGCCGATCCTTGCGCGGAGCCCAGGAGCAGCGTGAGGGCGACGACCAGGCGGCTGACGCGGCTCACCGGCGACAGGGCTCCCGCGATGGGACAACCATGAGGAAGTGTGGATGGAAATGAGTCATGACGGTCATTCGGCGGTCAACATGTGGGGCCGATTCGGCTGACCGATTCCATGGCGCCGGGGTCGCGCATCGAGCAGATCGCGAACCGCTTTGGCCAGGCATTCCGGGGTAAACGGCTTTTCAAGGTAGGCGCTCGACACATCGCCTGCCCCGATGCCGACGTCGTCGGTATACCCTGATATGAACAACAGTTTGAGATCCGGCTTAATCGCGCGTAGGTGCCCGGCGAGTTCCGTCCCGTTCATGCCCGGCATCACGACGTCCGTCAGCAACAACTGGAGCGCACCGATCTGCTGGGTCGCAACCAAGCAGGCCTCCAGGCCGTTGGTGGCCTCCAGGACCCGGTACCCCAGCTTGTTCAGTTCATCGCGAACCAGTTCGCGGACGCTGGTGTCGTCTTCCACCACGAGGATGGTTTCGTGTCCCCGCACGGAGTGCGCCGTCGGTTCCGTCCCAGATGCCTGGTCGACTTCCTCCGTGACGCTGGGCAGATAGACGTTGAAGCGGGTGCCCTGTCCGACCACAGTGGTGACGTCTAATCCTCCTCCACTTTGCGTGACGATGCCGAACACGGTTGAAAGACCGAGTCCGGTCCCCTTCTCTTCCTGCTTGGTGGTAAAAAACGGCTCGAAAATATGCGCCAACACGTCCGGCGGCATGCCGCAGCCGGTATCGGATACGGACAGCCTGACATACGGCCCGGGTGACAACGGTTTTAAATGATAGATCGGGGTTTGGGCGAGATGGACCAGAGCGGTTTCGATGCGGAGGGCGCCGCCGTTGGGCATGGCGTCACGTGCGTTCACCACAAGGTTTACCAGCACTTGCTCCACTTGGGCTGGATCCGCCTTTACCCGCAGATGAGACGGACTGGGAGTGACGATGAAGTCGATGTCCTCCCCGATGAGGCGTCGCAGCATCGACTCAATGTTGGCGATGATCGGGTTGAGTGTGAGCACCTTGTGCAACGAGGGTTGCTTTTTACTGAAGGTGAGCAATTGACGGATCAGGGTCGCGGCACGTTCTCCGGCCTTCTGCATTTCCTCGACTTTGGCTTTGAGAGGATGCGAGGCACCCATGTCGCTGAGCAAGACCTGGCTATGGCCCATGATGACGGTCAAGAGATTGTTGAAGTCATGGGCCAGGCCGCCCGCCAACCGTCCAACCGCCTCCATTTTTTGCGCTTGTCGCAGCTGTTTTTCGGTTCGCTGCAACGCGTCCTCGGCCTGCTTGCGTTCTGCGCGGGCGTGGAGTTCGCGGAGCGCCCGCTGTACGGACGGAACCAGGCGACCAAGCCGGTGCTTCAGTATGTAATCGGTCGCGCCGCGATGCATGGTATCGATGGCGAGTTCTTCCCCCAATGTCCCGGAGACAAAAATAAACGGCACATCGGGACGCATTTTTCTGGCCAAGGTCAGAGCCGTGATGCCGTCGAACCCGGGAAGCGAGTAGTCGGCCAAGATGATGTCGATCTCGCCTTCCCGCAAGGCCGCCACAAACGCCTCACGCGTGTCGACCCGACGGGCTTCACACGCAATGCCGCTTTCCGTCAACGTCGCCATGATCAGGTCGGCATCGACGGGGTTGTCTTCAAGACACAGGAAGCGCAGCACGGTCGTCACACATCCTTGATCGGCAGATTAGTGGATGGGATAGGGCCTCTCCGGAGGCGGTTGATTGATCACACCCCAAAAGGTGCCCAACTCCTTGACGGCGGAGAGAAACTGATGGAACTCGACCGGTTTCACCACATAGGCATTGGCCCCCAGGGCATAACTTTCGGCCAAATCGCGTTCTTCCCGCGACGAGGTGAGCATCACCACGGGGATTGGCCGCAGGTTGGAATCCTCCTTGATAATGCGCAGCACCTCAAGGCCGTTCACTTTCGGCATCTTGAGATCAAGGAAGACCACGGCGGGGTTCCCTTTCATCCGGGCTTTGAACTGACCGCGGCAGTACAAGTAGTCCAACACTTCGGCGCCGTCATGACACAATACGACCTGATCCGAGATATGCTGCTCTTCCATCGCTGCGAGGGCCAGTTCGGCATCGCGGGGATTGTCCTCCGCGAGGAGGATGGGTTTGGCAACGGTCATGAACGCGGTCTCCTCTTGGGCAAGGCCACATAAAAGGTGGCCCCTCGATCGGGGGCGCCTTCGCACCAGGTCCGCCCTCCGTGGCGATGCACAATCCGCCGGACGTTGGCCAATCCAATGCCGGTTCCTTCGAACTCGTCCGCCCGATGCAGCCGCTGAAAGACTCCGAAGAGCTTGGGGGCATACTGCATATCGAACCCCACTCCGTTGTCGCGGACAAAGATGATCACTTCCGAGCCGGCGCCATGATCGGTTCCGATTTCGATCTTGGCGATCGGACGCGTGCCCGTAAACTTGACGGCGTTCGCAATCAAGTTCATGAACACTTGCCGGAGCATGGCCGGGTCGCCGGGGATCTCCGGTAGAATGCCAATTGTCCAAGATATCTGGCGTCCTTGCAAGTCTAGTCGTAAATCGTAAAGGATCGTCTTGATCAACTGATCGAGGTTGACCGTGGTGTGCAACATCTCCTGCCGCCCCATCCGGGAAAACACGAGCAGATCGTCGATCAATTGACCCATCTGCTTGGCCGAATCCGAAATGGTCTGGAGATAACGGGCCGCCTTCTCGTTGAGGGTGTCCCCCACCGCCTTGTGCAGGAGCGCCGCATAGCCATCGATGTGGCGCAATGGGGCGCGGAGGTCGTGGGACACGGAATAGCTAAAGGCTTCGAGTTCCTTGTTGGCGGCTTCCAGAAGCTCGCCGCGCCTATGCAGCTCCATCGCGACGCGGCGCCGCGCGGTGATGTCGTGGCGAATAAGATAGTACACCGAGGCGAGCAGGACGAGTTGCAGCAGTGCACCGATGCCCAGGAGCACGATGGTGCTCGTGGTGCCCGCGGCGGATTCCACAACCCGGCGGCCCAGCCCTTCGCGCTCGTACGATTCCATTTCGGTGATGAGGCGATGAATCCCGCTCAGCTCTTCCTTGGCGGCCCCTTCCAAGGCCATCTTGCGGACGGCCTCAAATCCGCCTGTCTTCCGTAAGACAATGGCGTCGGTTTCGGCATCCAGGAGCTGGTGCATCAATTGCGCGAGTTTGGCGACGCGCTGGTGCTGTTCCGTCGACTGCTTGGTCAGGTCCTCCAGATACCGGAGGAAGGTCGGCGTTTCATCGACCACCGATTGATACCCCCGAAGATATCCCGCCTCGCCCGTGACCAGATAGCGGCGGTGACTGTGTTCCGCTTCGTCCATGGCGCCCTCGATAGTGGCCAGGAGCTGGACCAATGCGTAACTTCGGGTGTTGAGATAGCTGTTGTGAAGCAAGACGCTGGCGTTGCGGTAAGACACGGCGCTGATGACTAATATTCCGCTGAACACCAGACTGAATCCTGCGAGGACCCGTCGTTCGATGGTCAGGGCGCGAAACCACTGAATCGGATGCTGCCACCAGGTGACAGCAGGAGGACGGCCGCCGTCCGGCAACGGTTGAGGCTCCTCCGGGGAGCCGAGAGGGGCCGGGGGCCGATCGTTGACCACTGATTCCATGGGTGGGGACACAGACGAAACGAGACGCCCTCGCCTCCGTGGCGCGAGCCGTCTTCATACCCGGCGTCATTCTAGCAGAACTGTCCGGATGCGAAACTGAAATCTACCCGCCGTACGGGGGGATCACCGGGACGACGGCGGTGGAAGGCACGGCGAGGTTGGAGAACATCAGCGTGGCGGCCACGACCCAGTCGATGAACGGCTGCGGGTAAATCCCAATCAAGAGCGTACCGGCCAGACCCACATAGACGACCGTCTTCATAGGGCCTGAGATGGACACGGGAGTGGGATCGACGGGCTCGTTGATGTACATCTTCTTGACGACGACCAAGTAGTAATACATCGAGATGACGATATTGATCAGCCCGACGGTGATCAGCGTGTAGAGCCCTTCGTTGATCGCCGAGACGAAAATATACAGTTTGCCGATGAATCCGGCGAGCGGCGGGACTCCCGCCAACGACAAGAGAAAGAGCAACATGGCAAACGCCAAGAACGGCGACCGGCGATTCAAGCCATTGTAGTCGTCGATTTCGTCGCTGCCGATCGCATGGCTCACGGCAATGACCACGGCGAAGGCGCCGATATTGGCGAACAGATAGGTGAGCAAGTAGAACAAGATCGCATCGCTGCCCATTTTCGTGCCGGCAGCCAACCCGATGAGCACGTTCCCGATTTGCGCGATCCCCGAATAGGCCAGGAGTCGCTTGATGTTGCGTTGGGCAATGGCCACGATATTGGCATAGGTCATCGAGAGGATCGACGTGCCGACCAGCAAAAAGACCCACATGGGCTTGAAGGAGGCGAGGGCGACGAAGAAGATGCGGAGCAGGATCGCAAAGGCCGCGCCTTTCGGCGCGATCGACAAAAACGCGGTTATCGGGGTCGGAGAACCATGGTAGGTATCGGGAATCCACGAATGAAACGGGACCGCGCCGATCTTGAATCCCAACGCCGCAAAGATCAGCAAAAATCCGATCATCAGACCCGGAGTGGCCGTGGCGGAGGCCATGTCGGAGAAGACTAATTGGCCGGTCTCTCCATACACCAAGCTGATGCCGTAGGCCAGTAAGGCGGCGGCAAATACCCCGAGGATGAAGAACTTCAACCCGGCCTCGTTCGAGGCCAGATCGTCCCGAAGATAGGCGACCAGGACATAGAACCCGAAGGTCGAAAACTCGAGGGTCACAAAAAGAGAGAGCAAATCATTGGCCGAGGCCATAAACATCATGCCCAGAGCAGACATGACGACCAAGACATAGTACTCGCCCCTGAAAAACGTAAAGCGATGGACGTATTCGATGGAGGCGAGGATCACCAGGATGGTCGCGCCGACGATAAACATCTTGAAGAACAGGGCCATGCGGTCGAGCACGAACATGTGGTTGAAGAGCGAGCCGGACACCTGATTGACGTCCAACCAGGCCAACGTTCCCAACGTGAGGACGAGGCCGACTACGCTCAGATACGCCAACTGTTCCTTGGGGAGGGTCGGCCAGGAAAAGTCGACGATGAGCACGACGCAGAGCCAGCAGGTCAAGAGAATTTCCGGCAGCAGCAGCAGCAGATCGGATGCGGTCAAGGCGAGATCGAACGTCATGGCTCACTCCGTGACGCGGATGGCATCCACTGCGCCGGCGACGAAAGGGTGACGCGCCGGCCCGGCGACACGTCCATTCTCGAGCCTGGAGCCTCATTCTTCTGGGCGGCCGCGACCGGCACGACTTCGGTGATCCGGGCGACCAGCGGGTCGACCCCGGAGCGGACGACGGTGTACAGGTGCATGGGAAAGATGCCGAAGCCGACGCTGACGGCGATCATGATGAGCAGGGGCAGACGGTCGACCGCCGACACCGCATCGTGCGAGTGGCTATAGTGCTGATACATCGGCCAATAGAACAGACAGCGCATCATCTTGACCAAATAGGCCATGGTCAGGAAGATGCCGAGGACGGCGATGATCACTTGAACCGGGTACTTGTTCCAACTGCCGACGATGATCATGATCTCCGCGATGAAATTGACGGTGCCGGGCATGCCAACGGAGGCCATGCAACCGACGATGAAGCAGCCGGCAATGAACGGCATTTTGTTCGACAACCCCCCGAGCGAGGGAATGTCGCGCGTGTGTGTTTGGTCGTACACCCAGCCAGCCATCGCGAACAGCATGCCGGTTGCCATGGCATGCGCGAACATGTAGATGACGGCTCCGCTCAAGCTGATGTAGTCCAGTGCCGCCATCCCGAGAAAGACATACCCCATGTGGCTCGAACTTGAGTAGCCGATCACATATTTCGTGTCTTTGGCGTAGAAAGCGACAAACCCGCCATAGAGAATGCTGAAGACGCAGAGCACCGCCGCGAGCGGCATCAACTCCCGGGTGGTCTCCGGAAGGATTTCAAACGCGACTCGAATAATCGAGAAGTGCCCGAGTTTCATGAGCACGCCGGCATGCAGCATGCTGGTCGCGGCCGGCGCCGCGGCATGGCCGACGGGGGACCACGAGTGCAGCGGCCAGATCGGAGCGATGGAAGCGAAGCCGAAGAAAATCAAGATCCAGATGATTTTGTCCAGCGTCGTCCCGAGCACGGGAATGTTCATCAACTGCGCCTGTTCCCGGAGCACAAGAATGTCGAAGGTATTGAGCCCGGAAAACTTGTAGATCAGTAGGATGCCCATCAAGGCGACCACCGCGAACGCGGACAGGAACAACACAAGTTTCATCGCCGCGTATTCCTTGCTGTTGGCGGCGAAATTCTTGATGAAGCCGACGGAGTCGCGCAGTTTCAGGCCTTCCGGGTCGGTCATTTCGAGATATTGTTTCGTGTGACTCCCCCACATGCCGAGGAGGAGATACATTGGGATCACCGACATTTCGTAGAAGAAGTACAGGAAAAATAGGTCCAGCGACATGAAGACGCCGATCGTGGCGGCGGCGAGAATCAGGAGCCAGATATAGAATTCCTTGGTCCGGTCTTTGATGTGCCAGGAGACGAAGATCCCGGCGAACAAGAGGATGGACGAGGCCAGGACCAAGGGCGTGCCGATCCCGTCAACGCCGAGATGCAAGGAAATCCCCAACTGCCTGGACCACTCGAACCGCTGGACGAATTGAAAGCCGCCTCGGACCGGATCGTAGGCGTAAAACAAGTACAGCGACGCGACCAGCGAGATGAAGGCCGAGCCGGCTGCAATGCTGCGGACCAGCATCGGTTGCCGATTGGACACAAAGATCAGCGCCAACGCTCCCGCGAATGGGGCAAAGAGGATATAAAGGAGCGCGTACTCACCCATACGTCAACGTCCCTGTTTCTGGGAAGCGGATTCGAGCGCCGCCACCGTGCCGTGGTGCAAACGATCGACGAGCGCTTGCACGGATCCGTTCATCATGCGCAAGAAAGGCGCGGGATAGAGTCCGATCCAGAGAATCATGGCCGACAGGGACACGGCAATCACGATTTCGCGGAGATGGAGATCGCCCATGGTCTCTTTGACGGCCTTACCGACCGGCCCCAGCATGGCGCGTTCGTAGTACCAGAGAAAATAGGCAGCGCCGAAAATCACGCCCAGGACCGCAATGGTTCCGAACCACCACTTCGCTTTGAACGCCCCCAGAAGAATCAGGAACTCCCCCACGAACCCGTTCGTGCCGGGCAATCCGATCGAGGCCAATCCGATCAGCAGAAAGAACGTCGCCAAGAGGGGCACTTGTTTGGCCATGCCGCCGAAGGCCGAGAGATGGGTGGTGTGTTGGCGAGAATACAAGAACCCCGCAATGAAGAAGAGCCCGGCGGTGCTGAATCCGAGATTGATCATTGTCAGGAGACTGCCTTGCAGGGACTGAAAGTTGAGCGCAAAAATTCCTACCACCACCATCCCGAGGTGGCTGATGCTGCTGTACGCCAGTAAACGCCGAAAATCCGGTTGAATTAAGGCCATCCAGGCGCCATAGAGGATAGCGCACAGGCCAAGGATGACCACGATGAACACGACCGTTTCGCTCTTCGACGCGTCGGGCAGGAGCGGAATGCTGAACCGCATGAACCCGAAGGTGCCGAGTTTCAGACCGGCCAACACCACGGCCATCCCGATGGGGCCTTCGAGGAGCGCATCGGGCAACCAGGTGTGAAACGGAAAGACCGGGGCCTTGAACGCGAACCCCATGAACATGAGCCAAAAAATGAGAATCTGTTGATTGAGGGGGACCGGCACCGTCAGGAGTTCAAGGAGATCGAAGGAATAGAGTTGGTCCATGCGATGCAGCGACGCCCACTGATGATAGTTGATGTTGAGCAGGGCAATCCCCACCAGCATGAAGACGCTGCCGAGCAGCGTGTACAACACGAATTTCAGGGCGGCGTAATGACGGTCGGCCCCTCCGCCCCACAGCTTGATCAAAAAATAACTGGGAATCAGCATGAGTTCCCAAAACACAAAAAACAAAATCAAGTCCAGCGAGACGAACACGCCCATGGTGGTGGTTTCGAGCGCGAGCACACACATCATGTACAGTTTCACTTGCTGGCGGATCGTATCCCACGAGTACACCACGACCAGCACGGTCAAAAAGGCCGTCAGCCCGACGAAGAGCACGCTGATGCCGTCGACGCCGAGGTGATAGCTGATGCCTAAGGCCGGTATCCAGCGTACCCGTTCGACGAACTGCATGGCCGCCGAATCCGGGATGAATCGCAGCAACACAAAGACCGCCAGCGCCAGTTCAACCAGGGTTACCGTCAAGGCGGAGGTGCGAATCATGTCCTCGTCCTCGATCAACCATAGGACGGCCGCCCCCACCAAGGGGAGGAACAGCAGACAGGACAAAATCGGGAAGCCCGACGCGAGTTCTTCCAGCATCGCAGATACGCCCTAGAGTTGCAGGACCAATTGAACCACCAACGCCAGCAAAAACAGACCGGCCACGATCATGGCGGCATAATGGTGAACCATGCCGCTTTGAAGTTTGCGCCCGCGTCGTGCGGCGAGATGATTGCCGTAGCCGATGATGTTGAGGACGGCGTAGATCACATGTTTTTCAACCCACGTGGAGCCGGCCGATCCCCAGTCCGCCAGGGTGGCGATGCCCCGAACCGCCCCATCCAAAATGGTGCGGTCGAACCAATCGAGCGCTTCGCCGAGACGTTTGGTCGGTTCGACGACGAGCGCATCGTATAGGTCATCGACGTAGTACTTGTTCAAGAGCAATCGGTAGACGCCGGGCAGTTGCTCCGCCCAGCGGTCGGCCGTCCCCTGACTGATACTGTACAGGTAGTGCGCCAGCGCCCATCCGAGCAGTGCGATGCCGGTGGCCACCGTCATCAAGGTCAGGACCAGACCAGTCCCAGCCACGTGCTCGGCTTCGGCGCCGACCACCGGTGCAAGAAATCCGTGCAACCAGCCATGTTCGGGAGGGAAGCCCAATGCGCCGCCCACGAGCGAGAGGACGCCTAAGGCCATGAGCGGGCCCACCATCACCATAGGCGACTCATGTACGTGGCTTTCCGTGTGGTGGTCCATTCGGGACTGTCCGTAGAACGTCAGGTAGGTCAACCGGAACATATAAAAGGAGGTCAGCAGAGCGCCGACGGCGGCGATCCCATACAAGACGTAATGATGGTGGGTGAAGGCATGGGCCATGATCTCGTCCTTGCTCCAAAACCCGGCCAACGGGGGAATGCCGGCAATGGCCACCGTGCCGATGAGGAACAATTTATAGGTCCAGGGGATTCTGGAAGCGAGGCCGCCCATCTTGCGGATATCTTGTTCCCCGGACAGCGCATGAATCACCGATCCCGCGGCCAGAAAGAGCAGTGCTTTGAAAAACGCGTGCGTCATGAGATGAAACATCGCGGCCGTATAGGCTCCGATCCCGACCCCCAGAAACATATAGCCCAGCTGGCTCACCGTTGAGTAGGCCAGAACCCGTTTGATGTCCGTTTGGACGAGGCCAATGGTGGCGGCAAACAAGGCCGTGGCGCCGCCGGTGACGGCCACCACCCCCATCGCGGTCGGAGACAAATCAAAAATGACGTGATTGCGGACGATCATATAAACGCCGGCGGTGACCATGGTGGCCGCATGGATCAACGCGCTCACCGGGGTGGGGCCCTCCATCGCGTCGGGCAACCATGTGTGGAGGGGCAGCTGGGCCGATTTGCCCATGGCGCCGATCAATAGGCACAAGGCGATCGCCGTGGCCATTTCCGCCGACAGCTGACTTGCTTGGGCAAAGACCTTGGTGTAGTCGAGCGTCTGAAAATTCACAAAGACCAGGAACATCGCGAGCAGGAACCCGGCATCCCCGATGCGGTTGACGACAAACGCCTTGGTGGCGGCTTTGGCCGCGGAGATCCTGTCGTAGTAGTAGCCGATGAGCAGGTAGGAGCAGAGGCCGACGCCTTCCCAACCGATAAACAGGACGACGTAATTGTTCCCCATGACCAGCAGGAGCATGGAAACCATGAATAGGTTCATATAAGTGAAGAAGCGCGTGAATCCCGCCTCACCGTGCATGTAGCCGACGGAATAGACGTGAATGAGGAAGCCGACCCCGGTGATGACGAGCAGCATGACGCAGGTCAGGGGATCAACCAAGAAGGCCAGATCGATAGTGAGGTCGCCGCCGAAGATCCAATGGTACACGAGGACTTCGCGTGCGGCCCCGGTGCGCAGAATCGTCGTGACCACGCCGATCGTGCAGAGGAATGAGAGCCCGACGGACCCCCAGGCCAGCCGGTGCGCCACTTCCTGAGAGTAGCGGCTTCCCAACAGTCCGTTGGCCACCACGGCCAAGAGAGGAAACAGGGGGATCAGTTTGATGAGCAGATCAGTGACGTCAGACACGTTACCACTTCAGCAGGTTCATTTCGTCGACGTTGGTCGAAATCTTTCCGCGGAACACGACGATAATGATGGCCAATCCGACGGCCGCTTCCCCGGCCGCGACGGCGATGACGAACAAGGCGACTAATTGGCCGGCCATGGATTCCAAATAATGGGAAAACGCGACGAGGTTGATGTTTGCCGCATTTAGCATAATTTCCACCGCCATCAAGACGATGATGAAATTGCGCCGGATCAGGACGCCGAGCAAGCCGGTGAGGAATAACACCGCACTGACGGCGACGTAGGCGGAGAGCGGGATCATCGTCTAGTCTTTCCGCACATCGATCGGTTTTGGCGTCTTGGCCAGGACAATGGCTCCGATGATGGCCCCCAACAGAAACACCCCGACGATCTCGAACTGCAGGAGATAGTCGCTGAACATTTTGATGCCGACGGCATAGGTGGCTCCGTCTTGGAGCACCGCCGCCGTCGGGGCATCGCCCTTGGCGCCGGCGAACGGGGAGCGCAGCAGCAGAAACATCACGTAGAGCGAGCCCGCCACGGCCGGGACCAGAAAGTACATGAAGGACGAGTGAAAATAGCGCTCGTCGGTTTTCAGGTTCAATAACATCAAGACAAACAGGTACAGCACGAGGATGGCTCCGGCATAGACGATCACTTGCACCGCCCACAGAAATTCGGCGTTGAGGAGCACAAACAGGCCCGACACATGGAGCAAGAGGGCCAGTAACGCCAACCCGCAGTGCACCGGGTTCTTCAACGCCACGGTCAGGACACCGGCGGCCATACTGACCAGTGCAAAATAACTAAAGAACACAGCGAGCATGGTGGTCGTCAACTCAAATGCTTGGGAGGCGGTTGGGTCGGTTTCAGCACCGATTGCGGAAAATAGTATCGGTACTCGCGGCTCTCCTGGGCATTCTTCTCCTGGTTATGGGCGTAGAGATATTTTTTGGCGTCCTCGAGATGACGCTCGCCGATGTCGTAGAGCCGCGTCTTGTCGAACAGCAACGTGCGTTTGTCGTGGGTGGAGTATTCATACATCTTGGTCATCGCCAGGGCATTGACCGGGCAGGCTTCGACACAGTATCCGCAAAAGACGCACTTCGTGATGTCGATGTAAAATTCGCTCGCGTACCGTTGCAGCGGACGCGTTGGATCTTCTTCGCTGATGACTTTGATACAGCGGGAGGGACAAGCCGCCTCGCAAAGATCGCAGCCGACGCACCGTTCGCGACCGTCGTCATAGCGAAGTAAGCCCAAGGCGCCGCGGTGCGTATCGGGAATGGTCCGCTGCTCGCGGGGATATTGGAATGTGACCGGGCGATGAAACATGTGCCGGAACGTGACTTTCATTGCGTCCCAGATCTCGTAGAACAAGGCGGCATGCAGAATTTTCTTGGTGAGAGCGGCCACGCTCATCTTCTTCTCCTGCTCCGGCGTGCGAGCATACACGTCCTACTGGGCGCGTTCAATGCTCACCCACGCTTGCTTAAAAACCGGAACTCCCGTGATGGCATCCACCGAGACCGTCATCAAATCCTTCACTGGCGGTTCGTTGAAATGTTCGGGGAAAAAACAGGTGCCGGGCGCCACGGCTATGTCGGGCTCGATTGCCAATTGGAGTGAACCTCGATCCGATGTCAACCGCACCTTCCCTCCCTCCTGCAGGCCGAGCCGTTCCATGTCCTGAAGGTTCATCCGCAACCTCCCGCTGTTCGGGGCGACTTTGATCAATCCGGAGGCGCGCGTGGACAATTTGCCGGAATGGACCAGCAGCTGCCCCATGATCAACGCGAAGGGCCTGGTCGGTTCGGCGGAGGTGGACGTCTTGTACCGAATCCGCACGTCGGTCGCAAATCCGGCGGCCAGATACTGATCGGCTGTTGGTGCGACCTTGCGGGGTTGCCCTAAATTGTAGTATCCGGGCAGCAGTTTCATGATTTCGGCTTGGATGTCGTTTGCCGACTCATACTCCCATTGTCGTCCCAGGGCGTTGGCCAAGGCTGTCATGATGTGCCAATCAGGTAGACTCTCGCCGACCGGATCCATCGCCTGGCGCACCCGCAGGACGCGACCTTCCAAATTGGTAAAGGTGCCGTCTTTTTCGGCATAGCTCGAGGCCGGCAGCACGAAATGAGCCAGTTGAGCGGTTTCCGTCAGGAACGGATCCTGGACGACCAGCAACTCCAGTCGCTCCAAAGCGGCTCGGACCTCGGCCGACGCCGGAAGAGTGGCCAGCGGATTTTCGCCGATCACGTATAAGGCTTTGATCTGTCCGCTCTTACAGCGTTTGAGGATCTCGATCAGGGACGCGCCGCTGCTCGGGGCCGGGAGCGACGCCTCCCAGGCTTTGGCAAAGCGGTTTCTGGCACCCGGATCGTCGAAGGGGGCTTGGCCCGGAAGGAATTCCGGCGCGGCACCCAGATCGACTGCCCCTTGCTCGTTCCCTTCTTCCGTCACGGTGTTCACACCGCAGCCGGGCTTTCCCACTTTCCCGGTCACCCACGACAGGTCGATCAGCTTGAGCACGTTCTGATAGCCGTTCGGCCGCCGGACGATGCCTTCGGCGCACAAGATGATGGACCGCGGCGCTTCGGCCAAGATGGCCGCGATTTCAACGAAGTGTTCCGGCAACAGGCCGGCCTGTGCGGCAAGGTGCTCCAGCGAGAGACCTGCGACGGCCGCTTTGAGGGCGGCGAATGCCTGGGGATGGGCCCGGACGGTATCTTCATCGACGAGATCCTGGTCAATGGTCGCCTTTACCAGGCCGTCGATGACCGGCCCTTCCATGCCCGGCTTGATCACGAACGGATGCGAGGCGAGCTTGGCCATGTTCGTGACGGCTGAGTCGATAGTGACCACTTGCGCGTTGTAGACGCGAAGCGCCTCTTTAATGCGAACGGCCGTGAGCGGATTCGTCTCCGTGAGATTGGATCCGATGAGGAGGACCGCCTTGGCTTTGGTGAGATCTTCCCAGTCGTTCGGTGTGCGGCCAAGCCCCAGGGCTTGCCGGGATGCATGGACGAAATTCAAGTGTCCGTAGCGGGCGCTGCTGTCGAACTGATTGCTGCCGAACACGGTGCGCATGAGTTTTTGGAACAGGTACAGTTCTTCGTTCGTGCAGCGAGCCGTAATCAAGCCGCCAACGGCCTCGGCACCATGCCGCTGGGTCACGTCCGTGAACCGATCGACCAGGCGGTGCATGGTCTCCAGCCAGGGCTTGGCGACCAACCCCGCGCCTTCGCGCACCAACGGCAGACGCAAGCGGTCCTTACTGTCGAGATACTCGAAGCCGAAGCGGCCGCGCACACAGAGACCCCCATGGCCCTTGGCGGTGTCCGATCGGTCCCCCCATTTGTTCTTCCACGACAAGGGTGACGTGACGCGAATGACTTCGGCGTCCTTCGTTTCCAGGTACATTTGACAGCCGTCCCCGCAGTAATTGCAGGTGGTGGTCGTCTTCTTCATTTGCCAAGGCTTGTAGAGGTACTTTGAAAATTTGTTCGTAATCGCTCCGACCGGACAGACGGCCAGACAGTCGCCGCAAAACTCGCAGGCCAGGGGCAAGTCGCCTTTGGCGACCACCTGGTTGAACCCGCCTTTTTTCATGAACTGCAGGGCATCGATCATCAGCACGTCTTTGCAGACATTGATGCATTCCGCACAGGCGATGCAGCGGTTCATATTGAAGTCGAGTACGAGGCTGCGGGTGTCCTCGGGAATAAGTTTCTGCTTGGCGTTAGCCAGGTTCGTGACGCCGTGCTGGAAGGCCATATCCTGTAATTCGCAGTGGCCGTCCGCGTCACACACCGGGCAGTCCAGCGGATGCACCGACAAATGTTTCTCGACGGCTTTCTTGCGGGCTTGGAAGAGATCGTCCCCTTCCGTCCGGATGATCATGCCGGCGGTGGCCTTCGCCGTGCAGGAACGCACCGGCGCTTTCTTGCCCTCCTGCATGACCAGGCACATTCCGCAGGAGCCGAACGGATCGAACGTGTAGTGGTAACACATGGCCGGAATGATTTTGCCGGTGCTCGAGATGACGTCGTAGAGGGAGACGCCGTCCTTGGCGGTGACCGTCTTCCCGTCGATGCTCAGTTCGATGGTGGCGGCTTCGACGTCCGGATTTGTAGCTGGCTTCAGTCCCATCGTCTCCTCAATGCGATGCGCACAATGCACTCGTGATGACGGCTGCCCACGGTCACTCTACCCCTTCTCCGTCCGTTAGCGGTCACACTCGCCCATGACGATATCGTAGGTCCCGAACAAGGTGATGGCGTCCGCAATCATGTAGCCCCGGGACATGTAATCAAACGCTCCCATGTGAATGAAAGAGGGCGCTCGGATTTTGAGGCGATACGGCTTGCCGCCACCCGTGCTGACGATGTAGAAGCCCAACTCACCCTTGTGCGCTTCGGTGCCGCAGTAGATCTCCCCCGGCGGAGCATTGAACCCTTGGGAGAAGAGTTTGAACTGTTGGATCATGGACTCCAAATTGGTGAACACCCGTTCTTTCGGCGGCAGGGTGACGCTCGGCACATCCGCCATGATCGGCCCTTCCTGCATCTGCTCCAGGCATTGCCGAATAATTTTGACG
This sequence comes from uncultured Nitrospira sp., assembly GCA_964416255.1. Lineage (GTDB taxonomy): Bacteria > Nitrospirota > Nitrospiria > Nitrospirales > Nitrospiraceae > Nitrospira_D. Next base: position 43,041 of record CAYQDJ010000009.1, on the reverse strand, counting down.
CTTTCGTAGAGTTCCATGACCCGAATCCAGTAGCGGTCGTACGTGTCGCCGTTCTTCCCCACCGGCACGCTGAACTCGCATTTCGGATACGCGGCATAGGGTTCGTATTTGCGCAAATCGTAATCAACGCCGGAACCGCGCAGCGTGGGCCCGCTCAACCCGAAGCTGACGGCGTCCTCGGCGGAGATGACCGCGACACCCTTCGTCCGCGCCAACCAAATGCGGTTTTTCTCCAGAAACACGACGTATTCATCGATCTTTGGGGGGAAGTACTCGAGAAACTGCTTCAGCTTCTCGAGCAACGAGGGCGTCAAGTCACGCTCGACGCCGCCGATCCGGTACCAGCTGGTGGTCAACCGTGCCCCGCACAACTCGTCGAACCAATCCAGCAGGATTTCTCGATCGCGGAAACAGTAGAAAAAGACCGTCATCGCGCCGATATCCAGCGCCTGGGTGCCGAGCCAGAATTGATGGCCGATGATGCGCTGGACTTCCGCGACGATCGTGCGGAGATAATCGGCGCGTTCGGGCACCTGCAGGTTCATCAACTTTTCCACCGCTCGACAATAGGCGAAGTTGTTGTACATCGCGCAGACGTAATCGAGCCGATCGGTATGCGGGATAAACTGGTGGTACGTGCCGTCCTCCGCGAGCTTCTCGACCCCGCGATGCAAGAAGCCCATCACGGGCGTGGATTTCACCAGACGCTCCCCTTCCAATTCGAGAATGACTTTCAGCACGCCATGCGTGCTCGGATGCTGCGGCCCCATGTTGAGCAGCAGCTCTTCCGTCCGGAGCGTGGGCAGCGTCTCGCTTTCCGGGTGTTCCGGATCAACCTTATAAACCGTCGTTCGTTGATCTTCCAATGCCATCGTCGGTTCGTCCCTTACCGAGGCACTTCATCAAGAAAGTCGAAGGTGTCCCGCCAACCTTTGCCGCGCAAGGGGAAGTCTTTTCTCAAGGGGTAACCTTCGGTGTAGTCGTCCGGCATCAATATGCGGCGTAAGTCCGGGTGATTCCGAAACCGGATGCCCATCATGTCGTAGACCTCGCGCTCCATGAAGTCGGCGCCCTTCCAAATGTCGGTCAGGGAGTCCACGACGCAGTCGGATTCCGGAACGCGCGATTTCAGGCGGATGCGGTGGCGTTTACGAATCGAATACAACTCCCACACGACTTCAAAGCGCTCCTCGTCGTCCGGCCAGTCTACGGAGCTCACGTGAACAATGTAGTCGAAATCCGTTCCCGGGTCGTCATGCAGAAATTGGGCAATCTCGTGGAGTTTGTCGCGGCTCACGGTGACCGCGACGTCGCCGCGCCATTCCGTGGCATCCACGAATCCGACCGAGAAGGTGTCTTGTATTCGTTTGATCAGGTGGTGCATCGGGCCGTCAGATCTTGAAGCTCGTTTTGACCTGGTTGGGTTGTTTGACGAAGACCCGTTTTTGCATGATGCGTTCCTGGAGCTTGAGAATGCCATCGAACAACGCTTCAGGAGTCGGCGGACATCCAGGCACATAGATATCGACGGGCACGAAACGATCGACGCCCTGCACCACGCTGTAACTATCGTAGATATTGCCGGAAGTGGCGCAGGAGCCCATGGCGATTACATACTTTGGTTCGGGCATCTGGTCGTAAATCTTCCGAATGACCGGCGCCATGCGTCGGCACACGGTCCCCGCCACGATCATGAGATCGGATTGCCGTGGCGAGGCGCGAAACACGCCGGCCCCATAGCGATCCATGTCATAGCGTGAGGAGACGGCGGCGATCATTTCGATGGCGCAACAGGCCAACCCGAACGTCATTGGCCACAGGGAACCCTTTCGCGCCCAATTTACGGCTTTTTCGATGGTGGTCGTGATGACGTCGGGGGCGCCGTCCTTGTCGTGACGCCCCAGCTGGATCAGTCCCATTCCAAGGCTCCCTTGCGCCAGGCGTAGACATACGCGACGAGAAATAAGCCGATAAAGATCATCATTTCAATCAGCCCGATGATACCGATTTTGCTGAACACCACCGCCCACGGATAGAGAAAGATCACTTCAATGTCGAAAATCACGAACAGCATTGCAAAAATGTAATACCGAACCGGAAACGGCATCCGCGCATCGGAAAACGGCTCCGAGCCGCACTCGTATGCCGACAGTTTTTCGGGCTCGGGGTACTTCGGCTGGACGAAATAGCTAATGAGCAATGTCACCACACCGAAGGCGAGCGCCACAAACACGAACAAGAGAATCGGAAAATACCTAGTCAAATACTCGAGGAGGAGATCGAAGCCGCTCATCGCCTTTCTCTCACAAGATATTGACGGCAAAGAAGAGTTGAGATCTTAGTGCCGAAATCTTCGTGATAGCAAGCGGACAAAGGACCTAAGGCCAAAGCCCCGAAAGCCCTACCCGTCATCGTGAATCATTGTGCGTCGGTCTGTCCGGGTTCGAGGGGGCGGGGGTGGGATGTCAGCGCTGTGACTCTCGCCGTCGAGGCAGCTTCTCCGGCGGAGGCGTCAACCGCAACTGGACAGGAGTCTCGGGATTGGAAAGATCCCACTCGACCGTCATCGGCGACAGCGCTTTCGCTTTTCGTCGTCGATGAATTTGTGTCTCGATCCGTCGCGACCGATTTGGCATCCCTTGCTCCACGCGTCACCCTACCATTGCTGGGAAAGCTTCGTCAAAGCCTGTGCCATGAAGTCTCAAATTCTTGACAACACAAGGCCATTTGCTATGGTTTGACCAGCGGTACTTATCCCGAAGAAGGAATTTCACCTATGAACTCTCTGAAACAGCTTTGCATGCTTCTGACGTGCCTCCTCTTCTTGTGCCCTCAACCGGGGTTTGCGGAGGAAGACGATGCCAAAGCGGTCAAGTACGGCGAGGCCGCCCTCGCCTATTCTGCCGGTTCGATCCAAAAGTCGACCCCTCGTGATGGGATCGTCAATCTGATCACGGGAGACAATCAAACGACCGGCAACCGGATGCTCTTGGGCACTCGGGATATGTACTATCTCAAGCTGCATCACCCTGCCGATGTGGCTGTGGGAGATCTGTACACCGTCTATCGCCGGGTGCGGAAGGTCTTTCATCCCCTGACTAAAGAGTACTTGGGGTTTGTGACGATTCGCCTGGCCGTCGTCCGAGTCGTGGACGTGGACCGCGCGCTCGCCACAGTCGAAGCCATTCGTGCGTACGATTCGGTGTCTCCAGGTGACCCAGTCATGCGGTATGTGCCGCCTGCCGAGGAGACCCGGAGGTCAGACGGCGGTGTTTCCGACGTGGCCGGACTGATCGTTGAGTTACAGGCCAACAAGACCATGACCATCGTCTCTCAGTTTGATGTGGTGTATCTCGACCGGGGCCGTGAGGATGGGCTCAAGAGCGGCGACATGATGGATGTCTATCGCCACAGTCCAGGTCTCCCATCGCGCAAGATCGGCCAACTCAAGGTCCTGTCTACGGAAGACCACACGGCGACGGCCAAGGTCATGAAAGCCAACGCGCGCATCATGCAGGGCGACCGATACAAATTTGCGGGCCCTTCTGTGCCTCTCAGTCAGCCGGTTGATCGTCCCGCCTCACGGGTGACACCTGTCGAGCCCGTTGCGCCTCTGGCTTCCGATGCGGTGGCGAGCCAGCTTCAAGTGAAGGATTTTCGTGGGCAGAGCCGGGTCTCCCTTGGAGAGTTGAGCGGTGCCCTTCTCTATGAATCCGGCGAAGCCGTGATGAAATCGGACAGTTATCGAGTGTTGGATCAGCTGATTGACTACCTGCGCACCAGCGGCGACGAGCGATTGATTCGAGTGGAGGGACATGCCGATAACGTCGAAATCGGACCTTCCCTCAGATCTCGGTATGCCAGTAACTTGGAGTTGTCTAGGGCCCGTGCGAGCGGGGTCATCCGCTATCTGGTCGAGAAGGGTGGTGTGGATTCAGCTCGCCTGACGCCCGTCGGATACGGGGACAGCCGACCGACTGCGCCGAATGTGAATGAGGAGGGGCGCAGCAAGAATCGTCGTGTGGAAATCCTTCTCTACGCTCCCGAGAAGGTCCCTCCGCCGTCCGCTGCCGGCTCGGCCGATGCGCCTCCGGAGGGCCCCGCCGCGTCGAATCCGAGTCCTCAGGGAAGCGGAGAACAGACCGGGGACCGCTCTATGGGATTGGTCGAGATCGATGCCGGTGCGGGTTCCGTTGATTCAGCAGAATCGTCCGGTCATCCTGGGGTGTCGGTTCCGGATGGTTCAGACGCCGACAGAACCCAGGCCCTGGACGTTTCATCCGCCCTTCAGGAATCCCCGGTACCCGTTGCTTCGCCGACAGAATAGACTTTTCACGCTGCCGACCGGTGTCTGTTGTGATGTAACGAGAGTATGGCGGGCACCAGACGGGAGACGGGACTTCCTGGTCGTCACAACTTCTTCACGCTGCTACAATGGCGCATGCCTCTTCCAGACAGTCGCTATCCGCGCCCGGACACGGGCCGTGTCTATGCGGATGTGATCGTTCCCCGGCACATTGGCCGGCCCTTCACGTATCTTGTTCCCCGCTCGCTTTGTTCTAGCCTTACGGTCGGCCACCGCGTTCGGGTGCCGTTTGGACACACTACGGTGGAAGCGGTGGTGATTGGGCTCCACGATCAACGGCCGGCGGAGGTGCGTCCTGGAGCGCTCAAAGAGATTCACACGATTGTCAGCGCGCCCGATGAAGGTGGGGTGCCGTCTTCGCTGCTCGAGCTATCTCGAAGAATTTCACAGGAGTACGTGGCGCCCTGGGGTCAATCTCTTCGGCTGATCCTGCCGCGCAGGCCAGGTGCACACCGCGCGATTCGTTACGTGGCGACAGAGCCTGGGCGATCGGCGCTCGTATCCGGATACTGTCCTGAACATCTCCGATCCTTGCTGACACGCATTGCTCGCCGCTCGGCCGGTGTGTTGGCGGCCACGCTACAAAGCGACCGCGGTCTCAAAACGCTGACGAACCATGGCTGGATCAGATCCAGCACAGAACCGGAGAAGATCACGACGAAACCAAGACGACCGTTATCCGTCGGCCCGGACATGCCCTTGGACGGACTGCCGGAGGCAGATCCCGTCTTGCTTGATCGCCTTGCGGCCGGCATTCGCCGGCAGCAAGCCGCCACACTTGTGGTCCAAGGCACTTGGGAGACCCGCCTTGGATTGTTGACGGCTGCGGTCGGAGAAGCCCGCGCGGCCGGCAAGTCCGTGATCATCATCGTCGGTGAGGCGGCACGGGCCGCCTGGCTGGAAGCCCAGATTGTCCGTGGGATTCGCGCGTCCATCATGTCCGACGGTGATCGCGTCACCGTCGGCTCCAGTTCGACACGGCCGGGCATGAAGGGAAGCGACGGCCCGCGGATGATCGTCGGGACTCGATCAGCGCTGTTCACTCCGCTCCGATCGGTAGGGCTGATTTGGGTCGACCAGGAAGACGATCCCGCGCTCAAGGAACTGCAAGAGCCTCGCTATCATGCCCGTGATGTGGCCCGCATGCGAGGGGCAATTGACCACACGCTGGTCGTGCTGGCTTCCTCCCATCCCTCGCTTGAATCGATCACGGACCCTTCAGTCGAGGTCCACTCGCTGCCGGAAGCGTCCGACCAGCGGCCCTTCATCGAGGTGGCCGACCTTCGTCTGGAACCCGCCGGAACATTGCTGACTTCCCGACTGCTCACGGCGGTGCGGGAAGCGGTCGCGAAACGGGCCGGGATCCTTCTCTTTCTGAACCGCAAGGGCTACGCCGGTGCGCTGGTATGCCGAGAGTGCGGTTGGGTGCCGCGTTGTTCGTCCTGTGCGGTAGCGTTCACATATTATAGGGAGGCCCTCAAGCTCGGCTGCCGGTATTGCGGTCTGGCGGAGCCGTTGCCGGACGCCTGCCCGATGTGCCTCGCCTCCCGGCTGGCGCCGGTTGGAGAGGGAACAGAACGCGCGTACCTGGAAGTCCAACGACTTTTTCCATATGCCAAGGTTGCGCGATTGGACGGTGATACGTTACGCCATTCGGCCACGGCCTCGGCGCTCTGGCAAGGCGTCCGGGCTGGGGCCTTTGACATCGTGATCGGAACCCAGGTCTTGTTTCAGCGAGAACCTCTGCCTCGAATGGGATTGGTCGGGATCCTGTACGCGGATTCAGGATTGCACGTGCCGGACTTTCGTGCGGCGGAACGGACGTATCACCTCTTGACGGACGCGGTGGATACCGCCAAGCCGCGTCACGAGGGCGGCCGCGTCCTGATCCAAACGTTGCTGCCGACGCATCATGCTATCGAGGCCGTCGTCTCCGGCAAACCCGGCTGCTTTTATGAAGAAGAACTGTCGGCAAGACGGCTGCTCGGCTACCCGCCGGCCTGTCATGTGGTCAGCCTGTCGGTGATCGGCCTGGAGCGGCGTCTGGTAGAGACGGCCGCCATGCAATGGCGGCAGGGCCTCGATCGGTCAACGAGCGAACGAGAGGGCATCACCCTATTGGGACCGGTGCCGGCGTTGGGGGGACGGCCGAAAGGGCGTCACCGCTTCCATCTCCTGGCCAAGGGACTTCATCGCGAAACGCTCTTGCAAGCGGTGCGCGACTCAGCGGCCGCGATGGAGAGCGGGTACAAGAGGGGACGGTTGAAATTCGTCGTCGACGTTGATCCAGTCGACATGCACTAGCGGCGGACCGGTCGCTTGGCCGATCGTGGGAGACCGGGCTGTGGTGCGCCCGCCGGGGCGGCTGTTTCGGACATGGTTTGATCGCGCTTGTACAAACCGTAAGAAAAGGAAATCCAAAACACGGACGAGAGCAGCCCCAGCACCACGGCCGAAAGAATCCAACCCATTTGATCCTCAGAGGGCGAGCCGGACGAAGACTGCAACTCAATCATCAGCAAAAGCGGCCAGGCGAAGCTTTCGAGGCCGAGCAACAGGGTGGACCATGCCCAGATTTGAGTCACGGTTCGAGCCCGCCACCAGAGGAACGAGCCCACGGTCAATGTCCACATGATCAGGACTGCGGGATAGTGGGTGCCCCACAAGAGCCAGAAACCGACGGCGACGACGACGGTGGCCAGGGAGACGTTCAAGAGCTTCATGCCGGTGGGGACCTCCTCAGCGGGAATTGAGTCTGACGAGGTGGTCTTCTGAAGTCAATGGACAGGCAGTCGAAAGGAGTGTCACCGACAGCGCTGCGGGGAAACCGGGGTCAAGGACATGGTTCGGGTTTTGGTGCCGAAGGCGGGACTTGAACCCGCACGGCTTGCGCCACACGCCCCTCAAACGTGCGTGTCTGCCATTCCACCACTTCGGCCTCTGACGCGATCTGTCGCCGGGCCTCCTGGTGCTTGCGTCGACCGCAACCTCCCATCATTATTACATGGGGAATCGTGATCAGGTCTGCGGCGCTCGGAGGGACCACGTATTTCGTACGCAAGCATCAGGCGGCCAGAGGGAGCGGTATTATAGAAGTAGGCCAAAATTCTTGTCAATCAAAGACCCCTCCGGTAGAATCGGCCCGGCTTTACGCCAGCAAGCCGAATTCGTGTGATCAATTCCGGCCGCCGTTGCATGGGTATGACGCAGCTCCAAGTGCCTGCACAACACTGTCTCTCAAGCGGTGCCGCGGCGTTTTTCGACGTCGATAATACGCTGCTCCCGGGCGAGGCAAGCGAGGTGCGTTTCTTTCGGTGGTTGTGGCATCGCCGGATCGTGGGTTGGCCCGAGATCCGTGCCAGCGCAGTGTGCCTGTTGCGGGAAGCCCGGACTCTCTCCCTGCAACCGTTGCGCCTTCGCAAACCATATTTGGTCGGTAAGCCCGCCCAAGTCATTGAACCGTTGGGAGAAGAGTTTTGTCGTGAGCAACTCTGTCCCTGCGTTTCGCCGGCCGCGATGCGGCAACTCGACGCGCATCGACAAGCGGGGCATCCCATCATCCTTTTGACCGGCTCGCTGGATTTTTTGATCGACCCCATCGCGGGCGCATTGCGGGTGGATCGCTATTTCGCCGGAAGGCTCGAGCAGATCAACGGCTTATATACGGGTCGTCTGGTGCCGCCGCTTCCGTACGGGCCCGGGAAGCTGCAGTTGATCGAGCGGGTGGCCCGCGAACTCAAATTGAATCTCGCCGCATGTTATGCCTATGGCGACAGCCCCGGTGATCTGGACATACTCCATGCGGTAGGCCAACCAACGGTAGTGAACCCGATTCGCGGGATGACGCGGATCGCCAGGCAACACGGTTGGCCGATTGTGGAGTGGACTTAATCGTGCGGGGCTCTCGATTGGGCCGAGATCTTCCATGACGTCCTCGATAAACAGAACGGGTATGCTGCGCGTCACCGAAATCTTTCACAGCATCCAAGGCGAATCGACCTTCGCCGGACAGCCCTGTGTGTTTGTGCGTTTGACCGGTTGTCCCTTGCGTTGTACCTGGTGTGATACCGACTATGCATTTTTTGGCGGAGGAGACGCGTCGGTTGAGGAGATTGTCGAAACAGTGCGGCAATACCAGTGCCGTCTCGTCGAGGTGACCGGCGGCGAACCGTTGGCTCAATCGGCGACGTGTACGTTGCTGAAGGCCTTATGTGATGCGCGCTTCACGGTATTACTGGAAACGAGCGGGGCCGTCGAGACCGCCTTGGTTGACGACCGGGTGCGCATCATTCTCGACGTGAAATGTCCCGGCAGCGGCATGACGGACCGGATGTGCTGGCCGAATGTCGATCGTCTGCGATCCCAGGATGAAGCCAAGTTCGTGATTCAGGATCGGGCCGACTATGACTGGGCAAAAGCCGTGGTGGGCCGGTATCGCCTCATGGAGCGCTGCACGGTCCTGTTCAGCCCGGTGTTTGGGGTGTTGGATCCGCGCCGCTTGGCGGAGTGGATGTTGACCGATCGCCTCTCCATTCGCTTGCAATTGCAGATGCATAAACACATTTGGACGCCGGATATGCGCGGCGTCTGATATGAACGGCGCGCCGTTTGAGGGCGGGCCGCGTGCCATGCGCGCGAGGCGAACCGACCGACCCTCATCACGGACCATGAGACCAAGGAGAGAGGAATGAACATCATGCGAGTGGAGAGTCAAGTCGGTCGGATCGACACCGAGGCGGCGGATGCGCTCGTCCTGTTGCATTGCGAAGGCGACGCGTTCTCTAAACAGGATGCCGCGCTCTTCGACAAAGCTTTGGGGGGGGCGCTTCGAGAATTGGTGCAGGCAAAAGAATTCGAAGGCAAGGTGGGCGAAGTGGTGCTGGTCCATACCCAAGGCAAAGCGCCCGCCAAGCGACTCATCCTGGTGGGATTGGGAAAAAGAAAGACCGTCGGGCTCGATCACGTCCGCCAAGCGCTGGGCCAGGCGACGAAACGTGCCAGGCAGGCGAAGGCCGGTTCGATCACCTCGATGGTGCCTACCGTGATCCCGCGTGGAGCATCGGTCAGTGATGTGGTGCAGGCCATGGTGGAAGGAGCCGTCCTAGGCACCTACCAATTCACCGCGTACCGCAGCGAAGCCGCTGGGCATGAGGTAGCGTCATTCTCGCTGATGACGCCTCACAAAGCCCAGCTACGGCAAGTCACCGAGGGCGTTCGGCGCGGAATGGCCACGGCGGAGGCCACCGTGTTTGTACGCGATCTGTGCAACCACCCATCCAATGTGATGACCCCGACCAAGATTGCGAACGAGGCCAAAGCCGTCGCCAAAGAGACCGGCGTCAGTCTCAAGATTATTGAACAGAAAGAGATGGAAGAACTCGGCATGGGGGCCTTGCTGGGCGTCGCCAAAGGGAGCCATGAACCGCCGAAGTTTATTGTGCTCCACTACTATGGTGCGAAGAAAAAAGACGATCGGCCGGTGGTCCTGGTAGGCAAGACCATTACCTTCGACACCGGCGGAATCTCGCTAAAGCCCGCGGAGAACATGGAACAGATGAAGGCCGACATGACCGGGGGAGCGGAAGTCTTGGCGGCCATCCGGGCCGCGGCGCGCCTCAAGCTGCCGCTCAATCTCATCAGTATTCTCCCCGTAGCGGAGAATATGCCGGGCGGGCGCGCCATGCGCCCAGGCGACGTCGTCAAAACGCTCTCCGGCAAAACCGTGGAGGTGCAAAATACCGATGCGGAAGGGCGGCTCATCCTCTCCGATGGGCTGGCCTATGCCACACGTTTTAAGCCCGCGGCCTTGATCGACGTGGCCACCCTGACCGGAGCCTGTGTGATCGCGCTGGGTCAGTTTGCCATCGGCATGTTCGGCACGGATTCTCGACTGAAGGAAGCTCTCCGCAAGGCCGGCCTGTATGCAGGGGAACGGGTGTGGGAGATGCCGCTCTGGGATGACTATTTTGAGCAATTGCGGAGCGATGTCGCCGATATGCGAAACATCGGCGGCCGGGGAGGCGGAATGATCACGGCCGCGCTGTTCTTGAGCAAGTTCGTTGGGGACTGCCCGTGGGTCCATCTTGATATCGCCAGCACCGATTGGAGCGACCGAGAGCGGGCGTATATCCCCAAAGGACCAACCGGCATCGGTACGCGCTTGCTGATCCAATTTCTGATCGACCGCACCTTGTAGCCGGCGGGACCGGACGCATGATGATGGCACGTGAAACAATCGGGCAGCTGTTTATGGTCGGGTTCGAAGGGACGACGGTGACGACCGAACTCGCGTCGTTCCTTAAGGAGTATCAGCCTGGCGGCGTCATTCTTTTTTCCCGCAACCTTGAATCCATCGAGCAAATCGTTCAGCTGACGAACGACCTTCAACGCTGCAGTCCTCATTCACCGTTGCTGATTTCCATCGATCAAGAAGGAGGACGAGTCTCCCGATTGCCTGGCAGTTTTACCATTTTTCCGCCTTGTGAGGTGTTGGGCCGCTGCAATTCCTCCGAACTGGCCTATGCCGCCGCTGCGACGACCGCCAAAGAACTGAAAGCCGTCGGCATCAATATGAACATGGCGCCCGTGTTGGACGTCAACAGCAACCCGACGAATCCCATCATCGGCAATCGCGCCTTCGGGACCACACCGGGTCCGGTCTCTGAACTGGGCCTGGCGACGGTTGGCGGATTGCAAGATCAGCGGGTGGTAGCCTGTGGCAAGCATTTTCCCGGACACGGCGATACGCTGTCCGACTCTCACAAGGAATTGCCCATTGTGACGGCGCCGCGTGAACGGTTGGAAGCGGTTGAACTGCCCCCCTTTCGTCACGTTGCGGCATCAGTGGCCACGCTGATGACCGCGCATGTGCTGTATCGTTCCTGGGATGAGCAGTATCCCGCCACCCTGTCACCAACCCTCATCGGGCGCGTGCTGCGAGAAGACCTTCGGTACGATGGCGTCGTGCTGACCGACGATCTCGAGATGCATGCAATCATCGACCATTACGGGATCGAGGACGCCACGGTCCGGGCGATTCTTGCCGGCTGCGATATGCCGCTGATTTGTCGAGACCGGAACCGCGAGGTGGTCGCCATCACCGCGCTCGATAAGGCGGTCGCCGACGGCACTGTGCCGGTGGAACGGCTGGAGCAATCGCTCATGCGGATCCGCCGGTTGAAAACAAGGTTTCTTGTGCCGTATCGTCCGGTCGCCATTTCGGATGCCAAACTGGTTGTGGGGTGCCGGAGCCATTGCGCACTGCTCCACGCCATTCACCACGCCCAAGAGCGGGTGTTGAAGACGGTCGTATGACCATCATTATTCGGATCGACGAGTTCCCCGGCCATACAGTGACTGACGGAGCAGACACGAGAACGCGACAATGGGAGTGAAAAGAGGGGACATTCTCGACGAGCATAAGCGGTATCCGCACGCTTGCGGCCTGGTCGTCAAAATCATGGGAGGCGGAGCCGGGTTTGAACAACTCGTGTGCTGCGGGCATGAGTTGACCGATGAGGACGCCGTGCCCGAGATGGGATCGCCGGCTGGCCGGCGGAAGGGAATGTTCCCGCCGGGCGTGATCCTTGATGAAAAGAAGTTGTACCCCGACTCCTGCGGCTTACGCGTCATGATGATGGATGGGGGAGCGGGGTTTCAAGAAATCCGCTGTTGCGGGCATACGCTCACCATGTCCTCCATGCGGGAGCTGAAGTTTGGTCAGATGCGGGCACCGGAACCGGAACAAAATAGTCCAGGAGGCAACGCGTAGGAGAAGGGAGCGAGTATGGCGAGTGCAGACCCATCCGTCGAGCGGATCCACATGTTGAAGCGTTGGTGCGGGTATATGGAGTGGCTCGATCGGCTCGGATATGCAACGGCGGGGTTGAGTTTGTTGATCTTGGGCATGCTGATCTTCACCCATGCTTGGTATTCGTTTGCGATGAAGGCCGGGGAAATCGGTCTCTTGCCGGCCGGGTTGAAGCTGTTGAACGATCTGCTGCTCGTGATCATTTTGTTGGAACTCTTTCGCACCGTGGTGCGTTTTCTTCAAACCGAAGTATTGACCCTCGAGCCATACTTGGCCGTTGGCATCATCGCCTGCACGAGACGGGTGCTTACCGCGAGCGCCGAACTGTCCCATCTCCCGGCCATGACGGAGACTCAGTTTTATCAGTATCTGATGGATGTGGGCTTGAACGTCGCCGTCATCCTAGTTCTGGTGCTGGGTGTGTATATGATTCGACAGCGACCTCAAGACAGCACTGTGCCCCTTCGCATTTCGTAAGAGGCGCTGCCCCTTCCGCTTGCCTGGCTCCGAGGTCTTATGGCATCATGCGCCTTCTTGAGACCCGGCATGGCTGCTCTACTGGAATACGTCGGCTGCGTACATATCTACCTGGGACCTTACCGGGGGAATCCGATCGCCCTGTATCTCAAGCGCACGGACGCCGGCTGTCAGATCGGTCCGAAAGTGTATCCGTGGAATGATGTGACCGGCGTCGGCGAAACGCCGAACAAGGCGGCCGCAGACTTTGAAGACAAGTGGAAACACAAAGGGTTGACGGCGGATATGTACTCAGGCCCGGCCTGGGAGAAGGGCATCAAACCCGAAAAACCGGCACCGCCTAAACCGGCCGCTGCTCCGAAACCCGCGGCTCCCCAAGCCGCCCCTCCTTCCCAGACACAGCAGCCGGAGGCCGGATCCGCTCCCGTCGCACCGGGCTCCGACCATCCTGTTCCCACACCGACGTCACCGTCGAGCGGCCAGTCGAAATCTTAGCGGATGACAACGGGTTCAGCGTGGCCCTCCGTCCAGCGGCGCGCGCTACGGACGCACGTCCTGCGATGCGAGCCGGCTGTGTTTATAGCCGTATCCGGCATAGACCACGATTCCAATCGCAGACCACACGACGAAGCGGATCCATGTCAGCCCCGGCAGGAAGGCCATCAAACCCAGACACGCCAGCATGCCTAGAATGGGGACCAGCGGCATCAAGGGGAGACGGAACGGGCGAGGCTGCTCGGGCTTCGTGTAGCGAAGCACCATCACGGCCAAACAGACCAACACGAACGCGAAGAGCGTGCCGATGTTCGTCATATCCGCCGCATCACCGATGGGAATCAATGCGGACAGGATGGCGACCCCTATACCCGTGACGATGGTGGCATGATGCGGGGTGCCGAATCGTGGGTGCACCACGGAGAGCCACGGGCCGAGCAATCGGTCGCGGGACATCGCGAAGAACACACGGATCTGCCCCAGCATCATGACTACCAGGACGCTCGTAATGCCCGCCACCGCCCCAATGGCCACAATCGCGGCTCCCCATTTAAATCCAACCAAACGTAAGGCATCGGCGACCGGTGCATGGATGTCGATTTGCGCGTGAGGAATCAATCCCGTGAGCACGGCTGCGACGGTAATGTAGAGCACCGTGCAAATGGCGAGGGAGGCGATGATGCCGATCGGCAGGTCGCGTTGAGGATTGCAGGCCTCCTCCGCCGTGGTGGATACGGCGTCGAAGCCGATGTACGCGAAAAAAATGATGGCGGCGGCGGCGCCGACTCCCGCAAATCCCTGCGGCATAAACGGCGTCCAGTTGGCGACGTCCACGGAGGGGGCTCCGACCGCAATAAAAAATAGAATGACGACGAGCTTGAGACCCACAATGATTCCTGTCGCCCGGGCGCTTTCTTTGATGCCGACCACCAGAATGACCGTAACGAGCAGCACAATGATTGCGGCGGGGAAGTTGGCGATGCCTCCGTCCGCACCTCCCGGCGGGTGGGTGGCCCAATGGGGCAGTTCCATTCCAGCCAGCAGCAGCAAACTATTCAGGTACCCGGACCAACCGATGGCCACCGCGACACAGGCCACCCCATATTCCAAGATCAAGTTCCAGCCAGTGATCCAGGCGAGAAATTCACCCAAGGTGGCGTAGGAATAGGTGTAGGCCGACCCCGCGGCGGGGATCATGGTGGAGAATTCCGCATAGCACAAGGCCGCCAAGGTGCAGGTAAGACCGGATAGAATGAATGACAGAATGATGCCGGGACCCGCGCCGGGGCGATGCGCATCACCTACGATAGCGGTGCCGATGAGGACAAAGATGCCGGTGCCGATGATGGCTCCGATGCCGAGAGCCGTGAGGTCCCAGGCGGTGAGGGTCTTCTTGAGGCGATGATCCGGATGATCGGCGTCGGCCAGAATTTGGGCGATGGGCTTTGTTTGGAAGAGGCGACGTGTCACGGATCGTCCTGTGACCGACACAGGAGCGGAAGTTGGCGACGAATCCACAGGCCGAAACTTCATATGCCTCCAAGTATAGCAGGGGTGTTGCGTATCGCGACGTTCGCCCGTCCGGCGCGTGCCACGGTCTCACGCGCGCGTACGGGTGGCCGCGCGGAGCAGCGCTTCGAACAGGCGGCGATGTGCCGCATGACGCTCGAAGAGAAATTCGGGGTGCCACTGCACGGCGAGGAAAAACCGGTGTCGTGACGACTCGATGGCCTCGATAATACCATCGGGAGCCACGGCGCTGGCCATAAGGGAGGAGGCCACCGCTTTGACGGATTGATGATGCGAGCTGTTCACCAGCAACGTCGCCTTGTTGATGATTTTCCTCAGCAGACTATGGGGCGTGATGCTGACCGGATGCGAGACATGCACCGCCTTGGTGGTTTGCCGGTGATTGCCCGCGTTGGGTACTTGGGAGGGCAGATCCTGAAACAAGCTCCCGCCGCAGGCGACGTTCACGGCTTGCATGCCCCCGCAGATCCCTAACAGCGGAAGATCGCGATGCCTCGCTTGATGGACGAGTTCCAGTTCGAAATCGGCGCGTCGTTTGCTCACGAGCGGAAACGGGTACCGCTGACGCTCGCCGTAGAGGCCCGGATGAAGATCCGGCCCGCTCCCCGTGAGTAAGAGTCCGTCGAGCCCGTCCAGAAGTCGTCGACGCGCGGCGGGGCCGGCGACCAGCGGAAGAATCAGCGGAATACCTCCCAGTTCTTCCACCGCGCGGACATAGTTGGCGCGCAAAAAGTACGTCGGCTCGCGTCCGCCCATGTCCTCCCGGTCACCGGCATTAAAGTCCGGAGTCACACCGATGACCGGTCTCATGTCACCGAATCGGCTCTGCGGGAACGTCCATCGGTGCGACCTCGACGGGATATTCCTCAATTGGAGCCGAATCCTCCGCCGCCACGCCCAGGAATCGAACCGCACGATCGCCGGAGAGATGTTCCGGTGTGATGATGTAGGTTCCGTACATGCTCGGGATCCAAATACTTTTGGCCGTTTGCTCGCTGCCGCCTGAGAAAGCGTAGGCCAAGCCGCCGACGATACCTCCGCCGATGGCAAACGCCGCTTTCAGTGGAAAATACAGAATCGTCGCGACTGCGGACGCGGCCTGCATGCCCGCGCCGGATGCGGTGCCTTGCTGCGTGTCCGTTGATGAGGGTTGGCTCCAGGCCGGAACCGTGACCATCGAGAAGAATGTCAAAACGACCAGAAGAGCCATGAGCGGGAGTCGGCTGAAGAGTCCACCATGTGTCACGTGAGATTCCTCCTTATACTTCATACGACGAGGACAAGCCGCCTCAACACGTTGCTGCGTTATAGCAAATCCATCAGGGAATGCAACCCCCAGCCGTTGAAAAGCCTCTCTCAGTGGGAACAAGATCTATGTGGACAGATCCAGTTCCGTCAGCACGTAGGTCACCACATAGTCGGTGCGGATAGAGACGGCCTCGTCCAGCTCGGATACCAAGTCATGGGCGAGGAGACGCTGATTCTCTTGGGGCAAGCCGGTTTGAAGCCGCAGATCGAGCTTGCACCAACTCACCGCCTGCGCAAAGAGATCCGCCGCCCGTGCTTCATATTCCGGCCGCTCATGGGAGGCGATTGCGGAGAAGGCCGGCGCGAGCCGTTCGTTCAACCGGATCCTCGCTCGAAGAGTCGACAGTTGCCGGGTATCGACTTCGACCGAGACTTGGACGCCCGCTTTCCAGCTGCGTTTCTTCACGTTGAATACGCAGACCGCGGCCTCCGCCTGCGGCCCGATGGGTTCAGGTCCAAAGAACAGAGTGACACGAAAGGTTGAACCGGAGGCGAGGTTCGGCAGTGGCGATGGGTCGCTCGGCATGCGGCGCATTGTAGCATGGATGCGCGTGAGAAAATTGACGCGCGGTTTCCACCGCGGATAAGATGCGGCATGACGATGACGGGCGGGGAGCCTGCGCGCATCGCAGCGATCCAACAGGCGTTGCGAGATGACGGCCTCGAGGGCTGGCTGTTCTATGATTTTCGGGGGAGTGATCCCCTCGCCTACCGGGTGTTGCGGCTCGATCCAGCCCGTCACGTGACACGACGCTGGTACTACTGGATCGCCGCGAGCGGCGATCCAGTCAAGCTTCTGCACCGGATTGAACCGGAGGTGCTTGCCGGACTGCCCGGTCACCGCCGGCTCTACGCGTCGTGGCAAGAACAGCATGCGCAGCTCGCGGCCATGCTGGCGGGCCGGCGGCGCATCGCCATGCAATATTCGCCGCTCAATACGGATCCCTACCTGTCGCGGGTTGATGCCGGAACGATCGATCTGATCCGAAGCTTCGGTCTCGAGGTCGTCAGTTCAGCAGACTTGGTCCAGCAATTCGAAGCGGTGTGGTCGGATGAACAACTTGACAGCCACCGGGTGGCGACGACGGCGCTCCGAACCATTGTGGATGAATCGTTCGACCATGTCGCCCTGTCGGTGACCCACGGACACTCGCTGACCGAATACGGGCTGCAGCAGTTCATATTGTCTCGCATCCTCGAAGCCGGAATGACGACGGCAAGTGCGCCGATCGTCGCGGTGAATGCCCATACGGCCGATCCTCATTACGGACCGACTGTCGATGGATCGGCTCCCATTCGACGAGACGCTCTCGTGTTAATCGATCTCTGGGCCAAGCGGGTCGCCCCGGGCTCCGTATACGGCGACATCACCTGGACGGCGTATGCCGGGTCGCGTGTACCGGACATGCAGCGTCGCGTGTTCGATCATGTTCGGAAAGGTCGGGATGCCGCGCTGGCGTTTGTGCGGGAGCGGGCCGCGATCCGCGACTTGCCTTTCGGATGGGAAGTCGACGATGTCTGCCGCGGCGTCATTCGGGAAGCCGGCTACGGCGAGTGGTTCCTCCACCGCACCGGCCACTCGATCGGGGAGGAAGTCCATGGTAACGGAGCCAACATCGATAATCTGGAGACCCGCGAGACGCGACGGCTTGTGCCGCGAACCTGCTTTTCCATCGAGCCCGGGATTTACTTGCCCGGTCAATTCGGGATCCGGAGTGAAATCGACGTCTATCTCGCCGATGGCGACGCCCAAGTCTATGGCCAGCCGGTTCAGACTGAGATTGTGGCTCTTCTGTAGCGTCGTGCGCGCCTTTCTTGACACCACGCCGCTGTGGCAGCTAGATTCTACCGACGTTTGTGAAACGCTTCATCGATGAGAGGTGCACATGTTCGGGACGATGGGGTTCTCAGAATTGATTATCATTCTGGTCATCGTGCTGATCATTTTTGGTGCGGGACGATTGCCTCAGATCGGCGAGGGCGTGGGGAAAGCCTTGAAAGGGTTCAAGAAGGAAGTCAATGAAGTCCCGCAACCGGCTGCGGGGCCTATCCACGACGGGACTGCAGCGCCCGAAGCGTCGGCGGACCCCATGTCCGCCCCGGTGCAATCGGGCGCGCAAGCGGCCGCCCCAGCGGCTCCCAAAGCAAACATCCCCTACACCCCCGGTCCCGAGTTGACTCCGGGAACGACCGCCTCAATGTTGTATAATACGGGGCCGCAGGGTCCGCAGGCGCGGGCGGTCTCTGCCAGTGGTCCTTCCGCTCCGGTAGCCGCTCAGCCAGTTGTGACCATGGAAGAGCGCGCCGCGGTCCCCTCTCCCGTTTCACGCGCGCAGTATCCCCCGTTGCCTCCCGGTGCACAGGCCAAGCCGGCGGCCAAGCGGCCGTCGGCGATTGTGAACAAGGAAGCCGTAGCTCGTGTCCAGGCGCAGCAAGCTGCGTTGAAGGCACAAGCCGCGCAGGCGAATGGCGGCGTGTCTCCTCAAGACATGCAGCATGTGGGTGAGGGGGTCGGCGATTTGGTGCGAACCTTTCGGCAAGCCGTGTCTGATGTCCGCAACAGCGTTGATCCCCAAATGCGGACCATACAGGCTGAAATGGATGCGGCTGAGAAAGAGATTCAGCAATCGATTGAAGCCGCGAAAGAGATGCCTGCCGTTCAAGAAGATCCACCGAAGCCCGCGTGAGTCTTCCCTCTCCCCGTGTGGTGTGCGGTTTGCTGCTCAGTAGCGCCTTGCTTGTCGGGGGTTGTTATGTAGATACTCCCGCGTCGCCGGATGAGGCCGTCAAGATCCTAAGCGGCCTCTCAGCTGACCCGGATCCGTCGGTTCGGCGCACGGCCGTGGAAGCGTTGGGGAAGATCGGTGATCCACGGGTACAATCGGTTCTCGTCAACGCATTGCATGATGCTGTGCCTGCGGTCCGAGAGGCCGCGGCCTGGAGTCTTGGTCGGCTTGCATTCGATGGAGAAGCCGCGCACGAATTGATCACGTTGCTGGAAGACCCCTACCCTTCGGTCCAAGCGGCGGCTGCGCAAGCATTAGAGGCGGCCGACGAGATGCCGCAGGTGATGTCAGCAGTGACGGGTCTTTTGATCCATCCAGAGCCGCCCGTACGGCGGGCGGCGGTTCATGTCCTCATGCTACTGGACCGTCTGGATGAAGCTGCAGCGGAGTCGTTACGCAGGGGAACCCACGATTCAGACCCGGTTGTCAGGCAATGGGCGGTGGCGGCGCTGGGAGAGTCTGGTGCGAGGGGCGTGGCACGCGCGCTGCTTGACCGGTTTCAGTACGATCCATCGGATGATGTTCGGGCCGAGGCCGCCTATCGGTTGCGCTTTGTCGCGGACGGCGCCTTGGTCAAGAAGTTAGCGGCGATGACGCCTTCAGACCGCAACAGCGGCCCTGTGACACGATGGGCACAGGAGAGTGTGCGTGCACTTACGACGCCGTCCGATTCCGATTGAGGGCCTCCACCAGCTCGACCAAGAGAGTCTGGGCCTTCCCGTCAATGTCTGTAAATTGCACACCCATGCCAGGAAAGAGCAAATACCGCTCGGGCTTATGACGGGTCCAGGCCACCTTGGCTTTCGCTTTCAGTTTTTCCCATGGACGATCGGGCAGTGCAAACTCGACGGACAGTTCGGTCCCTGGCGCCAACGGCGTGCTGCTTTCGATAAAGAGGCCTCCGCCTCCAATGCCGCCCGTGAGACTGTCGAACTGCTTTCCTTCCGGTGTCGTATACCGTACCTTGACGGCCAGCGGGGCCCGCTGGTGGGCGCGGCAATGTGAAAAGCGCGCGTCTTCATCACTGGCCAGGACCCGCTCGACAAGGAAGCCCCAAGGCACATCTCCCAAGAGATCTCCAGATGCATCATGCACGTGTATTACTTCTTGATCAATATCGACGACCAGATATTTTCCTTGATGCCCGGCGGTAGAGCTGATGGGTAGTTTCATTCGACGATCCTTGTCAATGGCCGCGGATGTCTCAGGTCGCCTAACCGGCGCTCTGGACCGATTGCACTAAGGCGAGAATCTTCTCTCGGGTTTCAGCGGCGATCTCGGAGAACCGCACCCCCATCCCAGGGCTAAAGGTGTACTGGTCGGCCTTGGGACATACCCAGGCAACGATGCCCTTGGCCGGCAGCCAGTCTGTCGCGCTTTCGTGGAGCGAGAACTCCATCACCAGCCTGGTTCCGATGGGGAGAGGGCATTGGCTTTCAATAAAGAGGCCGCCTCCGCCGATCCCGCCGGCTCGACTCTCGTAACGCTGACCCTCCGGGGTACTGTAGCGGACGCGAAAGGCGAGTGTGATGCGAGGTTCCGATCGAATTTCCCTTTGGAGGGAAGGTTTGCGATAGGCCAATATTTGGTCGATCACAAAGTCCCAGGATAGGTTACCGATTGTCTCACCGTTGATCCCCAGCAGGGTCAGGACCTCGCGCGCGGCGTCGAGCTCCAGGACTTTACCCTTGTGGCGCAGACTTGATGAGACGGGGTATTTCACGGGTAGCCTCCTCGCAGATAGCTGTACTCCGCAAGTATAGCGCCGTGCGACCGCTTGTCGAGCAAAGGTCATAATCTCAGCAGGCAGGGAGTCACGGAGAGGGACGGTGTTCGGAAGGACGGCCGCCGGTCCGAAGAACGGCACCATGTTCGGAGGGCGGACCCCCCGATACTCCAGAGGATCTATGCGCTTTTTGCATCCTTGTCCTGCTCGAAGATGCGAATGGGCGGGTGCTTCCCGACGATGGCGTCCTCCGTGATCACCACTTCCTTGATCTGCTTTTGCGAGGGCGCATCGTACATGACGTCTAGCATGACTTCTTCCAAAATGGCGCGAAGGCCGCGCGCGCCGGTTTTCTGTGCATACGCCTTTCGTGCGACGGCTCCTAATGCGCCCTCTGTGAATTTCAGCTTGACCTTCTCAAAGGAAAGCAATTTCTCGTATTGCTTGGTGAGCGCGTTGCGGGGTTCGGTCAGGATGCGGATCAGCGCCCGTTCATCGAGCTCTTCCAACGTGGCCACGACAGGCAGCCGGCCTACGAACTCAGGGATGAGCCCGTACTTGAGAAAGTCTTCCGGCTGCACTCTAGCGAGCAAATCTCCAAGACGAACATCGTTCCGTCCACGGACCTCCGCTCCGAACCCCATGGATTTCCGGTTAAGCCGCTGTTCAATGAGTTGGTCGAGGCCGACAAACGCCCCTCCGCAGATGAAGAGGATATTGCCGGTATTGACTTGAATGAATTCCTGATGCGGATGCTTGCGGCCGCCCTGGGGAGGCACGTTGGCGATGGTGCCTTCGATCAGTTTCAACAGCGCTTGCTGCACCCCTTCTCCCGAGACATCGCGGGTGATCGAGGGGCTGTCGCTTTTGCGGCTGATTTTGTCGATCTCGTCAATATAGACGATCCCCCGCTCCGCCCGTTCCACGTCGTAATCCGCCGCTTGCAGGAGCTTGAGGATGATGTTCTCCACGTCCTCGCCCACGTAGCCGGCTTCGGTCAGCGTGGTGGCATCGGCGAGCGTAAACGGGACATCAAGGTATTTGGCCAGAGTCTGGGCCAAGAGGGTCTTGCCCGTCCCCGTGGGGCCGACCATGAGGATGTTGCCTTTTTGGAGTTCGATGTCGTCGACTTCTTTTTCCTTGGAGGAGATGCGTTTGTAGTGATTGTGAACGGCGACGGACAAGATCCGTTTGGCCCGCTCCTGCCCTACGACATATTGGTCCAAATGGTGTTTGATTTCGGCCGGCTTCTTGAGTTTGGAGGAGATCTCCTCCTTGGCTTCTTCCCAGTCCTCCGCAATGATGTCGTTACACAGATTCACACATTCATCACAAATATAGACAGTTGGCCCAGCGATCAGTTTTCGCACTTCATCGCGGCTCTTGCCACAAAATGAGCACCGCAAATGTCGGTCCATCTTTTCCTGCTTGGCCATGCCGCCTCCTGTGTTACTTAGCCTTGGCCCCCTCTTTTCCACCGTCGCCGGATTCCGCCGTTTTGACTTGCTTTGGCGGTCGTGTAATGACCTCGTCGATCAGGCCGTATTTTTTGGCTTCCTCACCGGACATGAAGTAATCGCGCTCGGTATCATGGGCGATTTTATCGATCGGCTGTCCTGTGTGTTTTGCCATGATCTCATTGAGGCGTTCGCGGATCTTCAAGATTTCTCTCGCATGGATGTCGATCTCGGTGGCTTGCCCTTGAAACCCTCCAAGCGGTTGGTGAATCATGACGCGGGCGTTCGGGAGCGCGAATCGCTTGCCTTTGGTGCCGGCGGTGAGCAGCAGGGCCCCCATGCTGGCGGCCTGGCCCAGGCAAATGGTATTGATGGGCGGCTTGACGTATTGCATCGTATCATAGATGCCCAAGCCGGCCGTCACACTGCCTCCGGGAGAATTAACATACAGATTGATGTCTTTCTCGGGATCTTCGGCTTCCAGAAAGAGCAGTTGCGCGATGACCAGATTCGCGAACACATCATCGATCGGGGCTCCCAGAAAAATGATGCGGTCTTTCAGTAATCGTGAGTAAATATCGTAGGCGCGCTCTCCTCGATTGGTTTGTTCGACGACGATCGGGACCAGCATGTCGTGTATCCTTTCCGCGACGGGGCCTTGACCGCGTTCCTGACGGGGCGCGGTCGAACATCCGTGCCTAGCCTTGAATCACTGCATGGCGATAGACGAAATCCAATGCCTTATCCGCCAAGATCCGCGCGCGCAATTCCTCGAGTGAGTCTTGGCCGCCCGCCTGGATCATCTTCACCAGGTCGGTCACCGGCAGACGGAGTTCGGTCGCGAGCCGGGAGACTTCGTTATTCAAATCCTCCTGGGTGACGGACACACCTTCCTTTTCTGCGACGGCCTCAAGGATCAATCCCACTTTCACCCGGCGATTGGCCTCCTCTCGATGGTCTTCGCGGATCCGTTTGAGCTCTTCCGCTTCGACCGCGGGCCCGGGGTCCGTAGCCTTGCTGCGCTGACGTTCCTGGAGTTGTTGGCGGACGAGTGCGTCGAGTTCCCGTTGCACGAGGGTTTCCGGGAGGTCGAAGTGATGCGTCTCCGCCAGGCGTTTGAGGATCGTGTCCTTGTAGGCATCTTCAATATCTTTGTTCAGGGCCTTCTCCATTTCGCCACGCAACTTCTCCCGCAGTTCGTCGAGCGACCCGTACGGGCCGCAATCTTTGGCGAATTCGTCGTCCAGAAGCGGCAAGGTTTTTCGTTTGGCGGCCTTGACGACGAGGCGGAACTGCACCGTCTTTCCAGCCACGCGGTGGTCGGGATGGCTCGGAGGATAGGGCTGCGGAAGGTCCATCACATCGCCTTCCTTGCTGCCAAGTAAATGCGCATCGATTTCGATCCCGAGTAGAGCCGCCTTGGAGCCCACTTTATGGAGCTGACCTTCTTTTTTTGTCCCTTCCAAGGACACGCCGTCGAGAAAGCCTTCAAGGTCCACCACCGCGAACTCGCCTTCTGATAAGGGGGAATCCGAGGGAGCCGCTTCCAGCCGAGCGTGTTGTTCACGAAGGACGTCCAGGGCGCGGTTCACCTGTTCGTCTGTGACGGTTCGCTTGTCCGGTTTGAGCGAGATCGGATTGGGCGCTTTGTAATCACGTAGGTCGATGTGAGGCTTGATCTCGACGGTGGCGGTAAAGGTAAACGGGGCATTCTTCTGAATCTTGACCCGCTCCAACGGGGGGATCTCCACGAGTACCGGACTGATACCCGCCTGCTTAATGGCGCGATCATAAAAGTCTGGAACCAGGCTTCGAATGACGTCCTCTTCGACCGCTTTGGCATAGCGCTTTTCTAGAATCGCCATCGGTGCCTTGCCTGGCCGGAATCCCGGCACCTGAACTTGTCGATTGAGTTCCGTGTAGGCGCGTGAAAAGCGCTGAGTCACCTCGTCCGCGGGCACTTCAATTTTTAATGCGCGTTTCATGGGCCCAAGCTCTGTGACTTCAAGATTCATGGTCATAACATTCAATCCTTTAATGCGGCCGGCCGTGTCTGCCACAACCTCATGGCGGTGGTGCGAGAGGGGGGACTTGAACCCCCACGGTTGCCCACGAGATCCTAAGTCTCGCGCGTCTGCCAGTTCCGCCACTCTCGCACAGTGGGGACGTCCGCGGGGCTGTCATTGCGGTGACCAAGACAGCAAAAACACGCGATGTTGTACAGCTTTTGTACCGTCGGCGGTATCCAAGTGTCAACCCATACAACGGGTGGTCTTCGAGGCCGATGCGTCGGTGTCGGCCTCGCGAACTGGGGACCTTTGGATGGAGGGCGCCCTCGAGCGGAGTTCCGCAGGGCGCATGGATGCAATTCACGAGAGAGAGGTATACTTTGTAGGGTCCCGTCCGATGCCCCTAAGTCTCCGGGAGCAGCTTAAATGTATTTGTGAAGTGGCGGTTCATTCATGATGGTCTGTGCTCCATTTTATCCGCTCTCTCTCCCGAGGAGGTGTGTTATGCAACGAGTATGTGCTGTCATCGTGCTCTTCGGTGTCCTGGCGGTGGCATCGCCGGCTTCGGCCTATCGGGAATATTTCTCGACTGAACAGAAGGCGCAGTTGGCGAAGATTCAGACGGTTTTGGTCGAGACGCTGGCCTTGACCGATAAAGGGAGCGTGGATACACGGGCGTTGTCTGAAACCGCGTCCCGTCGTCTGGGCGAATTGGGATATACGGTCGTCCACGATGCCAACCAGCCTCATGACGTGGTTTTCCGAATCAAATGCGAGCAGCGAAAGACTTGGGAAGGGACCACGGCCACCGGGGGGGACGCGGATCTCCCTGATGCCCCGTCCCGGCTCTGGAAGGGCCCTGCCTGCCAGATGACATATGTCCTGGGGGGAATGAAGATACGATGGCAGAAGGAAGTCCGAACGGATTTCGAGGATGCGGCGTCAGCCGCGCAGGCCGCCCGAGCCGATGATGCCGGTGCCTTTGCGGTCGACAAATTAAAGGAGAGGCTTGATCAATATGAGTTTCCTCTCTTGTTGGCGGCGGAGTGGGGACATCCGGAGCGGTTGTTGAAGCTGCTGGATAAGTCGGATACGAGTGTGGCTCGGAAGGTGAAGATCATTGCCTTGCTTGGGGAGATGCAGGCCGACGAAGCGTTGCCGAAACTGAAAGAGGCCTTGCAGGACCGGGCGTTGAACAAGGAAGCGGCCGTGGCGTTGGGGAATCTCAGCCGAGAAGGCATTCCTCTCCTTGTGGATATTTTGAAGACCTCCAAGCAACCCGAGTTGCAAGCAGCTGCCGCCAAAGGTCTTGGGAAGATCGGCGGTCTGCATGGCGACGGGAGCGTCGTGGATCCGCTGCTGTCCATGCTTGATACCCCGGGAATCGACATTAAGGTTCAGACTGAGATCGTATGGGCGCTTGGAAAGATCATCGACAAGCGTTCGCTTCCTCCGCTGAAAGCTCTGTTCAAGAAAGTGTTGATGATCCGGGATCCGGACAATAAGGAGTTGCAGGCGCTGAAGGAGGCCCTCAACTGGTCTACGAAGCAGTTGGATATGGACGAGCATCTCAGCTGAGTTGTCGATGGGGGCGAGTTGTTCGCCGCGACCCCCGACGGCACCGGCCGAAGCTGAACCCCACGACCGCTAGGAGGACAACGCTATGGACAATGTGACAAGACGAAGGTTTTTGCAGTTGTCCGCGATGACCAGTGGGGCGTTATTCTTCAGCGATCTGGCCGGCCAAGTCCTGGGAATCAATCCTCAACGGGGGTTGGCGCAGGCGGCCGAACCGATCAAGGTCGGGATCATTGACCCTCTGTCGAGCCCTTATAAGACATCGTCCATCCATGATGTCCACGGCGCGAATGTGACGGTGGATCACTACAACAAGCGCGGGGGCGTGCTCGGACGCCCGGTCGTGATCCTGGAAGCGGACGACGCCTCGAACCCTGACACGGCTCTGAAGGCGGCAACCAAACTCATCAAGGACGATCGCGTTGATTTTCTCATGGGAACCTTCAATGCCGAGTGTGCGCTGGTGGTCTCGGACCTCGCGAAACGAGAAAACAAACTGTTTATGGTCACCGGGGCGCATCTGCCGGAACTCAGCGGGGCCGCCTGCAACTCGCGTACATTTATCTTTATGCCGAGTGCCGACATGCTGGCGCAATCCGTCGTGCCTCATCTGGCAAAAACTTATGGGAAGCGATGGTACATGGTGACGACGAGCACGATGGACGGGAAGGCCATGGCGCAGGCGATGGTGACCGCGGCGCAGGGCCATGGAGTGGAGTTTGTGGGCGAGGGGCTAATGCCCTTCGGCTCGACGGATTTTACGTCGCCCCTGACAGCAGCAAAGGAAAAACACCCGACGCTGATCGTACTGAATCTCTATGGTTGGGATTTGGTCCATGCGTTAAAGGGGTACACCAAGCTTGAACTGGCAAAAGAGAAAATCGGCGTCGGCGGTTTGATCGCCGGGGAACAGATCGGCCGACCACTGGGGTATGCCAATAATGCCGGCATTTGGGGCTTGGTCTGGGATCCAAAAATCAATACGGAAGGGTCCAGACGGTTCATCCAAGGCGTGATCGAGAAATACAACCATACGCCCACCTCTCGCTGCTACCTGGGGTACGCCGCAATGGGGCAGATCCTCGAAGCTGTCCGGCGAGCCGGTACCACCGAGACGGCCGCCGTGATCCGAGCACTGGAAGGGCATGAATTTGATGGGCTCAAAGAAGGGCGTTCCTATTTTCGAGCGTGGGACCATCTGCATGTTCAGGATGTCTTGGTGGGAGAGGCGTTCGGAAAAGAAATGGGGTTGGGACACTATAAGATTGTCGCCACCGTGGCAGGTGACGCGGTGGCAGGAGCGGTCGACCAGGCCACCTGCAAGCTGTAACCGGCGGCGGCTTCGTGTTCCAAGAGCCGGTTCCCCCTCGACCACGGGGAACGCCCTGATATCGGGGATCAGTCTATGGGATCGCCGCGGCGAGGTCCCTCACGGGCGCGATTTCAGGGCATCCCGGATCTCCATCAACAACTTCTCCTGCGTGGTGGGCCCGGCGGGTGCGGCCGGCGGCGCTTCCTTTTTGAACCGGTTCACCTGCTTGACCACCATAAAGATGACGAAGGCGATGATCAGGAAATCAAAGACCGATTGCAGGAAGACGCCATAGTTCAGGGTCGGGGCACCGGCGGCTTTGGCCGCGGCAAGCGATGGTTGCGGGCTGCCGGAGAGATTGATGAACAGACTGGAGAAGTCGACTTTTCCCAAGACCAATCCCAGAGGAGGCATCAGCACGTCGCTCACCAGCGACGAGACGATCTTTCCGAAGGCGCCCCCGATGATGACCCCGATGGCCATATCCAAGACGTTCCCCCGCATGGCAAATTCGCGGAATTCTTTCAGCATGGTCGGGTCCTCCTTCTGACAGATAAAGTCGGCCTGTGCTAGCGCTTTCTGGTCGTGTCAAAGCTGTACCCCAACGTGACCAAATAAATGTGGTCCGTGTCCCCGGTTCCGGCTGCGGGCCGATTGTTGTAGCGCGTGGTGACCTGCAATGAACTCACCAACCCATCGATGAGTTTGAAGATGATCGCATTGTCCATGCTGAGGTAGTAATTGCTGGAGTTCTCTAAGGAAGGGAAGAACTCATCGAAATGCAGAATGGTAATGCGATTGTCCAACATCGGCCAGGTGAGTTTCATCGACCACCGACTGCGAATGGAAGACGTGTCTTCCGCGGCGCGAAAGTCTTCGTTGAAGTAGGCGAGACCGGCCTCGGCGTAGAGCGTCATGTCTTTGAAAATGCCGCCAAAGTCGCCGCGGTCGATGAACTGATAGCCGGGACCGGAGGCGAGCGCCGTCCGCATCCTGAGGTCTTGAAAGCGATCATTTTCGAAATACGCCGACGCAAACCAGAAGAACCGTTTGGTGATAAAGAAGTCGAGTTTGATCGTCCCTCTGGCGTTCCGTGCGACGAGGGTGTCCGCCGTATCGCCATAGACGTATCGCCCGTTGAGAGTCAGACGCAGCTGTTCACTGCGTGCCACGAAGTCGCCGAGCAAGCTGGCATTGCGAAGCTGGCTGTTTCCCGTCGTCTGGGAAAAGCCGCCTGTGAGGGTTCCGACATAGATGACGGGAGGTTGAGCCAACGGATTGACGGCGCTGACCGAATCCATCGGAATCACGAGGGTTCCCTCCATCGGCTCGGCTTTGACACGCATCATACCGGGGTCGCTTTCTTCGACGGTCCCGATGAGCACGGTGCCTTCCTTCAAATGGACGGGAATCGGGTGGGAAATCTTGAGGCTCCGCACTTCGCTCCATTTGACCTTGATCGGCTCTCCGGCGGATGGAGAGTTGATGTGCAACAGGCCATTACTCATTTCGATCACTTCCCCGTAAATCACACTCCCGTCTTTGAATGTCACCATATCGATGATGGGTGCGGGTGCATCGGCCGCATAGGCGAGACGGAAGGTCGTCGTCCAAACAAGAATTGTCATCAACAGAAGCAACCGTTTCATCAACGCTCCCGGAGAGAAGTTCTAGGTAGAAAAGTCCCGTTCGTTGCGACGTAGGGTATAAACTTTTTGCCTGGCGCATGCAACGGATTTGACGCGCACACGTTAGCGGCAGGGAGTCATCATGGGCTCTGATGTCCGGCTGGGTTTATGCGGGAGCGGCGCTCGACATTGACACTGCCGAAATCGACTTGGGATGTTGTGAGAGCGGCTAACCGCCGGGCTAACGGCCGAACAATCCTTTGAGGAGGTCTCTGCCCTGGCGCTGTAAGTCCTCCGGCTTGGTGGTGCCTTTCAGCAGCCCGTCGACGGTCTCTTCAACTTTCTTTTGTACTTGTTCTTGAACCGTGCCAGTCAGCTCCTTCAGGTGTAATCCGTACGATGGCGCTTGGGCGGTGCCCGTGATCGTCAGCGGCAGTCGCAGCCGCCCATCGCTCATCGCCAGTTTGGCAACCGGGGAGGCAGTCGCCAGCTGCTGACTCAGAGCTTGAGAAAGCTTCAAATTAAGCAGCACATTGAGCCGCTGATCGAATCCGACGGTGCCGCTGCCGGTCGCCTGAAAATCATGGCTATCCATGAGAAGGCGCTGGATGGTGACCACCCCTTGCTTGATCGCGAGATCAGTCTCAATGGTCGAGAAGACGGTCGCAGTGGGATGGTCGAGCGAGATACCGACGCTCTTGAGGAGCGACACAGCTTCCTGGAGCAGGTTGACGCCTTCAATACGGCCGTCCTTCACGCTGAGGCGGCCGCTTCCTTCCAGGGCGCGTGTGAGCGCCGGCATGGAAAACCCCGCTCCCTTGACCGAAACCTGTGCGTTGGCGGTTCCGCTCATGGAGAGCCCGGTGAGTCCGAGCGCATCGAGCGCAGGGCCCAGCTGTACGCCATGAAGGGTGGTGGTACTCGAAAACGGTGGTGTGCCGGTGTCGAGTCCGGTCGTGGCGTGGGCTTTGGCCGACCCGTTGAAGATGGCAAAGGACAGATTGGTGACATGGGCTTCCCGCCCTTTGACGGCGGCGGCGAGCTGTAAATTCTTCACCTCAACCGGCTTGGCCAGCGGCATGTCCAGCGGAAGCTCTGTCGAGGTGACCGAAGGAGAAGACACCGCGAGTTGGGCGCTGCCTCCCAGGACGGATCCTTTCACGGTCACGACGGACTTGCCGAGAATAACCCCCAGACGGAATTCCGGAACATCGGCTAGCTCCAGCGGCGGTGCGTCCAGCATAAAGGGTTTGCGGGTATGCGCGGTCACATACAGATCTTGAATCTGAATCGGTTTCGTAATAGGCAATGAAATGGGTAGATCAGCCGTATGTATAGAGGGCGACGAGAGCGTCACATTCGCCCGCCCTTCCAACACGGTGCTCTTGAGAGCGATCAGAGAATGGCCCAGGACAATCCCGGAGTGCAGATCTGAGATTTCGGCCAACTCGAGTGGACCGGCGTCGGCTTTTAGCGGAAAGGTCATTCGGGCCACCAGCCGCAGGTCCCTCAGTTCGACGGGTTTGGTAGCGGGCAATGTGATCGGAAGGTCGGCTGTGTTGATGGAGGGTGAGGACAGTGTCGCATCGAGATGTCCGCCGACGAAGCTTCCGTTCACCAGCACCGCGGTTTGGCCGAGACCGAATGTGAAATCAAGCTGCTTGACCTCGAGCGTCTCCGTGAGAGGACCCATCTGACCCTCAACGGTGACGGGCAGGTTGAACGGCTGAAGGAGGGCGTTGACATGGACGGTCGGGCGTTGCCCGAGCCGGACAGCCGTGAGTCCCACGGTCAGGTTTTGCAGGACATATTCGACGGGTTGAACGGTCGAGAGATCCCGATAGGTCACGAGCCCCCCATCGATGGAGACCCGGTCCACTGCCAGCAATCCGAGCAGTCTCAGCGGCCCTTCGGGAGACGGCACAGGCGAGCGAGAAGGCGTCACCGGCGTCGCCACACCGGGCCGGCCGAGCGTGGACGCATTCAGCACGCCGCGTGAGTTCTTAATGAGCGTAATGACCGGATCCCGCAGCGTGATCTCCTCGACTTCCACGTGGCCGCTCAACAGGGGCATGAGCTGGACGCCTACATCCAGTGAAGTCAGTGAGGCGAATGGCGCCGACCCAAACGCTGGGTCGTCCAAGACGGTGAAGCCGGCGATGCGCGCGCCGAGGCGGGGCCAGATCGTCAAGCGAATATCACGGAGTTCAATTTTGCGATTCAGCGTCTCCTCGATGAGCGGCTTGTAGTGGTCTTGGTAGTGATTCAGGTCGATGAGGAATGGCAGCAACAGGATCAGGCCGATGATCAGGATCAACGCACCGCCGATACCAAGCAGGATCTTCATGCCGTACCTCGTGTGGGAACGGCAGTATAGGAAGGCCGGTCGGAAGGGTCAACCGGCGGCTTTCATGACGAGGTGCAGAAGGTCGCGGTGATGCGCGATGACGCTCAAATATTGACTCCGTCGCAGAAGGGAGGCACTCTCTTTCTGCCGGGTCGAATGAAGGAGGATGTCATGGAACTCCGATGGCGCAGACATGTGCGAAGCCTGCCGGCAAGCGGTCTCCTCGTCGTCACGCTCACCGTCATGCTTGGATGTGAGATTTTACCGGGGCATTGGCGACCCGGGTGGAACAAACCGGCGGCGCCGACGGAAGTGGAGGTGCAGACGGCCGGATCGTGGACTGTCGGCCCCTTGGAAACGGCCGACCAACGGTTTGTGGGGTTGACCATTTCCGGCGGCGGGAGTCGCGCCGCCAACTTCGGGGCGGCGGTGATGCTCGAACTCGACCGGCGTGGACTGCTCTCTCAGATCGACGTGATCTCAGCCGTGTCCGGCGGCACATTGCCGGCCACCTACTACCCGCTCGTCCTCGCGCACGGCGGAATGTTCGATGAGGCGAGCGTGAAAGCCGCGATGGGAACCAATTTTCAGGCCACCTGGCTGCGCCGCTGGTTTTTGCCGCATAATATTTTTCGATATTGGCTGTCGGACTTCACCCGCTCGGACATTATGGTGCAAGTCTTCAATCAGGCGCTGTATCACGAGGCGACATTCGGGGATTTACCGTTGCGCCCGAAGCTGTTGCTCAATGCCACGATCCGGAACGATCACACCCGTTTCACATTCACCGATGAAAGCTTCCACCGGATTCATTCGACGCTGGCGCACTATCGCGTGGCCAACGCCGTGAATGCGTCATCGGCGTTCCCCGGCGCGTTCGACGATGTGACCCTCCAACAGTACGGCGTTCCCGATCCCCGCTACTTGCATCTTTACGACGGCGGACCGATGGATAACTTGGGCGTCCAGGCGATGACCGAATATCTCCAACGGGCTGTCGTCGGTCGTGCTCTCAACGATCCGGATCTGTTCCCCAAGGGCTGCGTCATCCTGGTAGTGGATGCGGCGCCCGGTACCGACAACGAAGAGCTGGGCCAACGGCAATCCAGTCGGGCGATGCTCGACTACTTTGTGAACACCAATGCGCTGGATTCCGTGGATGCCATGTTGACGGCGTCCAGATCCACATTGCTGAGAAACATGGGATTTGAAACGATCGATCGGGAGGCAGCGGGCTTTGTACGTCTCAGCGATCGGCATCAATGCCGCTGTGAAGTGCGTCACATCGCGTTGCGTCACTTGCCGTACGTGGACAATCATGAGGCCTTGGCGAAACGCACGCTTCGAATTGCCACGTCGTTCCGCGTGTCGGAGGCTGAACAAGCAGATTTGTTCCAAGCCGCCCACGTCTTGCTCCAAGCCCTGGACGAACAGAACTTGCTGTCACCGACTTCGCTCGTGCCTCAGTGTCGGACCGAGGCACGCCCCGCGACACGACCCTGAGGGACGCCCCAGGCCTCGGCCTCCTTGCCTTGCCGCTCCAAAATGTCGCGTGCTAAGATGCCGCTTTCGCGCGGAGAGGTGCGAGAGTGGACGAATCGACATGCTTGGAAAGCATGCGTCCTGGCAACGGGACCGTGGGTTCGAATCCCACCCTCTCCGCCAAACAGCGCGAGCGCGATCACGAGTCGCTGTGTAATTTGCTAGCGAACGACGACATCTTGTACGTGCCTAGACACAGGGGCTGGGCCCTGTGCAACAGAACCCTGTGAACCCCGCCAGGTCCGGAAGGAAGCAACGGTAAGCGGTCAGTTCTGTGTGCCGCAGGATCACCTGGCCCCACTGGAATCGTCTTCTGGTGCGTGGAGAAGCATAAAGAACAGTGACGCCCCAGCAGGAAGAGCGGCGTATCGCGGTGCCGGGCGCTGCTCATTCGCAGTGGAGCATCACGAGCGATCATGGAATATCAGGTCTCCGCCCGTAAATACCGTCCCGCGACGTTTGACCACGTCGTCGGGCAGCCGCACGTCGTCCAGACCCTGATGAACGCCGTGTCGACGAAGCGCATTGCACACGCGTATCTCTTCTCCGGCACGCGCGGCGTCGGGAAAACCACCGTGGCCCGAATTCTGGCCAAGGCGTTGAATTGCGAGCAGGGACCGACGGGCCAGCCGTGCAATACCTGTCCGAACTGCCAAGAAATCGCTCAGGGGACGTCGGTGGACGTGATTGAAATTGACGGGGCCTCGAATACCGGTGTGGATGACGTGCGCGAAATCCGGGAGAACGTCAAGTTCACGCCTTTTCGCGGCCAGTATCGGGTCTATATCATCGACGAAGTCCATATGCTGTCGAACTCTGCATTCAATGCCCTGTTGAAGACGTTGGAGGAACCGCCTGCGCACGTCGTCTTCATTTTTGCCACGACCGAAATCCATAAAATTCCCGCGACCATTCTCTCACGATGCCAGCACTATAACTTCCGGCGGATCGCGCGGCCGGAGATCGTGGAACGTTTGCGGCATGTCGCCAAGCAGGATGAGCTCACGCTCGAGGAGCGCAGCTTCTCCGCGTTGGCTCGGGCGAGCGAAGGGAGTATGCGGGATGCCCTGAGCTTGCTTGACCAAGCGGTGGCCTTCGGGGGCAAAGCGATTCGTCACGCGGATTTGGAAGTGTTGCTTGGGGCGGTCCCTCAGGAACTGGTGCAGCAGCTGATCCAGGCTCTGGTCACCCGGCAAAGTGCCGCCGGCCTGGGTGTCGTGGCCACGTTGGTGGACCAAGGCCACGATTTGAAGGCTTTTTGCGCCGACGTGGTCGAAGCATTGCGCAATCTTCTGGTGGCGGCCGTGGTTCCGGACCCGGACAAGTTGCGGGGCTTGGTGGACATCACGGGAGAAGATCTGATCCGGCTGTTGGCGGAGAGCAATGGGTTGGCTCCCGAGCAGTTTCAGGAGTTGTTGACGATTTTTATCCAAGCGGAAGACGGACTGCGGCTGAGCGCCCATCCGCGGTTTGTGGTCGAAACGGCGGTGGTGCGCGCCACACGATGCATGCCGCATCAAGACGGGGACGCGGGGTCGCCTGGGCCGCCGAGGTCGTCACCGGTGGTTCCGAAGCCTTCATCGGGAAATCAGGTGGACAAAACACAGGTTCCCCGGGCGACCGAGGCTCGGGTGAGTGGCGCGCCGCCATCTTCTTCGCCCGATCCCTCGATCTCCGTGGCAGCGTCCAGGAACCCCGGGCCCTCGGACACGGGCCTCCGATCTGAAGGACGTGAGGAAACGCTGCAGTCGGAGGAAGTTGACCGACATGGGACCCTCTCGCCGCGCGAATCTCCAGGCGGCATGCCTGCTCCAGCCGAGGGGCTCAACTGGGAAGCGGTCCAGGAAGAAGTCGTGGCCCTGCTCCCGAATGTCGCCCCTTTTTTGGAGGCCGGCCGGTATGTCGGCTTGGAAGGTGGGACCCTGACGATCGGTTATGCCAAGCAGGCGACGGTCGCTCGTGCCATGTTGGAGAAAGCGGATAACCTCAAGGCCTTGGCGGGGCTCTGCGAACGGCAGACCCGGCAACCCATACGCATTCGAATCGTCGAACTGACGGGAGCCGATCCGCCGGGACAGACCATGGCGGAATTGCGGGCGGCGAGAGAACAAGATCAGCGGCTGATGCTCTGGGAGCGTGCTCGGACGAATCCCGTCGTCAAGGAGGCGCTCGAAATCTTCGGCGCTGAACTGGCCGATGTCCGAACGGTGTCTCACAAGGAGGCAGAATGAAAAATCCATTAGGCAACATGGGAAATATTCTCAAGCAAGCCCAGGCCATGCAGGAACAAATGGCAAAAATACAGGAACAGGCCGCCTCGAAGACCGCCAGCGGCACGGCTGGGGGCGGGATCATCACCATCACCGCGAATGGCGCCATGCAGGTTGTGAGCGTCGCGATCGATCCGGAGGTGGTGAAGAGCGGCGACGTCGAGATGCTGCAGGATTTGATGGTCGCTGCGACCAATGAGGCGCTTCGCAAGGCCAAGGAGTTGATGGAAACGGAAATGAAGGCTCTGGCCGGCGGGATGAAGATTCCCGGTTTGTTTTGATGTCTCTGGACTGAGTCGTCGACATGGCGGTGGATCAACAGGGATTACTTGCGAGATTAGTCAAGGAACTCGTACGACTTCCCGGTGTCGGTCAGAAGAGCGCGCAGCGGTTGGCGTTTCATCTGTTGAAGGCGGAACGTGAGGACGCGCTTCGGCTGGCGGAGGCGATTCGTGCGGTGAAAGACGGGTTGGCGTTTTGCCGGGAATGTCGCAATATCGCCGAAGGTGAGTTGTGCGAGTTTTGCCTCGATCCGAAGCGGGATCGCACCAAGATCCTCGTTATTGAGGAGCCGAGTACGCTTTACGCCGTGGAGCGAGCCGGCGCCTATCGCGGACTCTACCATGTCCTGTTGGGGGCGTTGTCACCCCTTGATGGCGTGGGACCAAGCGATATTCGTGCCGACGACCTGGTGGACCGAGTGAAAGGCGGCCGGATCGAGGAAGTGATTCTTGCTACCAATCCCACCATTGAGGGAGAAGCGACTGCGATTTACCTCACCCGGCTTCTCAAGCCATTGGGCGTACGCGTGTCTCGTATTGCGTACGGGATCCCGGTCGGAATGGATATTGAGTACGCGGATGAAGTGACGTTACTCAAATCCATTGAAGGCCGGCGCGAGCTTCAATGAGATCACCCGTCAAGTCTCGCTTCTCCCGTTGACCGTTTCTCCGGTCACCTGGTATAGTCGCGCTCGTTCGATTGCTTCAGAACTGACTATGGCCATCAAGGCACGTGCTTCTTCGAAACGGACTGCGTCGACGAAACCGTCGGGTCCCCGATCCGCTTCCAAATCAGGCTCCTCGAAGGCTCCGCCAATCAAGAGCAAATATCCGGACATTAAGCGCGACCTCGAACGTCAGCGTGCCGTCATTTTGAATGAGGTTGGAGAAGTCTTGACCAACCGGACAGGGCAAGAAGCCTTTCCGGACGTGAGCGATCAAGCCTCCGCCGAGGTCGATCAAAACTTTTTGATGCGCATCCGGGAGCGCGAGCAGAAGCTGCTCAAGAAGATCGACGAAGCCCTGGAACGCATGCGAACCAAGACCTACGGAATCTGCGAGCGCTGTGCGGGAGAGATCCCGTATAAACGGCTCAAGGCCCGCCCTGTGACGACGCTATGCATCGAGTGCAAGACCCTTCAGGAACAAGAGGAACGGGCCCGCCGGTAAACGCCCGGCTCGCCTGGTTCGTTTGTGACGTTGTGGTTACCGTTTCAAGGCTTTGATCCGCTCACGGGCGTGGGCGGCGCGTCCTTCCTCCTCTGGGATTCCCTCGACCAGCACGACAAAGGTCTCATACTCCGACAGGGCACGCTTGGGATCGGTAGGCTCGTACCCTTCCGCAAGGTTATAGCGTGCCATCGCATAATTCGGCCGCAGCATCACGGCTCTTTCAAACAAGGTCATCGCGGCGGCTTTATCTCCAAGTTTCACATGGACAGTGCCGAGATTATTTAGGACTTCCGGGGTGTTCGGTCTCATAGCAAGTGACCGTTCCATTTCCGCCTTGGCCTTCTCGTACTGGCCTTTGGCCTGCCAGGCCAAGCCCAGTTTGTGATGGGCTTCAGCGAGCCACACTTTGTTGGTAAAGCCGCTCGTGATGGCTCGCTGGTAGGCATCCGCGGCGATGTCAGAGTTCTTCTCTCCGCAGTACGCGAGCTGGGCTGTTTGGCCTCGGGCGAATTGCTGGAGCGACGCAAACGGCTCCTTATCTTCGCTGCCTTGGCTCGGGCGCTGACGATCTCCTTCGGTCTTGTCAGGCGACTTGACGCGATTCAGAAATTCGCGCCGAAATGGAGAGAATAGGTTGACGTACGGGTCGATGGTGAATGACGCTTGGAGCAAAATCGGCTGTTTATAGGACCCAGTGACTAAGTAATGCGTCGTGGTTTTCTCTTCACCCGTTTGAAAGATGGCACTGGTATCCATGTCCGCCTTCGTGCGCAACCGCGGGACTGACAGGTAGAATTCCATGAAAGGCTTGAGTAATGAGATCGTATGCCGCAGGACGGGGTAGGGTTTCAGGTCGAGGCCTTCCGGGAAGGTAAACAATGCTCCCACCAGGAACCCGTCTTCGTCGAAGAAGTAAGAGGCCTCCCCGGGGGAGGTGTTGTAGGCGACAGGCAGCGCCAACTCTTCTCCACTTCCCCAAGGCCTTACCATACCGGCGGCGATAGGGTGGGTGTTGAGAAACTCGGATTTCCGTTTGCATAAGGCCGTGGACTGGAGTAAAGGCAAATCGGACTCTGACGGCGGGAGGGGAGGACGAACCGGGCCGGTCGTTCCGCAACCGAGCATCCAGTCGAACGCCGCGATCAGCAGTAGGGTCGCATACTTGCGGGTAGGCATGCCAAAACCATACACGATTTAAGCGGCCTAATGCCAAGGGGAAAGCGGGAGGCCCCTTCTGGGAGCGGGCCTCTCCGTAACAAATAGGAAGAATCGAGAAGGGTTATCGACGCTGACTGTCTACCATCGCATCTTCAGGCGTGTATCCCATGGCATACGGGAACCAGCTGGCCAAGGTATAGAAAGGACGGTTAATGACGTAGTCGAATGCCTGTCCGACGGGGTGCAGGATAAAGGCAAGCCACCGGAAGGGGTTGTCATTGACGGGGGACCCTGCCGCAGGATCCGAATACACCAGGGCCGTACTGTCGAGGATATTATAGATACTTGTTGGAGGAGCGTATTCTCGTTCATCGCCGGTCACCGCGCTTTGCTGGCGGGTCGTCTCACAACCGGATGCCAGCACAGCAAGGATGACCACGGTTAGAGCCCAGGTGGATACTCTCATACCAAACCTCACTTGTTATCGTTCATAGTGTCCGATGCAATGCATTATCCTCACATGATGAAGTGTAGCCGAGACCCCGGATTCTGTCCAGGAACAAAGGGTTTGGTTGGGTGCAGTGTCGGAAAGACTAGTTTTCAGCAGGGCCGAATCGTGGTGGGCGATACAGGTATCGAACCTGTGGCCTCTTCCGTGTGAAGGAAGCGCTCTGCCACTGAGCTAATCGCCCACGGCCGGACGAAGTCTAGCATGCCTTCACAGAAGGGAGCAAACAGAACGGAGACCTTGGCATGCGGGGGCCGACGGGAAGCGCCCCGGCGGGCCAAGCCGTGCCTTGACTTCACCAAAACACGGTTTCTAGAATGGCCCTTCTATTTTCCCCCTGCAAGGAGAGCGAGGTATGAGAGATGACGTGGTCATCGTGGGCGGCGGTCTGGCTGGATCAGAGGCGGCCTGGCAAGCGGCCAACCACGGTGCGAAAGTCACTCTCATTGAAATGCGTCCCAAGGAAATGACCAAAGCCCATAAAACGGGCCACTTTGCAGAGTTGGTATGCTCCAACTCACTCGGTTCCGGGGATCCGCACAGCGCCCCTGGGATTCTCAAAGAAGAAATGCGGCGGCTGGGATCATTGATCATCACCGCAGCCGAAGCAGCCAGAGTCCCCGCCGGATCTGCACTCGCCGTCGACCGTGATCGGTTTTCCCTCGGGATCACCCGTGCTCTGGAGGAACATCCCAACATCAAAATTTTGCACGAGGAAGTGACCGGCATTCCGACCGACTGCCTCTGCATCATTGCCACCGGGCCCTTGACCTCCGATAAATTATCCGCCGCCATTAGTCGGGTGACGCAGTCCCAACATCTGTATTTTTTCGATGCGATCTCCCCCATCGTCGATGCCGAATCCATCAATATGCACCTCGCCTTCCGGGCCTCACGGTATGACAAGGGAGGCGACGACTATCTGAATTGTCCCATGAACGAAGCACAGTACACTGCGTTCTATGACGCGCTGCTCGCGGCGGAGAAGGTGCACCCCAAAGACTTTGAACAGACCCCGTACTTCGAGGCCTGTATCCCGATTGAAGTCATGGCCGAGCGCGGCCGGCAGACGATGCAATTTGGACCGCTCAAGCCGGTGGGCCTGGAAGATCCACGAACCGGTGTGCGGCCGTGCGCAGTCGTTCAACTCCGGACGGAGAACGTTCATCGGACGTGTTACAACCTCGTCGGGTTTCAAACCAAGCTGACGTATCCGGAGCAGAAGCGAGTCTTTCGCATGATTCCCGGATTGGAACAAGCGGAGTTTCTCCGGTATGGCAGCGTGCATCGCAACACGTTCATCAATGCTCCGCAGGTGCTCTTGAATACGTTGCAATGTAAAGGTCGGGGCACCCTCTTCTTTGCCGGGCAATTAGTTGGAGTCGAGGGGTATACCGAATCCGCGGCCATGGGTGGTCTGGCCGGCATTAATGCCGCACGGGCCTTGGCGGGGCTGACGTTGATCACCCCTCCGCCCACCACCGCTCACGGGTGCTTGGTGGCGCATGTGGCTCACGCCGACCCGCGCCATTTTCAACCGATGAATACCAATTTTGGCCTGTTCCCTCCTGTGGCTCCTGCTCCTCGGGACAAGGAGCACAAGCGACGACTCATTGCAGAGCGGGCTCTGAAGGATTTTGAAGCATGGACGACGCGATCCGGGCTTTCATGACGTTTCTGGAAGTGGAGCGTCATGCTTCGCCTGAGACCATTCGCAATTACCGGTCGGACCTTTGCCAATTGGCGGCCTTTCTCCGGTCACTCGACAAGGATTCCTCGGCGCGCGAAGCCCACCAGGTCACGGCGGAGCACGTACGCCGCTATCTCCATTGGCTGGACCGGAACGGCGCGCGGGCCTCGTCCTTGGGAAGAAAACTGGCTTGTCTGCGGAGTTTTTACCGATTCCTTATCAGGGAACAGCGTGCGGTCCAGAATCCGGCTGAAGAGATCAGAAGGCCCAAATTGCCCAAACCGCTGCCGAGAGCCTTGACGAAGGACGACGCCAATGCCTTGATGGGCTTTCCCTCGGGGCCGGCTCCATTAACGCGTCGCAATCGGGCCCTGCTGGAAACGCTGTATTCAACCGGGGCCCGGGTCAGTGAACTTGTGGGTCTGAATCTTGGCGATCTCCTCGGATCGGAAGGGGTGGTCCGTTTACGAGGCAAGGGACGGAAAGAGCGTGTGGTTCCGATCGGGGAACTCGCGCTCGAGGCGGTTCTCGCGTATCGCAACGCCCTCCCTTCAGGACACTATCCCTCGTCTGCCCCGCTCTTCTTGAATCATCGGGGCGGTCGGCTCAGTGCACGGAGCGTCGGCCGCGTCGTCGCGCGTTACTCCGGTCGATTGACCGGGGGCTCAGTGAGCCCACATGCCTTGCGCCATTCGTATGCCACGCACCTGCTGGACGAAGGCGCGGATCTCCGGGCCATTCAGGAGATGCTTGGACATGCGTCGCTCAGCACGACACAAAAGTATACGCACCTCGCGGCGGATCAGCTGCTGGCCGTCTATGACCGCGCCCATCCGCGTGCCCGATTGAGCGGAGTGCCAGGGTTGCCAAAGGACCAGAAACGATCATGAGGATTCGTTCGACCACCATTCTCTGTGTGCGCCGCGATCAGCGGGTGGCCATGGGTTGTGACGGGCAAGTCACCGTCGGAACAACGGTCATGAAACACAACGCAAAGAAACTGCGGCGGCTGCATCATGATCAGGTGCTGGCGGGGTTTGCCGGCGCCACGGCGGATGCCTTTACGCTGTTCGAGAAATTTGAAAGCAAACTCGAGGAGTTTCGGGGGAATTTGACCCGAGCGGCGGTTGAACTGGCCAAAGATTGGCGCACCGATCGGGTCTTGCGGCGTTTGGAAGCGCTGTTGGCCGTGGCGGGTCGAGACCAGTCCTTTATTATCTCCGGCACCGGCGATGTCGTGGAGCCGGAGGACGGCATCCTGGCCATCGGCTCCGGCGGCCCGTACGCGTTGGCCGCCGCCAGGGCGCTGCTGGGACATTCTCCGTTGGATGCGCCGAGCCTCGTCGCGGAAGCGATGAACATTGCCGCCTCCATCGATATCTATACCAATCACCAGATTGTCGTGGAAGAATTACAAAGATAAAGGCGCCACGTGGAACAACACAGCACATCTTCTGTGAATATCAATGGGCTCACCCCACGACAGATCGTCGAGGAGTTGAATCGATATGTGATCGGCCAGAAGGACGCCAAGCGAATGGTGGCGATCGCGCTCCGTAATCGCTGGCGTCGCCAGCAGTTGGCTCCCGATTTGCGCGATGAGGTCATGCCGAAAAACATCATCATGATCGGGCCTACCGGGGTGGGCAAGACAGAAATTGCCCGCCGGCTGGCGAAACTCGCTCACGCGCCGTTCGTCAAAGTGGAGGCGTCAAAATTCACGGAAGTCGGCTACGTTGGGCGCGATGTGGAGTCGATCATTCGCGACTTAACCGAGTTGGGCATCGCCATGGTCAAGACCCAGCGACTGGAGACCGTGCAGCCAAAGGCCGAGCAACAGGGCGAGGAACGATTGCTCGACTTGCTTCTGCCGCCGCCTCCACCGAGGCCGGGATTCGTGGACGCCCCATCCGAGGCAGCCGTCCAGACCGGGACGGATACCCATGAGACGACTCGATCCAAGCTGCGTCTCCAGTTGCGGGACGGCAAGCTCGATGAACGGACGGTGGAACTGGAGGTGAAAGAGCGCAGCCTTCCCGTGGGCATCGTGTCGAATCTCGGCGCCCTGGACGATCTGGAAAGCAACCTGCGGGACATGTTGGGGGGGATGTTTCAGGGCAAGAAAAAGAAGCGGATGATGAAAGTGCCGGAGGCGTTAAAGCAGCTCACCCAAGAAGAAGCGCAGAAGCTCATCGACATGGACGAGGTCGTCCGCGAGGCGATCCACAAAGTGGAGCAAACCGGCATCGTCTTTCTGGACGAGATCGACAAAATCGCCGGCCGCGAGCGGACGATGGGGCCCGATGTCTCACGGGAAGGCGTGCAGCGCGACCTGCTGCCCATTGTGGAAGGCTGCACGGTGACCACGAAACACGGGCCGGTGGTGACCGACCATATCCTGTTTATTGCGGCCGGCGCCTTCCATGTGGCGAAGCCGACCGATCTCATTCCCGAGCTCCAAGGCCGATTCCCCATCCGCGTCGAACTCAGCCCCTTGTCCAAAGAGGATTTTGTGCGTATCCTCACCGAACCGAAAGGGGCATTGGTGCATCAGTATCAGGCCTTGCTGGCGACCGAGGGCCTTCGCGTCGACTTCACACGGGAAGGCGTGGAAGGAATCGCGGATATCGCCGTGCAGGTCAATGAGCGGACCGAAAATATCGGTGCCCGCCGCCTCTTTACGATCATGGAGCGGTTGCTCGAACAGATTTCGTTCGAGGGACCGGAGTGGCCTGAAAAAACGGTGAGCATCTCCGCGGCCTATGTCAGCGAGCGCCTCAAGGATATCGTGAAGGACCAGGACCTGAGCCGATACATTCTGTAAGGCGCAACTGTGACGCCTCGCGTGAACCGAGCGGACTGTGCCCGCTTCGCGCGATCCTCGCCTGTCCCTCGTTTGTGCACCGGGAGCGACCATGAACAGACTGATCAAAAAGGCCAACGTGCTGATCGAGGCGTTGCCATACATCCGGACGTTCCGTGGCAAAACCGTCGTGGTGAAATACGGCGGTCATGCGATGTCGGACCCCTCGCTGAAGGAACGGTTTGCTCAGGATGTCGTGTTGCTCAAGTATGTCGGGATCAATCCCGTGATTATCCACGGCGGCGGGCCGCAGATCGACAAGATGTTGGACCGGCTGGGGATCGAAGCCAAATTTCGTCATGGAGTCCGGGTCACCGACGCCGCGACCATGGAGATTGTCGAGATGGTGCTTGCCGGGAAGATCAATATGGAAATCACCGATCTGATCAACCAGCACGGCGGCAGCGCCGTTGGGTTGAGCGGCAAGGACGGCGGCCTCATCTTGAGCAAACCGCTGACGGCCAAGGCCTGGGCGCAGAGTCTCGACCGCGATTTGGACGATGAGGAGACCGGCGGCGATTTCGGGTTGGTCGGCGACATCGAACGGGTCGATCCGAGCCTCCTGCATAAACTCCAGGGGGATCACTACATCCCCGTCATCGCTCCCATCGGAACGGACCGCGAAGGCAATACGTACAATATCAACGCCGACCTGGTGGCCGGCGCGGTGGTCGGCGCCCTGCGGGCGGAGAAACTCGTGATGATGACGGATATCAAAGGCATTCGA
>CAYQDJ010000008.1:24488-63518 GCA_964416255.1 uncultured Nitrospira sp. | reverse complement strand
GCTCACTCCACCTCAAGACGTGGGACCGGCGCGAAGCGGCCTCTGTACGCGCGGACCGTTCACAATCGGCCGGCCTTTGTGCCGGGGCTCACGACCACGTGCGAATATCGACAAAGTGTCCTTCCACGGCGGCGGCCACGGCCATGGCCGGCGACACCAGATGTGTGCGCCCCCCCGCGCCCTGGCGCCCCTCGAAATTGCGGTTGCTCGTGGACGCGCAGCGCTCGCCCGGTTGGAGCACATCGGCATTCATGGCGAGGCACATGCTGCAGCCGGCTTCCCTCCACTCGAAGCCGGCTTCACGGAAAATCCGGTCGAGGCCTTCGGCTTCTGCTTGCTGTTTAACG
The DNA here is from genome assembly GCA_964416255.1 of uncultured Nitrospira sp. GTDB lineage: Bacteria > Nitrospirota > Nitrospiria > Nitrospirales > Nitrospiraceae > Nitrospira_D. Next base: position 63,171 of record CAYQDJ010000008.1, on the reverse strand, counting down.
AGACCCGATCCCGGAACAATCATCGCATGGACGGTCTTGGCCACTTTCCGGCCTTTCAGAAAACTGGCGGCCAAGCGAAGGTCTTCGATGCGCGAGTTGGTGCAGGAGCCGATGAAGACCTTGTCGATCGTAATCTCGGTGATCGGCATGTTGGGAGACAGGCCCATATAGGCCAATGCCCGTTCGGCCGCCTGTCTCATGCCGTGGTCCGGCATCGTTCGTGGATCGGGAACACGCTGGTCTACACCGGCGACCATGCCGGGGCTGGTGCCCCAGCTGACCTGCGGCGCGATGTCTTCGGCCCGCAGCGTAACCGTGGCGTCGTAGAGGGCGGACGGGTCGGTTTTCAACTGCTGCCACGTCCGGACGGCCTGCTCGAAGGGTTCGCCTTGCGGCGCCAGCGGACGGCCGCGAATATAGGCAACGGTCTTGTCGTCCGGCGCCACCATGCCGGCCCGCGCGCCGCCCTCGATCGACATATTGCACAACGTCATGCGGCCTTCCATGCTGAGCGCGCGAACGGCGGAGCCGGTAAATTCCACCACATATCCCGTTCCGCCCGCCGTGCCGATCTTCCCGATGATGGCCAAAATGATGTCTTTCGCCGAACAGCGGTCGGGGAGCGATCCATCGACGCGGATCTCCATCGTCTTGGGCCGTTTCTGAACCAAACATTGCGTCGCCAAGACATGTTCGACTTCGCTGGTGCCGATACCGAAGGCCAATGCGCCGAACGCGCCGTGCGTCGAGGTGTGGGAATCGCCGCAGACGATCGTCGTGCCGGGAAGGGTAAAGCCCTGCTCGGGGCCAATAACATGGACCACGCCTTGACGGATATCAGCCATTCCGAACAGCGTAATCCCAAACTCCCGGCAGTTGTCTTCTAGAGTTTGAATCTGCTTGGCGCTGATGGGATCGGCGACGCCCAGTCTCCGATCCGTGGTGGGCACGTTATGGTCCGGCACCGCCAAGGTCGCCGCGGGGCGGCGGGGTTGCCGCCTGGCCAGCCTGAGTCCTTCGAACGCCTGGGGCGACGTGACTTCGTGTACCAGTTGGCGGTCGATATACAAGAGAGTGGTGCCGTCCGACTCGGCGCGGACGACGTGCGAGTCCCAGATTTTTTCAAATAAGGTGGTGCCGGACATCTCCACTCCTTGTCATGCCGCCGAATCACAAGAGTGGCTCATTATACATAGGCCTTCGGTTGCGCGCCAGGACCGGCTCCCCGGGAATCGACGTCGCCAGTCCGCAACGACGACCGAAACAGATCATTATCCTGCGTCCTTCGCGCGCCGGTTGCGGCATGGACACCGCATGCGTCCCACTGCCGAGCAGGCCGGCGCGCCTTGCAGAGACCAGTCGGACATGGTAGCAACACCCTGGCTCATCGCTCTCGAACAGGAACGTGTCGTGGTCCAACCCATCTGGGCACAGCCGTCGATCCTCCGGTGGTCGCAATTTTTGCTGCACAGCTTTCACCAGTGGACGGGGATATCACTCCTCGGTGAGGACGGGAGCCCCGCCGAACAAGCTCACCGGCTGTTCACCGCCCCGTTTGTGCTGGTCTCGCATGGCACGGAGGCCGATCCCTTGTTGAACTATGGGAATCAGGCGGCGCTGGACTTATGGGACATGACCTGGGATCAGCTGATCCGCACGCCGTCACGGCAGACTGCCGAGCCGGTGAACCAAGCGGAGCGGGCACGCTTGTTGCGGATTGTGGAGGAGCAGGGCTTTTTCGACGGATACCGCGGTGTTCGAATCTCCTCGACGGGACAAAGATTTCTGGTCGAGCACGCCACCGTGTGGAATGTGCTGGATCCATCGGGACAGCGAGTCGGGCAGGCGGCCACGTTTAGCCACTGGGTTCGCTTATAAGCCGACCGTCGTCGCCGATCCGTCGGAACCGCGGATGCGGCCGACCTCCTACGAGGACCGTCCCGCCGAACATGCCGGCGGGACGAATCCAGAGTGCTTGTGCGCCATACAACGCGCGGTACACGACAAATTCCTCCTCGGTCTCCGAATGCCGCGCCAGACCGATGACCTGATACTCCTGACCTTTGTAATGGCGATACCGACCGGGGACAATGTGCACATACGACGCCTCCTTGTCGGCTCATCCTATCTCCGCTCCACTGGAACCCGCCAGTCCGCTTGAAGGCGGGGCAGGCGCATGCCATGATCGGCAGCCATGGGCGCTCATCCACAATCGAGACGGTTTGATGTCGTTGTCGTCGGGGGAGGCTCCGCCGGATATGCGGCGGCGCGGACCGCCCAGGAGGAGGGAGCCGAGGTGGCCATCGTCGATCCTGGTCCCCTGGGCGGCCTGTGTATCCTTCGAGGGTGCATGCCCACCAAGAGCGTATTATGGACGGCTGAGATCGCCGCACTGATGCGGCGGACAAAAGAATTCGGCTTGTCGCCGGTGGAGGTGAAGGCGGAGCTGGCCGCCATTGTGGCTCGGAAGGATCGCTTGGTCCGGGAGTTTGCGGACGATCGCATCGCACAGCTTCGAGACCCACGTTTTGCGCTGTTCGAATCGGCGGCCCACTTTGTCACGCCGCAGACGCTCCAAGCGGGATCCCATCGCCTGACCGCCGGTGCATTCATCATTGCGACGGGTTCCGTTCCTCGAGAAGTCCCTGTCGCGGGCTTAGAGGAGGCCGGCTATTGGACGAGCGATACCCTGCTGGATCTCCGCGAACAACCGGAATCATTGGTGGTGCTGGGAGCCGGCCCTGTCGGACTGGAGATGGGACAATTCTTTTCGCGCATCGGCACGCAGGTCACGCTCATCCAACGGGGGCGGCACGTGCTGTCGCATTTGGACGAGGACGTGGGGGCCGAATTGGAGCAGGCCCTGCGCGAGGAGGGTCTGCGGGTCTTCACGGACACCACGTTGCTGCGGGTCACGAAGGACAACGGTCTTCTGCACGTGCATTTTCTTCACCAGAGACGGGAGCACATCGCGTCGGGAACGGATATCCTGCAAGCGCTCGGGCGCCGGCCCAATATCGGTGCCTTGAATCTCGAAGCCGCGGGCGTGAAAGTCGACGACGGGCGGATCGTCGTGGACGGCGCGATGCAGACCTCGCAGTCGCATATTTTTGCCGTCGGTGACGTGACCAACCTCTACGACATCGTGCATATCGCCATCCAGCAGGGCGAACTGGCGGCTCGCAATGCCTGGCGCCGGGAAGGACCGACCGCGTGGTTCGACGATCGGCTCGTCACCGAAGTCATGTTTACCGACCCGCAGATTGCGGTGGTCGGTCTCAGCGAGCGGGCTTGCCTGGCCAGGGGCCGGCAGTACCTGGCCGCCTCCTATCCGTTCGCGGACCATGGGAAGGCGATGGTGCTGGGCGTCACTCGGGGGTTCGTGAAGTTGCTGGCCGCACCGGCGACCGGTGAATTGCTGGGGGCGCAGATCGTGGGGCCCAATGCGGGGGAGCTCATTCATGAACTGATTGCCGTCATGTACTATCACGGCACGGTGCACGACCTGATTCGCATGCCGCATTACCATCCCACCTTGGCGGAGATAATCACCTATCCGGCGGAGTCCTTGGTGGCCCGGCTGAGGACCGCATGATCGCAGGGATCCGGGCCGGCGCAGCCGCGCTGGTACTCCTCACGTCGCTCGGTTGCCCGCAACAGTCGTGGGAATCCGCGATGGTGGCCGGGCAACAGGCTATGCAGCGTGAACACTATGCGGAGGCCGCGGCGATGTTTGGGGCAGCCGTCACCAAGGCCGAAGCAGAATTCGGGCGCCACCATCGGCACGTGGCGCTGGCCCTTTCGAACGAGGCCCACGCGCTGACCGCGCAGGGCGCCTTTGTCGAAGCGGAACCGCTGTACCTTCAGGCGCTGGCGATCTATCAGGAGGTGCATGGAGAGACGCATCCGGATGTCGCCGCCACGCTGAATAATCTCGGGGTCCTCCACCGCCGGCATGGCCAATACGCCCAAGCCGAACAACTGCTCCGTCGTGCATTGTCGATCAAAGAGCGGTTGCATGGACCGGATGACCCGGATGTGGCGCTGACTCTGCATAATCTAGGCTTGGTGTCTATCTCGCAGGGTCAGCTGGAGCAAGCGGAGCGACAACATGGACGGGCGTTGGGCATCAGAGAGAAGGCGTTGGGGCCATCCCACCCGGATGCCCGAAAAAGCATGGAGGAATTGGCGGGGGTCTTACGAAGATTGCATCGGGAGGCGGAGGCCGCCGCCCTCGAGGCCAAGGCGTCTGCCCGCCGGGCGAAGCCGAGTTGAACTGCCGGGGGGCTCCGGTGTAGCGTAGGGCACCCATGGCGACGCAAGAGGGCTCAACAGTCAATTGGCGCCTCAACGGGGTCGTTGCGCGTTCGGTCGGGATCGTGTGCATTGCGCTCGGATTCGTCATCGGCATGTATGGGCTCGATGAGCCGGGTTCCCCCTGGCTCAAAACGGCCTTAGGTCTGCTCGTCACCGGCATGCTGGCGCAGGGGTACGCCCTCTTTTGCTCGGTCAAGCGGATGCAGCAGCTCAACTCCAGGTCATGAACGACTGGACACATTTCAGCCGAATGACGAAGTTGGCTTGCACAATCGTCATGGCGGGCACCCTGACGGCCTGTGCGGCTCCCTGGCGAGACACGTACTTCGCCAAGGGCGTCGATCGCTTGACCCAGGAAGACGTCCGCGAGAAGCTCGGCCCTCCGCATACCGCCAAGACACCGGCCCTCGGAGGAAATAGTGTCTGGACCTACCGCTTCGCGTTGAGCGACAAGGAACTCGATCCTTGGAGTCCGACGCTGCTGACCGAAGCCTCGCAGTCGGTGGGCGCCTTGATGAGCAAGGCGCAGGACGGGCCTAAACCCACCTTATACTGTTATCGCTACACGCTGACATTCAGCGAAGAGAAAGTCCTCAAAACGTGGAAGCGGGAGGAATGTGTTCCGGGGACCCGCCAAACGTTGATGGCTCAGTAGCGTCTCGGCCCGGCTCATGCGCACGGGTGGTGTGATCGGCCATCGTCCTGCCAGACCGACGCCAGAGCCGGCAGGTCCTGAGGGTGCTGTGAGCGAACAGCGGATGCCGCGCCCCGTGCAAGCCGTCGCGGATCGCGCCGACCGGCGGGACGGCATGAGGGGTCCTCGTGAGATGGTGATCCTGGAGACATTGAAGGGAACGGACAGAGATGAACGCCGGGTGGCTGCAGATCGACAGTGTGATCATGGTGGATCTCCTGAAGTCCTTGATGCTGTTGATCACACTGGTGATGATCCGGGCGCTGATCGTCCGTTGGATCGCCAAGAACGCGGCGTTGTCGATCGAGTCCAAGCGGCGATGGGTGGTGACGACCAGAAACTCGATCGTGTTCGTGTTTTTTGTCGGGCTGATCGTCATCTGGGCCCATGAACTCCAGGTCTTTGCCGTATCCCTGGTGGCCTTGGCCGCCGCCCTCGTATTGGCCACCAAGGAGTTGATCCTCTGTTGGAGCGGAGCGGCGCTTCGAGTCGGCGGGAAGATTTATGCCGTGGGCGACCGCATCCAGATTGCGGGCCATCGCGGCGTCGTCCTGGACCACGATGTCTTTACGACCAAGCTGCTCGAAATCGGGCCGGGGCAGTCCTCGCATCTGTTCACCGGGCGGGTGACCGTCTTTCCGAACAGCCTCCTGTTCACCAACCCTTTGCTCAAAGAGAATCCCGACCAGGGGTTCGGCTTGTACACGTTGGTGGTGCCGGTGGCGGTGGACGGGCACTGGCAACAGGCCGAACACGCGTTGCTGAATGCCGCGAAGAATGAGTGCGCGCCATTCATGGAGGAGGCGGCGCTGCAAATGAAACTTTTGGAGCAGACCAACCTGCTGGAAGCGCCGTCTCCCGAACCGCGGATCACCATTCAGTTGACGGAACCGGGGAGGATGCACTTCGTGCTCCGATTTCCCGCGCCCGATCGGGGCCGCTCTCGTATTGAACAAGCGATTGTGCGCCGGTATCTTGGCGAAATGACCCGCGGTAAATGAGGTCCCTGCCCGTCGCTCCGCCCTTGACAGCTCGGTGTAATCCGCGCACCCTGCCCGGCGGCATCAGGACCTAAAAACGAGTCTTTCAAAGGAGGTGTGTGATGAAACGCGTGACTCTCGTGGTGGTCTTGGCCTGCACCGTTGGATTCAGCGCCGCGGCGCGCGCCGATGACGGAACGACCACCGGCGACCTGGGGATGATGAAGGAACAGTTGAAAGCGGACTTGAAGGTGGAACAGCATCAGCGACGATGAAGGCGCGTCAGGAGAAGATGAAACATAATCACGGGGCGATGAAGGATCGCATGAAAGCCCAGCGTGAAGACTCCAGGATCATGGCGAAGCCGCCACAGCGCAAGGTCGGGACTTGAAAACATCCGGTCAACAAATGGGGAACGACATGAAAGCCGTCGGCCGAGACATGAAAGACGCCCTCGGCGCCCCCGGGCAATGATTGATGGGAAGTGCTCGGGCCAGGCGGATGGCTCGGGCCCCGGTGCGCGCTTGTTCACCGGGTGGTCATTTGAGAGCATCCGCCACCGATCCCTGTACCGTTCTCTCGCGCCGCATGAAAGTCGCGACCTTCAATGTGAATTCTCTTCGTAAGCGTCAGCACATCGTGCTGGAGTGGTTGGAACGCCACCAGCCAGATGTGTTGTGTCTGCAAGAAACCAAGGTGCAGGACAATGAGTTTCCGCTATTGGCGTTTGCTTCCACCGGCTATACGGTCACGTTCCGCGGGATGAAGTCCTACAACGGAGTCGCCGTCTTAAGCAAGAAGGCGCCCGATTTTATCCGCGCAGGGTTCGACGATGGCGTCGGCGGCGAAGCAGATGAGGCCAGACTGCTTCACGTGGTGATCGATAACCTGCCGATCATCAATACTTACGTTCCGCAGGGCTTCGAGATCGTTTCGCCCAAGTATGTCTATAAGCTGGAATGGTTTGAACGGTTGCGGCGCTATGTCGATCGGCATCTTTCACCCATCCAACCGGCGCTGTGGTGCGGGGACATGAATGTGGCGCCCAGGCCGATGGATGTCCACAGTCCTGACAAGCATCTCAAACACGTGTGTTACCACGAGGATGCGCGAAAGGCCTACGCGCAGACCGTGGCTTGGGGCTGGCAAGATCTCTTCGTTCGACTGCATCCTGATCGGCCGCAATATACCTTTTGGGATTACCGGGCGCCGGGCTCTCTAGAGGCGAATAAGGGATGGCGCATCGACCATATCTTGACTACGGCGCCCCTGGCGGAACGCTGTGTACGGGTTGAGGTGGACGTCGAGCCACGGCGAGCGAAGGACCCATCCGATCATACATTTCTCTGGGCTGAGTTTTCGATCTGACCACGCACGCGACATCCACACCCGCTCCGCTCCGGCGGTCGTTTGACCACCGGAACCGGATGGACTGAATCATACGCTAAGCCGCCTGCACCAGCGCGTCCCGGCGGTGCCCGGCGCCTTGACGATTTTGTTGGATGAGGGGATCGAGGTAGAGACCGCAGTTAATGCATCGATGTCCGACCCCATCGGGTGCCAATTCCGGCTGCTGGACTTCGATCATCAGACCTTTGCATTTTTGGCAAGTCATGTGCCCCTCCCTGGTGATTGCTAATCGCCCCGGGAAGGTAGCACTAGGAGATTAACCGCGTGTTAACAGGCAGTTAAAAAGTTCTAATGTGAACAATCGGACATTGTTGGTCACTGCAGAAGCGACATTGCTGTTGGCAGTGATCATGCTCGCAACTTCGTAATAATGTCTGAAACTGCCTCAAGGTCGAGTACTGAAAACTGTCCTACCTCGGATACCAGCCAGGGCTCGCCGTCGGTCCTCACAATGAAGCGGCGTTCGGCGCAATGAACTCGTCTTCCAAATGGTCGCCGGCGACGTACCATTCAGAGCGCCCTGAATCTTCCTCTGTTCTTCCTCGGATTGCTTACAGTAGTTTCCCTCTCCGGCCCAGGGGTTTTCCCAGGGACAGGGGAAACCCCTATCGCGCTATGAGAAAGGAACAGGATACGGAATCGGTGCGCTCCACCGGTGAGGGGGCATCACGATGGTGAGACGCGGATGGATGGTAGTAAGTGTCGTGCTGGTATGCATTGCAGGTTGCTCGGGGTCTGACACGCCGCCTGCCGGCACTCCGCCGCAGGAGGCCGGAACGCACGTCGAGCTGGCGGTCACCACGACGGGCAACGGCACCGTCATCAGCAGTCCGGCCGGCATTCACTGCGGCACTGCGTGCACCGCTACGTTCGATCCAGGCACATCGGTGACGCTCAGCCCAGTTCCCGCGGAGGGCGGCGTCTTCGCAGGATGGTCGGGCGCATGCACCGGCACCGCGCCCTGCCTGATTGCCATGGACGCCGACAAGTCGGTTCATGCCCTGTTCAACATGCCGCCGCCCGTGAGCGCCACCTTGACGGTGACGAGCGCGGGGACGGGGAGCGGAACGGTGTCCAGCTCCCCCGGTGGCATCAACGGCTGCGCATCAACTTGTACGGCGACGTTCCCCCTCTCGAGCACGGTCACCCTGACCGCCACGCCGATCAACGGGTCCTCGTTCACCGGATGGAGCCCGAACTGCCCCGCGGCGAGCCAGTGCACCGTGGTGCTCAACGGCAACCAAACGGTGACGGCGACCTTTACCAGCGCACCCACGCTCTCCGATCTGACGATATTCGGCGCAAGCCAAGGCTTGAGCGGCAGCGTCATCGATGCTGGGCCGGATGATGCTCAGAACATCTGGGCGGCGACCCCCGATGCCTTGTTCGTCCTTCTGCGCGGAGAGACGATGTTCAGGCGCTTCAGTGCGACGGATGGCCTCCACATCCAGCCCTTCACCGACTTCGATGGTCAGCCGGCGGCATCGAACATTACCGCGATCGCGGCTGGCCGCCCGGGTCAGGTATTCGTGGGGTACCGGGGATTCGATGCCACCATTCCGCCTCCGGCGCCGCCACGCTGCTGCATGGCCAACGCGGATTTCAGCGATCCCCGGTGGTCTCTGGGGCAAGCGGACAAAATCACGTTGAAGCCTGACGGGGCCCTCGACGTGCTGCGCTACGAGTTCCGCTGTGATCTGCCGAACTGCTGGGAGAACAGCTCCGTCCGTCGCATGGTATTCGCGCATCAGGGTGCCGCGGCGGGACATCTCTTCGTCGGGTTTAGCCACGGCGTGACCCACGTCTTCAACGACGTCTTCGGCGACCATATCCACATCAACACCTGGTGGCACTACCCCGACGGAACGCTGGTACAGCAGATGGGGGAACAGTACGGACTCTTCGTCCTGCCCACCGGGGAACTGCTGAGTGGCGCCATCAACGGCGTGGGTCTGTTCAATTGGAACCCTGATCCGAAAGCTTGGGTCAGAGGATCATTCCGCTGGGTCTTTACGACATACGGGCCGGCCGCGCCGTTCAACGGCGGGCCGCATACTTTGGACGTGCCGGCTGGGTATATGGAGCATCAGCGGGGCGTCGCGATGACCTCCGACGGCACCGCCTGGTTTGCCAGCGTCACGCAGGGCCTCGGCAGCTATAACCACACGACAGCCCGGGGTGACACCAGTCAAATCCGCACGTACACCACTGTGCCAGGACTACCGGCGTCCGGCTTCATCGACCTCACAGCCGATCCCGATGGGACACTGTGGCTCGTTCACAACGGCGGCACTCTGTTCCGCCTCAATCCGGCCAACTTGTCGGTTCAGGCCTGGCCCGGCATTTCCGGCGCCCGCCGGGTGGTTGTGGATACCACGGTGGTGCCGCGCGCCGTCTATGTGTCGATGGGAAGCAATGGGTTGGCCGTGATCCGGGCGAGGTAGAGTCACCGCTGCGGAGTTGCGATGCCGGAGGTTGCCACCGAAGCATCAACGTTAAGCGGCTCAAAGGCAATGTCGGGGTAACACGACCCGAGGGAATGGTGGCCCTCCAGTTCCAGAATTGGTCGCTGCTTCCAGATACCAGCTAAGGTCATGATATGTCGCCACATTTCCATGGGAACCTGATGGGTGAAGAAGGACTAGGGAATAGCCTAGTGTCCAAAGAGCACGACCGCTTTACTATGGTGCCGCCCATCCACCTGAACCGTGCACTGAGGGTTGGCGGATGCAGGAACCACATGGTGATTCGGTCCGGGACCCCGACTCTGAGTATCGCCGGGTCTTTCATTCGATGGAGGACGGGTGTTGCCTCATTCAGCTCCTGTTTGATGCCGACCAGCGAGCCGTCGACTATGTGTTTCTCGCGGTGAACCCGGCCTTTGAAAACCTGACCGGCATGCGAGGGGCCACAGGCAGGCGGATGCGCGAGGTGGCGCCGGCCCACGAGGATCAGTGGGTGGAGACGTATGGGCAGGTCGCGCGCACCGGGGAGCCTCGACGCTTTGAATATACCACCGTCCAGGCTTGGTATGAAGGGTATGCCTATCGGGTGGGAACCCCGGAGGAGCGAACTGTCGCCGTTCTCTTTCACGACGTGACGGAGCGGACAAGCCGGGAGCAGGAATCGGCGGACGTGAAGCGGACATTGGAACAAGGAATTGCCACGCGAACGCTCGAATTAACCCAATGCCAAGAAGAGTTGCGTGCGATGACGGCCGAACTCAACGCAGCGGAGCACCGCGAGCGTAAGCGACTGGCCGCCCACCTGCAGGAGCAAGTTGTCGAACGGCTGTTCTTGGCCAGGCTGAAGCTTGGGCAGATCCATCAGCGGGCTGTCCTCGACGTCTCGTCGGAGGAGTTGCTGAAGGAAGCGGACACGGTTCTGACCCGACTGCTTGCGTCCACGCGTACCTTGGTGGACGATTTGAGTCCGCTGGTTCTGCAGGATCTGGGGCTGTCGGCCGCGGTCAAGTGGCTGGGCGAACGCATGCAGCACAATGGCTTGTCGGTCGCGGTCCTGACCTCTCTTCCGGCCGATCTCTCGCTGCTCGAAGCCGACGCGGTGTTTTTGTTTGAAGCGGTCCGTGAACTGCTGCTGAATACGCTGAAACATGGCAGATGTCGGCGCGCGTCCGTTTTTCTCACCCTTCCGCCAGGTCAGGTGCAAATCGAGGTGCACGATGAGGGCGTGGGTTTTGACCTGGCGTCCATAGACTCGTCCAAGAGCCCGTCCCCATCGGGGTTGCACAGGATTCGGCAACGGATCCAAGCCTTGGGAGGCACATTTGACGTCATCTCGCGCCCGCAGGAAGGGACCAAGGCCATGTTGAGATTTCCTCTTGAGCATGCGGCCCTGCCGGCGCAGAACCACCTGGAAGGAGCACCGGCTTCGCTTCCAGGAAAGCGCCCCGGCATGGGGGGCATCATCCGTGTCTTACTCGTGGATGATCACGCCATGGTGCGCCAGGGTCTGAAGTCCGTGTTGGATGCCTATCCCGATATCAAAGTGGTGGGCGAGGCCGCTGACGGCGAGGCTGCGGTTCGGCTCACCACGGAGTTGTTGCCCACCGTGGTGCTCATGGATATCATGATGCCGGTCTGTACGGGGATTGAGGCGACGCGCCGGATCAGTTCCCAGTATCCGAACATCCGAGTCATCGGGTTGTCGGTAAACGCCGATGATGAGAATCGTGAGGCCATGCTCAAAGCCGGCGCCTACTCTCTGATGACCAAAGAATCCGCCGTCGAACAACTCTACACCCTGATTTATGAAGCCGTGAAACCGGGGGTGCTTCCCTTCTCTCCGTTACGCTGATCGCCGCCCTCCGCGTGCGCCGTGCAAATAAAAAGTCGCAGACAACAGGCGGCCTAGCGGAGTATGCTGCGCCGACGCCCGATCGACTTACGACCTTCAACGAGAGGCCCTCATGATGGATTCGGAACGTATCCGCGTCTTCGATTCGCAGAGCGATGCGTACAAACAGGCCTTTCAAATTTTTCTGGAGCATACGGACCAGAAGCGAAACGCCAAGCGCTGGTTGAAACAAGTGGTGGACGGCCTCCCGGCGCGCAAGGTCTTCATCGACGCAGGGGCCGGCAACGGCGAGGTGACCCGAACGTTCGCCGATCTGTTCGAGCGCACGATCGCCATCGAACCTAATCCGCATCTCTTACGCTGGCTCGAGCAGATTGTTCCGTCCGCCGAACCCATTGGGCGGCCGATCATGGCGGCCCAGCCGGCCGCGCCGGGCGACCTGGTGCTCTGTTCTCATACCTTGTATTACATCCCCGCCGAGGAGTGGCTTGCGCACCTCGAGCGCCTGGTGTCGTGGATGTCGCCAACGGGCGTCACCGTCGTTGTCCTGCAACATCGCGAGAGCGGCTGTATGAACATGGTGCATCATTTTTTCGGGCGCCGCTTTGAATTGCGCCGGACCGCCGAGCAGTTTCGGGCCAAGCACGGTGATCGCTATGAGGTGCTGACCACGCTCGATCCCGCCCATGTCGAGACGCCCGATTTGTCCAAGACCTATGCCGTGGCCGAATTTATGCTCAATCTGTTGAACATCGAACAGGCCCCGACCAGGGGTGAGGTGGAGGCCTATGTGCAGGCGCACTTTGCCACTCCTGACGGGAGATATTGTATTCCGGTCCATCAAGACTTTTTGCAGATCCGTGCTCGCGGGCAGGCCGCAGCGTCCTGAAATTCTTCTCCCCCGTTGGCAGCCAGGAGCTAGGGGTTTCACTAGTGCCAAGAAGCTCTTTGGTTCTATAGGTTTGCACAGGAATGGTCCTCCCAATAGGCCGGGTCACGACCAAACGGTTGTGTTTCTCGTAATGCTACCAGGGTGCTGCCGTGCGCGAAACCGGTCTCGACTGGTGACAGGAGTCTGGAATGATCCGGGCGGAACCTGAACCCACCGTCAGCGAGATAGACCCCACCTTACTCACCGCAGAGAAAGAAGCCTTTTCCCGGTTGGCTAAGGGCCATGGCATTACCGCGGCACTCGATTCGTTGCTGACAGCGGTTGAACGGCTGGCCGGGGAAGACGTGATTGCATCCGTATGGACGGTTGATGCCGGACGACGGACGATCTCTTTTTGTGGTGGGCCGCGAGTTCCGGCAGCGTACCGCGACGTCGCTCATGGGACGGCGGTCAGTCCAGACCGAGGGTCTTGCGGGTTGGCCGTCACGACCCATCAGCCGGTCGTGGTCCCCGATGTGCAACAAAGCGCCCTGTGGAGTCATTGTGCGGATGTGCTTCGGGAGTTGGGTCTACGAGCATCCTGGTCCACCCCCATCCTCTCCTCGCTTGGGTCCGTTCTGGGGACCGTTGCGGTGCATTTTCGCGAACCATGCGAGCCCCGCGACGATCACCGGCGGTTGATCAATCGAGTGAGTCAAACCGCCGCGTTGTTACTGGAGCGGCATCAGAGTGACGACATCATTGCGGCCCGGGAACGAGCCCTTGGGGACTATCGCGAACAACTACGGCTCATCAGTGATTCGTTGCCGGTTCTCGTATCGTACGTGGATCGAGACGAATGTTATCAATTCTGTAATCAACGGTATGTGGAGTGGTTCGGTCTTTCCACCGATGAGATAGTGGGCCGTCATATGGCCGTGGTGCTGGGGGACGAGGCGTGGAAAACCATTGGCCCGAAGATCAAGGCTGCGCTGGCCGGCCACCCGGTGGAGTATGAGGCGGAAGTGCCGTACCGCAGCGGCGGGGTCCGATGGATCCACGCGGTATATACGCCGCATTGCGGAGACGATCGGCAAGTGGTCGGAGTCGTGGTCCACGTCAGCGACATCACGGAACGCAAGCGTCTCGAACGGGCCGTCAAGGAGGGGGAAGAGCGCTTCCGTCGATATTTTGAGTTGGGACTCATCGGCTCGGCGATCACGTCTCCCACCAAAGGGTGGATCGAGGTGAATGACGAGATCTGCAGCATGCTGGGCTATGAGCGCCACGAATTAATGGGCATGACCTGGGCGGACCTCACGCATCCGGACGATCTCGCCGCCGACATCCGGGAATTCGACCGAGTCGTGTCCGGCGAGATCGACGGCTATGCGCTGGACAAACGATTCATTCGCAAAGACGGTCGGGTCATCGACACGATGCTGTCGGTCAAGTGTCTGCGTCGGGGCGACGGCGCCGTGGACTACTTCCTGGCGATGGTTCAAGACATCACCGAGCGGACCCGTGCCGAAGCCGCGCTCCGGGATAGCGAGGAACGGTACCGGCGTCTTGTCACGATGATGCCCGCCGCGATGTACACCTGCGACCGCCACGGACGCATCACCTTCTTTAACGGACAGGCGGTTCGTGTGTGGGGACGCGCTCCCAGCTCCGACGACGACGAGATCCGTTTCTGCGGCTCCTATCGACTGTTCCGACCCGACGGGGCGCCGCTGCCTCATGACTGCACGCCTATGGCCGACGCGTTGCGGCATGGCACCCGCTATCGGAATCAGGAAGTGGTCATCGAGCGGCCGGATGGCACGCGGAGCACCGTGTTGGTGAATATCGATCCGCTCATGAACGAGGGGATGATTATCGGGGCGGTCAACGTGTTTACGGACATTACCGAGCGCAAACAGGCGGAGCAGGCCTTGCAGGAACGCGAGGAGGAGCTTCGAGAGCTGACCGAACGACTGGAGCATCGTGTGGCTGAGCGGACTCGGGAACTGGTGGACTCTCAGCGACAGCTTCGGGCGCTGGCGACGGAGCTCAATCTGACTGAGCAGAGGGAACGGAAGCGGCTGGCGGCTGAGTTGCACGATCACCTCCAGCAGCTGCTGGTCCTGGGCAAATTGAAGCTCGGGCAGGGCAAGCGTGTGGCCGAGACGCTTCCCGCCTGTGCGGATGTCATGAAACAGACGGATGAGATCCTGACGGAAGCGCTGGCGTATACCCGAACGTTGGTGGCCGAACTCAGTCCGCCTGTATTGCGAGAGCACGGTCTGGCGGCTTCGCTGAAGTGGCTCGGTGAGTACATGAAGCGGCATGACATGACCGTGACCGTGACGGTCCCGGAGAGACACGGGCTGAATCTGTCAGAGGATCAGGCCATTCTCCTGTTTCAATCGGTGAGAGAACTGTTGATTAACACCTCCAAGCATGCGGGGACACGGCACGCTTCGGTCACGCTCGAATCCAGCAGAAGCGACCTGCGCATCGACGTGCATGACGAGGGCGAAGGATTTGATGCTCAGGCGGTTTCCGTGGGATCCGGCGACGTGTCCGAGCTGTCGTCGAAATTCGGCCTCTACAGCATTCGGGAACGGATGAAAGCCCTCGGCGGGAGGTTGGACATGACGTCGGCCCCTGGAAAAGGTACGACCGCCACGCTGACGCTGCCGCTCCCCCACGCATTCACGGTGGTACCGGAGCGACGTTCGGCGGGAGGGGAGACAGGTTCGACTCGGATGGCTCCCCTCATTGCGCCGTCCAAGTCAGGCGTCATTCGGGTGTTGCTCGTGGATGACCATGCCATGATGCGTCAAGGGTTGCGGTCGGTGCTGGAGGGGTATGCCGATATTGAGGTCGTCGGTGAAGCGTGTGATGGCGAAGAAGCCGTGAACTCCGTGGGAGCTCTGCTGCCCAAAGTGGTGGTGATGGACATCAATATGCCCAGGATGGACGGCATTGCCGCCACCCAGCACATCCGGACGCATCATCCTGAGATTGTCATCCTTGGCTTGTCGGTCAATGCGAGCCCGGAGAACCAGCAGGCGATGAGAAAAGCCGGCGCCGCCCTCTTGTTGACAAAGGAAGCGGCCGTCGAGCACCTGTATCTCGCCATTCGTCAAATCACCGTGACGGTTCCAGAGCCCTCGTAGCCCCGCCGCAGCCGACGATGGATTGCTCAAAGCCCGGCGCCGGGAGTGGCCCGCACCCATCTGGACCGCCGGCCTCGGTCCATTGCTCCCTAAAAAAACGGCGAGGAAAGTCGTAGACTTTCACTCGCCGCTTTTCTGCCGCCCACCGCCACTTGTGTTGCGCTGCAAGCCGGATGCTCAGTCCAACCCGCCGTGCCTCCGGTCAATTCACCATTCCGTGCACCGCCCGCAAAGACAGTGTTATGTACCACAGGGCCGCGCCCGGCATGGGCAGGAACCGTTAGCTCCACGTAAAAGATACGTAAATGCGGATGAGATGAATGGGCCGGACGTCGAGCCGACGGTCCGCCAGCCCGCCTATGATGTAAAGCCGGAGGGAACGGCCGCGACTGGCCGGGCGTGTATCCACACCACACGCGTGGACGGCGCAAGGATCGCAAGCCGAAGAGGCTACGTGTCGCGAGAATCCTCGACGGGAGACGGCAACGGTGGGTCTCCGGGCTGCCGAGCCCGGCCGCGCGCAGAAAATAGGGGTCCACGAGCGGGTTGAATCGGAGCAAATCGGAGGAAGCCGATCTCGTGCCCCATGTCGTCATACACCGCTTCCATGCCGCCGCGCATGAAGTAGGCCTCGTGCCAAAACCCGGTTCCTCCGGAGTTTCGCAGAAATTCCTGCCACCATCGGCGGTGTGGGTCCGAGCGCGCCCACCGTTCGAGAGAGACAAAGTCCCGCCAGTACTGACGCATGCCGACATGCGGGGGAGTGAGGGACCACAAGAGATTCTCGTGCAGCAGCAGCCCGTCAGGCTCGTCCTCCACCGCCCGAGCGATTCTGGGACCAAAACCCAACAATGTCTTCAGGCCGGTGAGTCGGTTGACCCGCATCCCAAGGTAAATCACGACCAGGTCGGGATAGCCGGCAAGGTCGACGGTGCGTCGTTCCACATGGAGGCTCACGCTCGACTCCTTCACTGGTGAGGTCGACCTATCCTACCGTCTGTGAAGGGGTGCCGCAAGCAGCCCGTCGTGGCCGCACTGAGCTGGGTGGTGCGGCGGCAGCGACGCACCACCTCACCAGGGGTCGTTCCAACGGACGTTACTGGCCCAGACGGTCGGTCAGTTGATCGATGGTGGCGATCGTGCCCAGGAGCGTAGGATGTCCGAACCGCTTGTTATGGTGCGCTTCCTTGACCTGGCTCAAAGCAAGGACCAAGTTGTGGAGGTCTTCCACCTTGGCCGTCTCGAAGTACGTGATGAAATCGAAATCATCGAGTCCGGTCGAATGATACAGTTTGCGCTTGACCGTCTTGTGGTAGGGCAAGGCCGCCTGGGTATGCTCTTCCATCATGGCCGTCCGTTGGTCGTGCTCCAGGGTCCACCAGGCCGCATCTTTCCGAATCGGAATGACGGCGGCGTAGGGTCCCGACTCGCTGGGAGCCTTGAGGTCCGTTTTCATCGCCTCGGAAAATCTGGGGACGTAGTTTGCTTGTTTGGACAGACCGTTCAAGATCGTCTGAGTGGTCAAGTAACGGCCGAACGGGGTCGCCAGCACGTCCAGGAGGAAGTGCTGGTTGTCGATGAGGGTCCTGCTGTGGACGCGCAGCATGAAATCGGCAGAATCCGAAAGCCCTCTCAAGAGGTACGTGTCGATCGCCAGAGAATGTTGATGGCCTTCGACCACCTTCTTGAAGGCGGCCAGGTGGGCCTGTCGAGTCTGTTGATCCAACCGTTGCCATTCATGGTCGAGCCGAAAGACGGTGAAGGTGCCATAGACACCGGGCTCGCTCAGCAGCTTGGCGCGATCCGCTGCGGGAGCGCTGCTCGGATGGAGGACACCAAGGAGAATGAGAAGCACAAGAACCACACCGATTTTGACTCCTGACATCGCACCGGCCATAGCACACCTCCTGGGAGTGATGGACGCGCCCAGACGCAGGCGCGCGCTGAGTGGGAGTGGGTCCGTTGTCGCCGACGCATCTTACACACTCGTCCGGTTTGTCCAACCATGAGCCGTAGGCGCCCTCGCCATTGACGGTGACCCGCGGTGAAGCTTAGCCTGTCCGGTAAGACACGGCGCTGCTCGACGGCTCTGTCTATACAGTGGCCCAAGGAGTCTCATGGCTGTCACCCAGACACCGCCTTCAGCTTCTCCGGTCCCGTCCTTGGCGGAGCAGCAACGACTCGACGAAGATACGCAGCGACGGCGCCACTGGAAGCGCTGGGGGCCCTATTTGAGCGAACGGGCCTGGGGCACTGTTCGTGAAGATTACAGTCCCGATGGCACGGCGTGGGAACATTTTCCGCACGATCAGGCCCGGTCTCGGGCCTATCGCTGGAATGAAGACGGACTCGCCGGCATCTGCGATCGCCATCAGTATATCTGTTTTGCGCTGGCCCTGTGGAACGGGCGTGATTCGATTTTGAAAGAGCGCCTCTTCGGCTTGACCGGCAACGAAGGCAATCACGGCGAAGACGTCAAAGAATACTACTTTTACCTCGATTCGACCCCCACCCATTCCTACATGACCTATCTCTACAAGTACCCGCAGGCCGCCTTCCCCTATGCCAGGCTGGTCGAGGAGAATCGTCGCCGCGGACGGGCGGAGCCCGAGTATGAGCTCATCGATACCGGCGTCTTCGACGAAGACCGCTACTTCGACGTGTTCGTAGAATATGCCAAAACGACGCCGGAAGATTTCTGCATCCGGATTCACGTCGTCAATCGAGGGCCGGAGGCGGCCGAACTGACGGTGCTGCCGACGTTGTGGATGCGCAATACCTGGTCGTGGGGGTCGGACATCAGGCGCCCGCGTCTTCGGCAAGGAACGCCCCATCCCCAGGTGAGCGTGATCGAGACGCAGCACGATGTGTATGGCCTTCGCCGGCTCCTGTGCGAGGGACGCCCGGCCTTGCTCTTTACGGAGAATGAGACCAATACGCGCCGCCTCTACGGCGACCGGGCCGGCGCCCGCCATGTGAAAGACAGCTTTCATGATTATGTCATCCAGGGCGAGAAGGACGCCGTCAATGCCGAAGGCACGGGCAGCAAGGCTGCGGCGCACTATGCCGTGACCGTCGCTCCCGCCGGCACCGCCACCCTCCGCTTGCGGTTCACGAACGACGCCGGCATCGACCGCTTCACCGATACCAACTTTGAGGCGGTGTTCCTTCAACGCAAAGCAGAAGCCGACGCGTTTTATGACACCCTGGCGCCGGGGCATCTGACACCTGAGGTTCGAGCCGTCCAGCGCCAAGCTTTTGCCGGACTCCTCTGGAGCAAACAGTTCTACCATTACGATGTGAGTCGCTGGCTCAAGGGCGACCCGGGGATGCCGGATCCTCCGCGCCAGCGGCTCCGCGGCCGCAACGCGGACTGGACGCATCTGTATAACGCCGATGTGATCTCCATGCCGGACGCCTGGGAGTACCCTTGGTATGCGGCCTGGGATTTGGCGTTCCATTGCATCCCGCTCGCGCTCGTCGATCCGACCTTCGCCAAGGACCAGATCGTGCTCATGTTGCGCGAATGGTACATGCATCCCAACGGGCAGATTCCCGCCTACGAGTGGGCCTTTGGTGATGTGAACCCGCCGGTCCATGCATGGGCGGCATGGCGCGTGTACAAGATCGAAAAAAAAAGAACGGGCGTCGGTGATCGGGTGTTTCTGGAGCGCGTCTTCCACAAGCTGCTCCTGAACTTTACCTGGTGGGTGAATCGGAAAGATGCGGAAGGCAAGAACATTTTTCAAGGCGGCTTTCTTGGCCTCGACAATATCGGGGTCTTCGACCGCAGTGCCCCGCTGCCGACCGGCGGCCATCTCGAGCAGTCGGACGCGACCAGTTGGATGGGCATGTATTGTCTCAATATGCTCCAGATCGCATTGGAGCTGGCGTGGGAGAATCGCGCGTATGAGGACGTGGCCAGCAAATTCTTCGAGCACTTCGTCTACATCTGCCGGGCCGTGAACCACCTGGGCGGAGAAAACATTGAGCTGTGGGATCGCGAGGACGGATTTTTCTACGACGTGCTCCATATGCCCAACGGGGACACCCGACACATGAAGGTCCGCTCCATGGTCGGCCTGATTCCGCTGTTCGCCGTCGAAACGCTGGAGTCGGATCTCGTCGACCGTCTCCCGCGGTTCAAACATCGCCTGCAGTGGTTCATCGAAAACCGGCCGGATTTTGCCCAGCATCTCGAGACGGAATCCCATGAGGGCGGCGTCCGGCGATTTCTTTCGCTGGTGAATCGCCATCGCCTGCGCTCCGTGCTCCGGTACATGCTCGACGAGGAAGAGTTTCTCTCGCCCTACGGCATTCGCGCCCTGTCGCGCTATCACCAGCAGCATCCCTTTGTGTGGTCCGTGATGGGCCAGCCGTATCGTGTGGATTATGAACCGGCCGAATCCGGCACGGGGCTCTTCGGCGGCAATTCCAATTGGCGGGGGCCGGTCTGGTTCCCGGTCAATTACCTCCTCATTGAGTCTCTCCAGAAGTTTCATTACTTTCTTGGCGATTCCTATCAGGTGGAGTATCCGACCGGGTCAGGGCGGCGCATGACGCTATGGCAGGTCGCGGGCGAGCTGTCGCGGCGGCTGACCCACCTTTTTCTGCCCGACGCCGACGGCCGCCGTCCGGTCTTCGGAGCGACCGAAAAATTTCAACGGGATTCTCACTGGCAATCGCTGGTCCTCTTCTATGAATATTTTCATGGCGACAACGGAGCCGGCCTTGGCGCCAGCCACCAGACCGGATGGACTGGGCTCGTCGCCAAACTGATCCAGCAGAGCGGTGCGTAACGGACGAGGACGGAGGGCGATCGTGACGATCGACGCGGCGGACTGTCAGAATCTGGACGGCGCCCTCAGATTGGAATGGCTCGAGACGAACGGGCGAGGAGGCTTTGCGTCCGGCACCGTCGCCGGCGCCAATACCCGTCGCTACCACGCCCTGCTGCTCGTGGCACGCATCCCGCCCGGCGACCGGGTGGTCCTCGTCAATCATCTGGAGGAATGGCTCGAACAGCACGGCGGGCGGACTCCGCTTTCGACCAATTTGTACCCCGGGGCGGTCCATCCGACCGGCTACGAAGCCTGCGCGAAGTTTTCGCTCGACCCCTGGCCGACCTGGACCTACGTCGTCGGCGATGTCCGGATCCAACGCGAGATCTTTCTGCCGCACGACCGCGACGTCACCGTGATCCGCTGGCGGCGCCTCGACGCCGGGCGCCGCCGCGTCGTCCTGCGCGTCCGTCCCATGCTCTCGGGGCGCGACTACCATGCGACGCATCACGAAAACGCCGTCCTCGCGACCGGATACACCGAGCAGGAAGGAGGGGTGTGCTGGCGGCCGTACGGGGATCTTCCGCCCGTGCGGGCCGTGCACCGGGGCCGCTATCGACATGACCCCGAGTGGTATCGGCGCCTGCAATTGCCCGTCGAACAGGAACGCGGATTGGAGAGTGAAGAGGATTGGTGGTCCCCCGGAGAGCTGTCCTTCTCGCTGGTTCGTGGTACGGCCGCGACCCTCGCCTTGACCACCGACGGCAGCGGTTCTCTGAACACAAACCAGCTGGCGCTCCTCGAGCGCCGGCGCCGTCGAGCGATGCGCACGGCTCCCACAGGGGATTCATTCGGGACACGGCTCTGGTCCGCCGCCCAGGCCTATGTCGCCGTTCGAGGCGCGGGCCACACCGTTCTGGCCGGATATCCCTGGTTCATCGATTGGGGGCGTGATGCCTTTATTGCGCTGCCCGGACTCTGTCTCGTGACCGGCCGGTATGAGACCGCATGGCAGGTCATCGCAAGTTTTGCCCAGGTCATCTCGCGCGGCATGGTCCCGAACCGGTTTCCGGACGCCGGCGGAGTCCCGGAGTACAACACGATGGATGCATCGCTCTGGTTCGTCCACGCCGTGGAACGCTATCTGATCTATTCCGGAGATCGCGCCCGCGTCGAAACCATTGCCTGGCCGGCGGTGCAAGCCATCTTGGCGGGCTATCGGGAAGGGACGCGCTACCAGATTCGCATGGACGACGATGGCCTGATCACCGGCGGAGAGGCCGGTGTGCAAGTCACCTGGATGGATGCCAAAGTCGGAGACTGGGTCGTCACTCCGCGGCAGGGCAAGCCGGTCGAGATGCAAGCGCTCTGGATCCGCGCGCTGTCGGTCGGCGAATCGTTGGCGGAGTTGTTCGGCCAGGGTGTGGTGGCCGACACCTGCCGTCGGGATCGCCGTCGCGCCACCGCCTCGTTCCGAGCTCGGTTTTGGTATGAAGCGGGCGGGTATCTCTACGATGTGATCGACGGACCAGACGGAGACGATCCGTCCTTGCGACCCAATCAGCTCTATGCGCTGGCACTCTGCGATGAGTTGCTGAGTGGGGAGCAGGCGCGTTCCGTCGTGGAGGCGGTGGAGGCGCACTTGCTCACGCCGGTCGGCCTGCGCACCCTGGCACCGACGGATCCTCGGTATCAGGCGCACTATCACGGCGGTGTCGTGCAACGAGACGGGGCGTATCATCAAGGAACGGTCTGGCCGTTTTTGCTCGGCGTGTTTGTGACGGCCTGGCTGAGGGTCCACGGTGCGCGCCGCGCCCAAAAAACCCGGGCCCGGGGATTCTTAAATGGACTGGCCGCACATCTGGATCACGCCTGTCTCGGCCAGGTGTCGGAGATCTTCGACGGCAACGCGCCCCACGAGCCCCGCGGGTGTCCGGCGCAGGCCTGGTCGGTGGCCGAACCGCTTCGGGTGTTGGTCGAAGAGCTGGGGATCGGGGCATCCCGCACGCGTCGGAAGGGAAGGCGATAAGCCTCGTCGAGTCCCACACGTGCGAGAGGGGAAGGAAGTGACACCTGTCTGGAATCAGAAGAGATGGGGTCACGAGTCTTCATTCTTGAGCAACTCTCGCTGCAATTGTTCGAGCCTGTGTCCCAGCTGCACCAGTTCATTTCTCGTGGCGTCCAACCGCTCTTCGGTTTCCGGTTCCGGCGCTTGTAACCGCGCGTACCGGGTCATCTGTTCCTGAAGCCGTCGGCTTTCCGCCGTAAGGACATGGGAGACGTGATGCGCGAGGTCGGTGCCTGCCGCCTCCGCGGGCGCGCCCTCTCCTTGCTGTCGGCGCTCCACCTCCCGCTGAAGCGCGCTGACGGCCAGGCCGAGATCCCGTGTTCGGTCCGCGAGTTCGGCGGCGAGACTGTCGGTCAGCCGGGAAAGTCGATCACCGAGCAGCTTATGCCGCAGGATGAACACGCCCAGAATCCAGAAGGTCACGATGCCGAAGACGCGATTGGTTAGGGCAATCGGCGCGGCCGCCCCAGTGGGCGAGAGGACATAGCCGAGCAGGATGAGGGTCGTGCACAGGGCGGCGACGATCAGCGGAGCGTACAGGTAGCGCGCCCAATAGGTGAGTCCTAGCGGCACCACATAAAGGAGCCATGGCGTAAACCCCAGCGGCATGCGCACTTCGATGGTGAACACGGCCGCCGCCAGGCCCACGATCATGAGATACAAACCAGTTGTTGCTGCCAGTGCGCGCCCGTCGTTGTGAACGGAGGTCAGACCCATGGCGGATGGCTCCGAGTTCACCCACCGCTAGGTGAAAGGCCAAGTCAGTTCGACACGGTGATGATGGCTGCGTCGGACGAAGCGGGATCAGCGGGATGCCGGACGATTCGTGCGAGGGCCTGCGTCGTTATGGCGAGCCCGCAGGTCGCGCACGTAAAAAAGCCTCCATTGGGCTGCAAGGACTTGTGCTCGCAACATGGACAGGTGACAATCCCGTACTTGGACAAGCTCATCATGTCCCTCCAAGGTGAGATGATAGACCTCGTTGCTCCACGACGCGTCGGGCATCTGCAGGACACCCCTGTGGTCGGACCGGGATCCGGAAAACGTATGCACCGAGAAGGACAGAAAGGCGGGAAGAAGATGAGTCGCATTTTACGGATTTCTGACCGTTTGTCAACGGCCGGCAGACGCGTGTGTCCACGGGATGTTCACCCATTGCGTTCCGGCCGCCACCGAAGGCCTAGCGTGAGGATTTGCTGGAGCAGCTGTTCATACGACACCCCCGCTCGTTTGGCGGATTCGGCGAAGTCTTCGGCTTGGGCGATTTGGGGGTTCGGGTTGGCCTCCAGCACATAGATGTTGCCGGCTTGGTCCAACCGCAGATCTATCCGCGCGTACCCGGTCAACTCCAACGAGCGGTAGACGCGTTTGCAGAGATGCTGCATGCGTTGCTCGGCCCCGTCGGGCGCGTCTTTCAGCTCCGCTGTGTGGATGCCGTATTTCTCCTGATACTTGGTGCTCCATTTGACCCGCTCCGTGGCGATCCGGTGCACGTCGTCTGGCATCTTGGTGAATTGCATTTCCCACACGGGAAAGACTCGCAGTCGTTGGTTGCCGATCACCCCTACGTAGAGCTCCCGGCCGTCGATGAATTGTTCGACCAGGGCATCCGTCCCGATGCTCTCGTGAACAAACCCGATCCGCTCGCGCAGCTTCTGCTCGTCCCCGACCACCGACGCCTGCGAGATGCCGATCGAAGCTTCCTCCGTCAGCGATTTCACGATCAGTGGAAATGTGAGGCGCTTCGGCACACGGATCGTCCGTCCGCGGCGGAAGATGGCGAACTCCGGCATCGGAATGCGATGATACGCCATGAGCTTCTTGGAGAGGCCCTTGTCTTTGGCGAGCAGCAGGCCGCGGGGATTACTGCCGGTATACGGAATGCGCAGCAATTCCAAATAGCTCACCACGTTCGGTTCGAAGAGACTCACATTGTGAAAGGCCTCGAGCAGGTTGAAGACAATGTGGGGCTTCCAATCGTCGATCGTGCTGCGAATGATGCCGAGATCTTGTTCCACCCCCAAGGGCTCGGCCTGGTGGCCGATTGTTCGCAGCGTCGTCAGGACGTCGAACTCGGTTTTCCACTCGGCCTCCTGAGTGTCGAGGCCGGACGTGTCTGACGGCGGTACCAGGTGCTTGTGCATCAAGACCAGGACTTTGAGCGGCTTCACAGCGCCACCCGCCGGCCGCCGGCATGGACATAGTTCATCGCTTGCACCGTCAAGAAGATCGTAAACTCTTGTTTGGCCAACTCCTCCGGAACAGAGAGGTGGAGATTCCGCGCGCGGCAGTGCGCAATGATGTCTTCAAACACCTGATCGATCGTGTATTGGTAGACACCCGTCCACCCGGCCACGAGGCGGCGCACCGGTTTCCGAATCTTCATGAGGAAGCGGGTGGCCGTCATGTGACCGGCGTGGTCGGCCGCGTCGGAGAAGAATCGCTGCAGATCGCGGTCATTGAAATTCGGACGATCGACTCCGTAATGCCGGCGTTTTTTCTTGTAATGCCGCCGCAGGGTGGTGCGTAACCGCCGGAGTGGATCGACTTCCTCCGTGGAGGCGTTGAGGGGAGGCCGGCCGACCAGCGTTTGCATCAGCCGATCCATATACTGAAGTTTCTTGAGCGCCGGCCAGCCGGTATACCGCGTATCCCACTGAGAGTGCGGGGTCAGCCAGACGGCGAAGGTCTCGGCAAAGTCCTCGTCGGGATGGCTTTGCGCATACCACGAGTCAAGGTGTAGCACGAAGCTCTTGCTGTATGGCTTGGGCGAATAATCCTCGGGATACGGGACGGAGCTGTTTCCGAACAGTTCCCGTCGATGCCGCCGCCGCCGCAGTCGGAAGGCGTTTTCGATGGCATGGCCCGCCTCATGCCGCAGAATGCGCATGCAGGAGTCCGGATCGCCTCCTTCCACCTCCAGCATTTGGGTCAATTCGAGTTTGGCGAGGCGAGGATGGGCGAGATAGAAGGGGATCGCAATGCCGGGGACCTCATCTGGACAGAACCATTCATCAGACAGCCAGAAATGGGGGTGAAAGCGAAGGCCTCGCCCGTCGAGCTCTTGGTAGAGCTGCGTGATGCGCTCTTCAAGACTGCTGCCGGCGATTGTCAGATCGAGCTCGCAGAGTCGAAGATCCAGCAGTTGCTCATCCGGCCAGGTCGCCCACTCGGAGAGGTCGCTTCGCGTCGCAGGGGAGGAGGCATCAGGCGCCGGGTCGCTCGTGTCCTGCATGGCCATAATCCGCGTAAGGGTAGCATGGCTTGAGGATGCAAGGACATCGTCCTCACAAATGCCGACCGGTCGGAGTTTCGCCAAATTTCCCAGAGCTAGTGTCTTGAGGAGAAGAAAGCCTATGATACTGAAGTCGGCCGAACGACCGGGCCTGGCCGGGTCCGGACCGTCTCACGCAGGAACTTCTCTAATGATGCGGGAATAGTCCACTTGAGTCCAATGCGGGTGTGCGTATAAGGTTGATCTTCTATCTCCCTCGAGTGGTCCGAACCTCTGGACTGGACAACGTGACGAGACTCAGTTGGGTGAGCCGGGCAGAGGTGCATCGGCGTAGGTACGAACTGACTGACTCTTGGGATCCCTCTGAATTGATGGAAACACGGACGATCGTCTCGCAGAACCAGGCGGCGATCCGAGGCCCCCGAACAAGGGAACAACACGTTGCCGGAATCTAAACACTTTGCCGCCATTGTCCGAGGATGGGTGCTCGGACTCTTCGTGGCGTGTCTCCTGGCCTTAGGCGGGTACGCCTTGCTGGCCACCTCGGGGGACGAGTCGACGGGTGCCGGTCAAGCGCCCCGCCCCACAGAGCGGACCATCCCGGTGCTGGTGGCCGCCGCGAGGACCGACGACATCGGCGTCTATCTTAACGGGCTCGGGTCGGTCCTTCCGCTCAATACCGTGACGGTCAGGAGTCGAGTCGACGGGCATTTGATGCGGGTCTCGTTTCAAGAAGGCCAAATTGTTCGCAGCGGAGACCTGCTGGCCGAGATCGACCCGCGCCCCTTCGAGGTGCAGTTGACTCAGGCGGAAGGGCAGATGGTTCGCGATCGGGCTGCGCTCAAAAATGCCCACCTGGATCTCCAACGCTACCGGGGGCTGTATCAGCAGGGCTATGTCCCCAAGCAACAGGTCGACACCCAAGAGGCGATGGTTCGCCAGCTTGAAGGTATCGTCCAGGCCGATCAGGGGATTATCGATGACGCCAAGTTGCAGTTGGCCTATGCCCGCATCACCGCTCCCATCGGCGGACGGATTGGATTGCGTCTTGTCGATGAAGGCAATCTGGTTCGCGCGAACGATGTGAACGGGTTGTTGGTCATCACGCAGCTCCAACCAATTTCAGTCGTGTTCACCATTGCCGAAGACGATCTCCCCGCCGTCCTCGATAAGCTCAATGCGGGGGAGCCGTTGCCCGTCGAGGCGTTTGATCGGGAGCAGAAGCGGGTCCTGGCGACGGGCACGTTGTTGACGGTGGACAATCAGATCGATCCGACGACGGGGACGGTGCGGCTTAAGGCGGTCTTTCCGAACGACGATGGCCACTTGTTTCCCAATCAGTTTGTCAATGCCCGGCTCCGTCTAGATGTCAAACATGGGGCGACGGTGGTGCCGTCGTCCGCCGTCCAGCGGGGAGCGAAGGGCCCCTTCGTCTACCTCGTTAAAACGGATCGAACCGTCGAAGTCCGGCCCGTGACCCTCGGGGTTACCCAGGGAGAGGACGCATCCATCGACCAAGGCTTGTCTGCCGGCGAATTGGTCGTCGTGGAAGGCGCCGAGAAGTTGCGGGAGGGCAGCCCCGTAAACATTCGCAACCAGCCCATCGACCCGGCCCAGGACCCCAAGCGGACGACCAACGAAACCAGTCCTGGAGGCGTGCGATCGTGAATCCCTCCAGGCCGTTCATTCTGCGCCCGGTCGCCACGGCCTTGTCGATGGCCGCGCTGTTGTTGGCCGGGGCCATCGCCTATCGTCTGTTGCCCGTCTCCGCTCTCCCCCAAGTCGATTACCCGACCATTCAAGTGGTGACCTTTTATCCCGGGGCGAGTCCTGACGTCATGGCGTCGTTCGTGACCGCGCCGCTCGAACGCTGGTTCGGGCAAATGCCGGGACTGACGCAGATGACGTCCGCCAGCTCGAGCGGCAGTTCGGTCGTCACCTTGCAGTTCAGCCTGGACCTGGATTTGGATGCGGCCGAACAGCAGGTCCAGGCCGCCATCAACGCAGCGTCCACCCTGTTTCCCCGCGATCTCCCCAGCCCGCCGATCTACAACAAGGTCAATCCAGCCGACGCCCCCATTCTGACTCTGGCCCTCACGTCCCCGACGTTGCCGCTGCCTCAAGTGCAAGATCTCGCCGAAACCCGGTTCGTCCGGAAGATTTCGCAGGTCTCCGGAGTGGGGCTGGTGAGCCTGAGCGGGGGACAGCGGCCCGCCGTGCGAATTCGCGCAAACCCGAGAGCGTTGTCGGCCTACGGCCTGACCCTGGAAGATGTGCGGGCGGTCGTGGCCTCGGCGAACGTCAATCAGGCCAAGGGAGGCTTCGACGGCCCGCAGCGAGCGTCGATCCTGAACGCCACGGATCAGCTGCTCACGAGCGAGGAATATCGCCCCCTGCTGGTCGCCTATCGCAACGGGGCGCCGGTCCACTTGGCCGACGTCGCCGAGGTCATCGACGACGTCGAAAACGTCAAACAGGCCGCCTGGATGAACGAGATGCCGGCGGTGATCGTCAACATCCAGCGGCAGCCCGGCGCCAACGTCATCGAGGTCGTCGATCGCATCAAGGCGCTGCTGCCGCAGTTGCAGAGCACGCTCCCGTCCTCCGTTCAGGTCAGCGTGCTGACGGACCGAACCATTTCCATCCGTGCTTCGGTCCGGGATGTGCAGGTCGAGTTGATGCTGGCCGTGGTGCTGGTGATCCTCGTGATTTTTTTGTTTCTCCGCACGCTGTCCGCGACCGTCATCCCTGCCGCCTCGGTGCCGTTGTCGCTGATCGGCACCTTCGGCGTCATGTATCTGATGGGTTTCAGCCTGAACAATCTGACGTTAATGGCGTTGACGATTTCGACGGGGTTCGTGGTCGACGACGCCATCGTCATGATCGAGAACATCGCCCGCTACATCGAACGGGGCGATCCGCCGGTCCAAGCCGCGATCAAGGGGGCCAGACAGATCGCCTTCACCATCCTGTCGTTAACGGTGTCCCTCGTCGCCGTGCTGATTCCCCTCCTGTTCATGGGGGACGTCGTGGGCCGGCTGTTCCGCGAGTTCGCGATCACCCTCAGCGTGACGATTGTAATTTCCGCGCTGGTGTCGCTGACCTTGACGCCCATGATGTGCGCCCGGTGGCTCCGCCGCACGACGACGGCGGAGCAGAGCCGGTTCTACCGTGTGTCTCAGCAAGGATTCGATCGCATCATCGCCGCCTACGGTCGCACCTTGCGATGGGTGTTGGACCGGCAACCGGCGATGCTGGTGGTGGCCGGAATTGCGCTGCTGCTGACGGTGGTGCTGTATGCGGTCGTGCCCAAAGGTTTTTTCCCGATCCAGGATACCGGCGTGATCGTGGCCGTCTCCGAGGCCCCGCAATCGATCTCGTTTCCGGCGATGGCCGAACGGCAGCAGGCGTTGGCTGCCGCCATCTTGAAGGATCCTGCGGTCGCGAGCCTCTCCTCCTTCATCGGCGTCGACGGCACGAATACCACGCTTAACAGCGGGCGCCTTCAGATCAATCTGATCCCGTTCGAAGCACGAGGGATCAACGCGAGCGCCGTCATCCAGCGGCTGGATGAGGCGCTGGCGAACGTCGAGGGCATCACGGCGTTCATGCAGCCCGTGCAGGACCTCACGGTGGAAGACCGTGTGAGCCGGACACAGTATCAGTATGCGCTGGAGGACGCGGATCCCCAGGAGCTGCGCCAATGGGCGCCCAGGCTGGTCGAGGCGATGCAGCGGATCCCCGAAGTGCGCGACGTGAGCAGCGACCAGCAGGAGGGGGGATTGGCGGCGACGCTGGTGATCGATCGCAACACCGCCTCGCGCATGGGGATCACCCCGCAACGCATCGTCGATACCCTCTACAACGCGTTCGGCCAGCGGCAGGTGTCCACGATGTTCACGCAATTCAATCAGTATCGCGTGATTCTCGAAGTGATGCCCGAGTTCCAACAGGGTCCCCAGGCGCTGCAGTTCCTCGACGTCCGGTCTGCGGCGGGAGGACAGGTGCCGCTGAACGTGTTCACGCAGGTTGCCGAAACGACCACCCCGCTGGTGGTGAGCCGTCAGGGACAGTTCCCCGTCGTGACTGTCTCGTTCAATGTGGCGCCGGGGCGCGCCCTGGGCGACGCGGTGACGGCGATCACCCGGACGGCGCAGAATATCGGATTGCCGCGGAGCATCCGCGGGACCTTTCAAGGCACCGCGCAGGCCTTCCAATCTTCCCTCACGAATCAGCCGTGGTTGATTCTTGCGGCGATCGTCACCGTGTATATCGTGCTGGGGATCCTCTATGAGAGCTATACCCATCCTCTGACGATTCTGTCGACCCTGCCCTCCGCGGGCGTCGGGGCGTTTCTGGCGCTGCTGATCTTTCGGGTGGAGTTCAGCGTGATTGCGCTGATCGGCCTCATTCTGTTGATCGGCATCGTCAAGAAGAATGCCATCATGATGATCGACTTTGCCTTGGAGTCGGAACGGAGGGAAGGAAAGCCGCCCGAGGAGGCGATTTTCGACGCCTGTCTGTTGCGCTTTCGGCCGATTATGATGACGACGATGGCGGCCCTGCTGGGGGCGCTTCCCTTGGCCATCGGGGGGGGCGTGGGATCGGAGTTGCGCCGGCCGCTCGGCCTGACCATCGTCGGCGGACTGCTGTTGAGTCAGGTCCTGACACTCTACACGACGCCGGTGGTCTACCTGGCCTTTGATCGAGTGGCTCGACGGGTCCGGAGAATCCGGGGCGGGGCCGAGCGGGATGGGGTTCCCTCCCAGAACCCGGCATGAATCTCTCCGCCATTTTCATCACCCGGCCGGTCGCAACCACGTTGCTGACGATCGGCATCACGCTCGTTGGGGCGATCGCCTTTCAGTTTCTGCCCGTGGCCGCGCTCCCGCACGTGGATTTTCCCACGATCGTCGTGGGGAGCAATCTGCCGGGCGCGAGCCCCGAGACCATGGCCAGCGCGGTGGCGGCTCCGTTGGAGCGCCAATTGGCCCGCATCGCGGGCGTGATGGAAATGACCTCCAGCAGCGCGCTCGGCAATACGTCGATCGTGCTGCAGTTCGAACTCGACCGGGACATCAACGGGGCCGCCCGCGACGTCCAAGCGGCGATCAATGCGGCGCGTGTTGATCTGCCGGCGACCCTGCCTTACGCGCCGTATTTCTACAAAACCAATCCGGCCGATGCGCCGATCCTGATCCTCGCCTTGACCTCCGAGATCGTGGGGAGAGGCCGGTTGTACGATGCGGCCACGAGTATTCTTCAGCAGAAGCTCTCCCAGATCGACGGGGTGGGGCATGTGTACGTGGAAGGCGGCGCCATGCCGGCGGTGCGGGTGGAAGTGAATCCGATGTCCCTGGACAAGTACGGGATCGGACTGGGCGATGTCCGGCAGCTGCTCAGCGGCACGAATGCCCATGGGCCCAAGGGCCAGTTGACCGACGGAGCCCGCACGTGGGAGATCCTCGTCAACGACCAACTCCACCACGCCGACGACTATCTGCCGTTGGTCGTGGCCTACCGGGATGGCCGAGCGGTCCGGCTCGCGGACGTGGCAACGGTCGAGAATTCCGTGGAAAACTTGCGGACCATCGGACTGGTCAACGGCACACCGGCCGTGACGATTATGATTCGGCGGCAGCCCGGGGCGAATCTCATCGCGACCGTGGATCGGATTCACGCCCTGCTACCGCAACTGGAGGCGTCGCTCCCCGGAAGTGTGTCCCTCTCGGTGGTGGTGGACCGGTCGCCGGTCATTCGGGCTTCGCTGTACGACGTCGAACGGACGATGCTGTTGTCCGTCGTCCTCGTAACCCTCGTCGTCTTTTTTTTCATCCGCGAGCCGCGAGCCGCGCTGATTCCCACCTTGGCGGTGCCGGTCTCGCTCGTTTCCACCTTCGGCGTGATGTATCTCTGCGGATATAGTTTGGACAACCTCTCGCTCATGGCATTGACCATTGCCACCGGTTTCGTCGTGGACGATGCGGTCGTGATGCTTGAGAACATCAACCGCTACCGGGAACAAGGGATGCCGTCGTTTGGGGCGGCGATGCGGGGATCCAAAGAAATCCTCTTCACGGTCTGCGCGATGACCTTTTCTTTGGTGGCGGTGTTCCTGCCCCTGTTGCTGATGGGGGGAGTGCTGGGCCGGCTGTTTCGCGAGTTTGCCGTCACGCTGTGTGTGGCCGTCCTGTTTTCGCTGCTTGTCTCGCTGACTACGACCCCCATGCTGTGCGCCACATTCCTACGGTCCGAGCACTCGACCCCTCATGGGTGGTGGTATCGCGTCACCGGCTGGGCCTTCGAGGGCCTGCGCGGCGGATACGGGAGCAGTTTGGGCTGGGTGCTGCGGCATCCGCGCAGCATGTTGGCGCTGACGGTCATCACCATGGGACTCAGCCTCTACCTCTACGTGGTCATTCCGAAAGGATTGTTCCCCCAGCAGGATACCGGCCGTCTCTTCGGAAACATCCAGGCCTCGCAGGACATTTCGTTTCAGGCCATCAGTCAAAAGCTTGCCGAGGTCGTCGAGATCGTCCAGCGCGACCCGGCTGTCGGGACGGTGTCAGGCTTCAGCAGCGGCAATTTCGGGCGCATCTTCATCGGCTTGAAACCGATTGAGGAGCGCCGTCTCACGACGGATCAGGTGATCGCCCGGCTGCGCGGCAGTCTCGGCAATATTCCGGGCGCTCCGACGTATTTGCAGGCGATTCAGGATTTGCGGATCGGGGGGCGCGCGAGCAGCGCGCAATACCAATACACTCTGCGAAGTGTCGATTTGGAGGAGTTGCGCACGTGGGGGCGTAAGGTCGAGCAGCACTTGCGCACCCTGCCGGAGCTTGCCGACGTGAACAGCGATCAGCAAGACCAAGGGCTCCAGTCCCTGGTCGTCTACGACCGGAGCACGGCCTCCCGGCTGGGCCTCACGCCGCAGCTCATCGACGACACCTTGTATGATGCTTTTGGCCAACGCCAAGTGGCCGTCATTTATTCCCCGCTGACTCAGTACCATGTGGTCATGGAAGTCGCCCCGCGATTCTGGCAAGACCCCTCCACTCTGCAAACCCTCTACGTGCGCTCGGCGTCCGGAGCGCAGGTTCCGCTGAGCGCCGTCGCACGGTTCGAATCCTCGCCAACACTATTGTCCGTGAACCATCACGGACAGTTTCCGGGCATCACCCTGTCCTTCAACACGGCCGCCGGCGTCTCGCTGGATGACGCCATCAGCGCGATCGAACACGCCATGTCGGAGATCGGCTTGCCGGCCGAGGTGCAGGGAAGCTTCGAGGGCACCGCGAAAGCCTTCCGGGCCTCCGTCGAGGCCCAGCCCCTGGTGATTGCCGCCGCACTCCTCACCGTCTATCTTGTTCTGGGTATCCTCTACGAGAGCTACATCCATCCGGTGACGATTTTGTCCACGCTGCCATCCGCCGGCGTGGGCGCGCTGCTCGCCTTGCTGGCCTTCAACACGGAACTGAGCATGATCGCGTTGATCGGGATCGTCTTGCTGATCGGCATCGTGAAGAAGAATGCGATTATGATGATCGACTTCGCGGTACAGGCCGAGCGGAAGCACGGCAAATCACCGGAGGAGGCCATTTACCAAGCCTGTCTCATGCGCTTGCGTCCCATCATGATGACGACGATGGCGGCCTTGATGGGCGCGCTCCCGCTGGCGTTGGGAACCGGGGTCGGGTCGGAATTCCGGCAGCCGCTCGGGATCGCGATCGTGGGGGGCTTGCTGGTCAGCCAGTTACTCACGCTCTACACCACACCGGTCATCTATTTATATTTCGATCGTCTCCGACTGGGATTGCGGCGGGCACAATCCGGGAGGGCTCGGGTCCTCCAGCTGCCGCCCGATGCCAAACCTTCCTGAAGGACGTTGACACACATACGCCGATGTGCGGACGGCTTTCTGATGCCTCCTGGGAAAGCTTGTCTTTCGGCTTGGACAGGTTGTCCTCGCTGCCGGCGGCCCCGCGCGGAACAATGCACATCCCGCAAGCATCCAGGACGGCCCATCTCTTGCACCGTTGAAGAGTCAGGTCTTGAACTAGTATTTTCCGTGTAGGTTGTCAGGTCTACTCAATTTATTTAGGAGGTCTCTTATGCGACAGCATTGCACACGTGTGCTCATGGTGTATGTGAGTGTCTGGCTTATCGCCATCGGATGTCTGCCCGATTCCTCGACGGCCATGCTGATCCCCTCCGATCCCGGACCGGTGGTGACGTCCCGCGCGGCCGATCTCCAAACTATCCAAGCGACTCTGGAGTCCAAGCTCGTGGCGCAGCGACTCATCGATGCGGGGCTGACGCCGAGCGACGTCCAAGCACGGTTGGCGACGTTGAGCGATGATCAACTGCATGAAGTGGCGCAAAACCTCGATGGCTTGCAACCGGGCGGGGCGCTGGTGCTGATCTTGGCGATCATCGGCGCCATCGTGGTGATTCTCGCGATTCTGGGACTCGCAGGCGTCCGATGATGACGCGGTGCGCCGTCTGGACGGCGACGGGCGTCCTCTGGGTGGGAGTGTTCGCCACAGGGTGCTCGCTCACGGGCGCGGCCGGGTCTCGCTCGGCCGCGAACGATCAGGCCGATCTGTACGTCGCGGGAGTGCCGTTCTTTCATCAGCAAACATATCATTGTGGCCCGGTGTCCCTCGCATCTGTCTTGAATTATTGGGGAGATCGGAGCACCCCCGACGACATCGCCGAAGCCATCTATTCCCCTCGCCTCAGCGGAACGTTAGGCATGGATATGTGGTCCTACGCACAGGCTCGGCATTTCAAGGCAGAAATGCGCAGCGGGTCGTTACAGGATCTGGAGGCGCTCCTACGGCGGAACCGGCCGGTCATCGCCTTTCTTGATCTCGGCTATGCGTGGTTTCCCCTGCCTCACTTTGTCGTCGTCGTGGGGCTCGATACCCGCACCTCCGACGTTATCCTGCACGACGGGAGAACAGCGAACCGGCGGATGCCGTATCGACAGTTCCTCGAAGCGTGGGAGAAAACAAATTCTTGGACCTTGGTGGTTCAGCCGCCCGCGGAGGCCTAGTGACCAGACCAAGGGGATTCCGTGTTTGTCTGGTGGTGACGGGACTCGGTCTCCTGGTGGGCGGATGCTCGTCCTTGACCGGGCACACACCGGGGCACGATCCGTTGACTCCGGAGGAACATGCCGTCTTGGGAGCCACGTATCTTCGGCAGGGGGAGTTGAAACCGGCTGCTCGGGAATATGAGGCAGTCGTTCGGCACGAGCCGCGGTCGGTGCCGGCGTGGATGGCGCTCGGCAATATCGCGTTTGAACAGCAGCAGTGGGCCGCTGCTGAACAGCATTACACGCGGGTGCTCGAGATTGACCCCAGTCATCCCGGCGCCGCGAACAACCTGGCCATGGTGTATCTGTCGAGCGATCAGCGTTTGGACAGAGCCGAGCAGCTGGCGCAACAGGCCCTTGGACAGCCGACGGAGTTGCATCCCTACATCATGGAAACCTTGGCCAGCGTCTATGTCCGGCAAGCACGGTGGCCGGAGGCTCGCGCGGTTCTGGAATCGGAGACGTTGACCGGCGTCTCTGACCCCATCTTGAAGGAGCGCCTGGCTGGACTGCGCCGGGAAATTGCGCTCCATCAACAGTAGGCTGGCTCCGTCCGTCCCGAGCCGATCCTTTCCTACTCGCGTTCTCTGGCCGGCTCGTCCCGCGATACGTCCTCACCTGACCCAGGAGAGCCCCGGTCGCGATCGCTTTGAAAAGCTCGCACCGCCTCGATGTTCTGCTGGCCCTGTTCGCGTCGGTCGAGATCGATGATATGCGCCGAGGGGCCGATGCGGACCAGCGGATAACACGACACCATGCCGACGGCCGCGACCAACACGAAGGGAACGGCACGGACACCCGGATGTAATAATCGCCAACAGTTCCTCACGCCGGTACGACCAGGGTACGCTCAATATCGATAGACGGCCGCGAGCAGATCGTGGCTGGGCATCTCGTCCGGTGTGACACTATAGACGGTTCCTCCTTGCGTCAAGGTCTGTATTGCAGCCGCGTCCAACAGTTCGTCGTCTCCCGGCTGTTCGGCGTCATGAACGGTCACGTCCATCGTTTCGAATTCGAAGCGGCCCCAGCAGTGGATGCCGAGCGGAAGGAACAGCGTCGCCACTCGGCCTTGCCACGCCGCGGTCAAGACTTCTTTGAGCGCGTGTCCCGCGCGACCTTTCGACAGACCGTCCTGATAGGCCGCCGTCGCCTGTTCCCGCGCATGCCGGAAATACTGCTCCGCAAGGCGCCATCCCTTCTCATGCAGCTCCGCATCCTTGAGACCGTCCGGATTGCCGGATATGATCTGCTCCATGAGAGGGCGATACCCGCTGACTTCCCGAAAGAGAGGGGCAAGGTATTCAACGCAGGCGAGGATCAGCGGAGCGGACGAATCTCTGAGGACGCCTTTCAACCCGCCGTCGAGGCGCTGAAAATACCGTGTGAGATTCACGGCCTCCGCATCGTCGGCTCCGGCCCCATGTCCGTGGAAGTGGGTTTGCCAGTTTCGACCACCGACCGGCTGACTATGAAACTGCAGTTGTGGTTCGGGCCCGTCGGGAAGAGATTCTTGCATGCTCTGTGGGATGTCGGGCAGCGCGATGGGATGCACCTCATCGCGCGAACAGTCCAGGAGACGCACCGCGTTCTGACTGAGTGCCAGGATGAAGAAGCGGGCATCGTTGATCAAAAGGGGCAAGAGCGGTTTGACGAGAAAACGATCGGAGACCGCCACGAATTCCTGTAAGGTGAGGGGTACGCGATAGATTCGAAAGAGCTCTCGCGAACGAAAAATCGCCAGGCCGTCCGCTTGATGTCGCCAAAAGACGGCGTCGTCCAGCAGCGCGCCGATCGGCGCCAGTAAGTCTCGCGCGTCCGTTGCGCGTGTACCGTTTTCGATCAGTTGGCGTTCCGCCTGCCGCAGGAGGTTTTTAAGACGGATGGGGTCCTGTTGTATCTCGGGACCCGCCCGATGTGTCGGGAGAAAGATCGACACGGAGGGGCCTTCCGGCGTTTTGATAATGGACTGCACGTCCTCCTTCGACAAGAGCGGCATGACAAACCTCCATATATATATCCGCGAGCCGGCTTCGATTTCGGCCGCCGGCGGAATGGGGCATTGGGGGAGTGACCGGCTATGCGGCGGAAGCACACTCAGTTACGAAGGGATCCTCTTGCAATCGCACGAGCAAGCCGTCGAGCACGCGTTCTCCGGCGCGAACTTGTTCATGGTCCAACAACCAGTGACATAGCGTGAGTGTCTCGACCACGTCGTACTGATCGCCCCCACGGCGCACCCAGTCGAGCGAAAGTCGTCGCGCCCGATGGAGTTTCGCGCGAAGGCGTTCCGGATCCATGGGTCATGATAGCCGACCGACAGCAGCCTGCAAGCTAGCAACTCCCCTGAATCCGGTCGGCCGCTCATGTGGCGGTGTCAGGATGGTCGGGTCGGTGTGGGCCCGGTCACGACACCATGATGGCAGGATAAATGACACACCGCGTTGATGAAACGCAGCCGTGCGCGAGGGCGGCCTCGATCGATCTGGCGGTCGTCGGCGGCGGGGCGGCCGGACTCGCCGCGTCCATCGCGGCCGCCGAGCGGAACCCGTCGGCCCGCATCATCCTTCTCGACGGCGCGAAGGCGCTGGGGGCCAAAATGCTCGTCTCTGGTGGAGGTCGGTGCAATGTGACGCATGACGTGGTTACGGCCGCCGACTTTTTCGGCAACCCGCATATCATTAAAAACGTGTTGGCGGCCTGTCGCGTGCCGGCCACGATCGAATGGTTTGCTTCCATGGGAGTGCCGTTGAAACGGGAAGATACCGGGAAGTTGTTTCCCGTCACCGACCGGGCGCGCACAGTCGTCGACGCTCTACTGGCTCGCTGCCGAGCCTTGGCCATCACCATTCAGCCGGATCATCGGGTCGTCGGTTTGGAGCACCGGGCGGATGCCCGCGGTGGCTTTGTCCTCCGGCACTCCCGAGGCCGGATGGAGGCGAGCCTGGTGGTGCTCGCGACCGGGGGGCGTTCGCTCCCGAGGACTGGAAGCGACGGGTTCGGCTACCATCTGGTGCGCGCACTGGGTCATGAGGTCACGCCGACCGTGCCTGCGCTGGTGCCCCTCCGGTTGGAGCCGGCGATGTTTCATCAGACCGTCTCCGGTGTGTCGCACTCGGTGGAACTGACTACGGTGGTGGACGGCTGCGCGGTCGACCGCCGAACAGGAAGTTTGCTCTGGACTCATTTCGGCATCAGCGGCCCGGTCGTGATGGACGCCAGCCGGGTCTGGACCAGGGCCGCCTGCGACGGCAGGCGGGTCGATCTGTACGGCAATCTGCTGCCCGGCCGGACGCCCGAGCTCGCGCGTGCCTGGCTCAAGGAGGAAGCGGTGCTCCATCCACGCCGGTCACTGGTCAGAACGCTCGCAATCGTGGTGCCGGAACGAGTTGCGGAAGCCTTGTGCGCATGGGCTGGCTGCGAGGCGGAAGGGGCGGCCGGCCAGGTGACGCGGGAAGACCGTGAGCGGATCGTGCAGGCCTTGACGCGGTTCCGGTTTCCGGTCGCGGGCGACCGCGGGTGGAACTATGCGGAGGTGACGGCGGGTGGTGTGCCGTTGGAACAGGTGAACTTCCGCACGATGGAATCCAAACTCGTCCGCGGGTTGTATCTCGTCGGTGAGCTGTTGGATTGCGACGGCCGCATCGGCGGCTTCAATTTCCAATGGGCGTGGTCAACCGGCTACCTGGCGGGACGCGGGGCGGTGGCGGATGTGGCAGAACCCAACTGCTGACGCGGCAGGTGAA
>CAYQDJ010000008.1:0-24478 GCA_964416255.1 uncultured Nitrospira sp. | reverse complement strand
ATGCTGGCGGGCGGGGCCGCCGCCCGCCGCTTGGCGGCGGGCTGTCCGGACAATCGACGGAAGGCCGCTGAGTGACATCCTGGTCCGGCCGGTCACGTGGGTGACCGCGGCCGCGGCTCTGGGTGGAAGACCATGATCAGAGCGAGCAGTCGTCCCTCTCCGTTGAGGAGCGGAACGGTCATTTCTTCGATGAGCACTTCGGTGCCGTTGTGGCGCAGCAAGATTCTCGGCTCGGCCGCCCCGGGCTGGGCGTCGGTGAGCCGGAGGTCGTGCGCCGACTGGTCGAACGGGCGGCGGGTGTCGGCGTGAAGCAGAAGCACGACATCCTTGATCGGGCAGCCTAATAACTCGCCGGCATCCGCTCCCAACAGATTGGTGGCGACACGGTTGACCAGGGTGATCCGTGTCTCGTGATCCGTGAGGACCACGGCGTCCCTGATATGGTCGAGCACCGCACGTAGGCGGTCCTCGTGTTCCGACAGGGCCCGTTCGGTTCGGCGGTGTTCCGTCACGTCGCGGCCGATCATCGAGGCGCCCACCACCTCTCCCTCTTCGTCGAGAAGGGGCGAGACGGTCATGGCGATTTCGAACAACGTCCCGTCCTTTCTCCGACGGACAATTTCATAGCGCCCAGGCTCATTGCGGTCGCGCAGTCGCCTCAGAGTGGCCAGATCGCTCCATTCCGGACCTGCATGGATAAAACGGGCCACGGGACGACCGACCGTTTCACGGGCCGAGTATCCAAATAGGCGTTCCGCCCCTTTGTTCCAACTTATAATGAGACCGGACCGGTCTTTACTGATCATCGCATCGTCGGTGGAGGTGACGAGGGCCGAGAACATGGACTGAGTCCACTCGGCGCGTCGGCGCTCGGTCATGCTTCGAGTGACCAGCACAACCCCGTGCATCGTCCCGTTCTCCTCTCGAATGGGTGCCGCACTCTGCTCAATGGGCATCTCACTGCCGTCCGGGCGCACCAGCAGCGCATGGTTGCCCGGCCCGACCATGATCCCTCCGCGCAGCACACGCGCGAGGGGACTGTCGAGGGACTGTCTGGTGGTTTCATGGATGAGCGGGCATACGTCGTCGAAGCGCTGTCCGAGGAGGTCTTCCTTGGGCCGCCCTAGTAATTCCGCAGCGACGCCGTTCAAAAAGGTAACACGCCCGGTCGTATCGGTCGTCACCACGGCTTGACCGATACTCTGGAGAGTGATCGCCATCCGTTCACGGTTTCGGCCCAGCGCGTGCTGGGATTCGGCCAACGCTGCTTGTTTCCTGCCCAGTTGTCGAAGCAAAATGGTGACTGCCCAGAGACTGGCGATGGCGATAAAGCGGTTGATGGCTGGAGGTGCTGCCGAGTTACCGGGGGGAGACCAGAACAGGCCTATGGCGATCAACACGGTCGCCGTGGTGCTCAGGTGAACCAGCCAGGCGGTCCCCAGGCGAAAGGTTGAGGCGTACCACATCAGCGGAATGTAGAAGAACCAGCCCGCAATGCCGAACGGGGTGGTTAAATCAACGAGCAGCAAGGCCGCCATGCCGCCCATGATCCCGGCAAGGCGCAGCCATTCCTCAATGCGCGAGGAGGACGGCTTTGCAGCCGGACGTTGATCAAACGGGACATGCACTCTTCGTCCTCCTGCAGTATGATCGTATACAGGGGATACAGAAGCCAGTAACTAGGGTTCACCCGAGTGTGCGGCGGTCAAGGCTTCGTCCTTGAGGGGTGCAAGTATGTGGCCAAGAGAATCGGAGCCTTGCAAAGGGGCCCAATGAGCATAAATAAGGGAGCGAACGTGGCGAGATTCGTCTGTCGCGACGTCATCTCAGCGGCGAGTAGGATGAACAGGAACCCCCCATGCGCTTTGTAAGTCCGATTCGCATCTCGATCGGTCCAAAAGTGGTTGTCGCGTTGACCGGGCTTGCACTCGCCGGGTTCGTGCTCTTCCATATGTTCGGCAATCTCCAGGTGTTTGAAGGTCGCGACGCGCTCAACGCCTATGCCGCCTTTCTGCGCGACATGCCGATGCTCCTGTGGGCGGCACGAGCGACCCTGCTCGCCTTGGCGTGCATCCATGTCACCTGGGCGTTGAAGTTGGCGAGACAAAACCGCCAGGCCCGCCCCGTCGGCTATGCGGTTCGGGAGTATCGCCGAGCGTCTCTTGCGTCCAGGACTATGACGGTGACCGGACTCCTGCTGCTGCTGTTCATCATCTTTCATCTGCTGCACTTGACCGCCGGGATCGTGGATCCTTCCTTCCCCGATCAGCTGGATGCCCATGGCCGTCGCGACGTATACGGCAATGTGATCCATACCTTCCGCAGTCCATTGTTTGTGACGATCTATCTGGTGGCTCAGGTCGTTCTGGGACTGCATCTCAGCCATGCGGTGTCCAGCAGTTTTCAAACGCTGGGGGTGGAGCATCCGGCCATCAACCGGCTGTTCCAGGCGACGGGGCCGGCGGTGGCCTGGGTCGTCGTGCTCGGCAATGCGGCCATCGTCCTGGCGGTGTTCGGCGGACTTGTGGGGACCTGATGCGATTGGATGCCAAAGTGCCGTCCGGGCTGTTGGAGACGAAATGGGACCGGCACCGGTTCGGTGAAAAACTGGTCAGTCCGATCAACAAGCGGCGCATCCGCATCATCGTGGTCGGGACGGGGCTGGCCGGGGCGAGTGCTGCGTCGACCCTGGGACAACTGGGATACCAGGTGGATTGTTTTTGCGTGCAGGACAGCCCTCGCAGGGCTCACAGTGTCGCCGCGCAAGGGGGCATCAACGCCGCCAAGAACTATCAGGACGACGGCGACAGCATCGCGCGGCTCTTCTACGATACGATCAAAGGCGGCGATTTTCGTTCCCGCGAGGCCAACGTATACCGGCTGGCGCAGGTCAGCACGCAGATCATCGATCAATGCGTGGCGCTGGGCGTGCCCTTCGCCCGGGAGTATGGCGGCCAACTGTCGAACCGGTCGTTCGGCGGCGTCCAGGTCTCCCGCACTTTTTATTGCCGAGGCCAGACGGGCCAGCAACTGCTGTTGGGCGCCTACTCGGCCCTCTGCTGGCAAATCGATCGCGGTCAGGTGAGGATGCGGCCGCGGACGGAGATGCTGGATCTCATCGTGATCGAGGGCCATGCGCGCGGGATTGTGGCTCGAGATCTCGTCAGCGGGCGCGTTGACGTGCATACGGCCCACGCCGTGGTGCTCGCCACGGGCGGATATAGCAACGTGTTTTATCTGTCCACGAACGCCAGCAGCAGCAATGTGACCGCCAGTTATCGGGCATGGAAGCAGGGTGCGGCCTTTGCGAATCCCTGTTTCACGCAAATCCACCCGACGGCCATTCCGCCCAGCGAAGAGCATCAGGCCAAGCTGACGCTCATGTCCGAGTCGCTCCGCAACGACGGACGGCTGTGGGTGCCGAAGGCCCAGTCAGATCGTCGTGCGCCGGACCGCATTCGGGCGGCCGAGCGGGATTATTTCCTCGAGCGGCGGTACCCGCGGTTCGGCAACTTGGTGCCGCGCGACGTCGCGTCCCGCGCGGTCAAAGCCATGTGCGATGACAAACGCGGCGTGGGGCCAGGCGGCCACGGCGTCTACCTGGATTTCGCCCATGCGATCGAGCAGCAAGGCCTCGACATCATCCGGGAGCGGTATGGCAATCTCTTCGACATGTATCGCCGCATCACGGGGGAAGACGCCTATCAGGTGCCCATGCGCATCTATCCGGCTCCGCATTACACCATGGGAGGCTTGTGGGTGGACTATAACCTCATGAGCACGGTTCCCGGGCTGTTTGTGATCGGCGAAGCGAACTTTGCGGATCACGGCGCGAACCGTCTGGGGGCCAGTTCGCTCATGCAGGGCCTCGCCGACGGTTATTTTATTCTGCCGTACACAATCGGCCATTACCTGGCGACGACGCTCCACAAGACGGTGCCGCACGATCACCCGGAAGTCCGGCAGACGGTGGCCCGCGTGACGGCCCGCCTGACCAGATTGCTGCAGGGGCAGAAACGACGAACCGCCGCGTCCTTTCACCGGGAGTTGGGCCGCCTCCTGTGGGATTACTGCGGCATGGCACGAAACCGGGAAGGGCTCGAGTTGGCGATGAAACTGATTCCGCCGCTCCGGGAAAAGTTTTGGCGGGATGTGGCCGTGCCGGGCTCGGGGGAGACGTTCAACCAGGAATTGGAATATGCGGGTCGTGTGGCGGACTTTTTGGAGTTCGCCGAACTGCTCTGCGTCGATGCTCTGCAACGGGAAGAGTCATGCGGCGCCCATTTCCGGGAGGAACACCAGACGGCCGAGGGAGAACCACAGCGGGACGATCAACGGTTCGCCCATGTGTCCGCCTGGGAATATGTCGATCAAGGGTCGCCGGTTCTGCATCGGGAACCGTTGACCTTTGATTTTGTGACGCCCTCTTCCCGAAACTATCAATAGTGCCGTCTCAGCCGCGGCAGCGGGCGACGTCGGAGGCAAGGGTTAAGGAGTCAGGGAGACCATGAACTTCCAATTGACCATTTGGCGGCAACAAGGGCCGGAAGATCCCGGTCGGTTTGCCGGCTATACCATTGATGAGGTCAGTCCGGACCTGTCGTTTCTGGAGATGTTGGACGTGCTGAACCAACGGCTCGTGCTGAAGGGGGAAGAGCCGGTCGCCTTCGAGTACGACTGCCGGGAAGGCATTTGTGGCAGCTGTTCCCTGGTGATCAACGGCGTCCCGCATGGTCCCGATCGCGGAATTGCGAGTTGCCAATTATACATGCGTCGATTTGCCGACGGGGCCACCATCACCATTGAACCCTGGCGCGCGCGGGCCTTTCCAATCATGAAAGATCTGGTCACCGACCGAAGCGCGCTGGACCGGATCATTCAAGCCGGCGGCTACATTTCCGTCCACACCGGCGGTGCGGTGGACGGGAACGTGATCCTCATTCCCAAAGAGCGCCAGGAAGCCGCCATGGACGCGGCCTCCTGTATTTCCTGCGGTGCCTGTGTGGCGGCGTGTAAGAACGCCTCCGCGACGCTGTTTGTCGCCGCCAAGGTGTCGCATTTGGCCTTGCTGCCGCAAGGCGAACCGGAACGGGTGCGCCGCGTCACGGCGATGATGGAGGCGATGGATCGCGAGGGCTTCGGCGCATGTGGAAACCAGAACGAATGTGAGGCGGTTTGCCCGAAGGAGATCAGCGTGCGCTTCATTGCGCGGCTCAACCGCGAATACCTCCGGGCCGGCGTGTTCTTTTCCGGCGGAAGGCTCCCGTCGGACGGCGCCCACCCGGAATCCGATTTGTCCTGATCGCGACGCCACTTTCTGCGTTCTGCCGTGTTTGAGATGGCAATGAACTTGACTGGCGGTGAAAGGCCTTTATAGTGCCTTCAGAGACGCGTTCCGGACGCCCGTCACCTTCCGCCGTCTCCGTCAAGGAGCCTGATGATCCGGCAGCCGCACTGTCCTCATGGTCGCCATCACCATGTGCTGCGCTCCCGGCCGCAAACCCCTCGCGAGTATGCGGCCGCGCTGCTCTTTCTGGCGCCGTATCACTGTCAAGCGTGCAATCATCGCTTCCTCGCAACCCGCCTGGGTGTTCAGGATGCAGGGCAGGATCGCCGCGAGCACCTGCGCATTCCCGTCCGGCTGTTCCTCTCCTTTTCAGGCGGAAAGGTTCGCGGGGAAGGCACGGTGATGGATTTGTCGATGGGAGGCTGCGTGATCCGAAGCCAGACCCATGTGCATGTCGACGATATCTTTTATCTGGAAATTGCGATCGCCGAGCGCGAGCCGCCCATCGAGGTGGCGGCGATGGTCCGGTCCGTCAGCGCGCGAGGTATTGCCTTCAAGTTTCTTCGAAAGGCTCAAGAGAACAAACGGCTGCTGGCGTATATCAAGTCCCACTCGG
The DNA here is from genome assembly GCA_964416255.1 of uncultured Nitrospira sp. Lineage (GTDB taxonomy): Bacteria > Nitrospirota > Nitrospiria > Nitrospirales > Nitrospiraceae > Nitrospira_D. Next base: position 18,575 of record CAYQDJ010000008.1, on the reverse strand, counting down.
GCACGACGTCGCCCGTGCTCGCTCCGACGATCCCCCGTTCATCGCATTAGGGCACGGGGTCTGCGCTCGACCGCAGACCACGCCGCCGCCCGTCAGAGGGGCGTCTCCCACGCAGAGGGGAGGGGATACTCCGTGAGAAGCCGCTCGTGCTCGGCCAAGTCGTACGGTTCAATCACCAAATCCTGTCGGGTCATCGGCTCGATGCACAGCGGCGAGCACAAGACCTCAATCAAGGCCTGAGCTTTCTCCCGCGAGGAAAACCGGCAGAGGCCATGCTCCGGCATTCCGGAAGAGGGGTGCCAGAAGGCCAACTCGATGGCGCTGCCTTGGTAAATCCCCAGGGAGCGATGCCGCAGCTGATATCCCCCTGATGATGCCGGCGTGTCTGGCTCACGTTCCATGGTTCGCTCCGGACGACGACCATTCCTTGAAGTCGCAGCCCATGATAGCATGAGGCCCGAATCTGAATCCCCACCTGTGCGAGAGGAGTACGTGATGAGCCAACGACGTATCCTGTGTGCCCTGGTCGTAATCCTCGGCTCGGGGTGTGTGACCGGCTGCGGCTATAACGACTTACAAGGATTGGATGAAGACACCAAGGCTGCTTGGAGTGAAGTGGTCAATCAGTACCAGCGCCGTGCCGACTTGATTCCCAATCTGGTGCAAACAGTCAAAGGGTATGCGGCCCATGAACGCGACACGTTGGAGGGCGTCGTGCAGGCCCGCGCCCAGGCGACCGGCATCCGCGTGACCCCCGACAGCCTGCGCGACCCGGCCACGTTCGAGCAATTCCAGAAGGCGCAGGCGGCTCTGTCGTCGGCCTTGGGCCGGTTGATCGCGATTGCCGAGAATTATCCGAACTTGAAAGCCGACCAGAACTTCCGGGATTTGCAGAGTCAGCTCGAAGGGACTGAAAATCGCATTGCCGTCGCGCGGAAGCGTTACATCGATCGCGTCGCGGAATACAATAAGATGGTCCGCTTTTTCCCCACCAATCTCACCGCCAAATTCATCCTGCATATGGAAGAGCGGCCGAACTTTACGGTGGCGGATGAACACGCCGTCACCAAACCGCCGGCCGTGAACTTTTAGGGTCAAGTTGAGGACGCGACGGTGGCACAGCGCGGGCGTCGCTGTCGTGAGCGTGGGGCTCGTCCTCAACTTGGTTGCCTCGGTCTGCTCTGCATGGGCGCTCGATGTGCCGCCGTTGACGGGGCGTATCGTCGATCGCGCGCGCATCATGCCGGCCGATGTGACCGCGTCGTTGACCAACGAGCTAGCAGCCCACGAGGCAGCGACCGGCCATCAAGTGGCGGTGCTGATCCTCCCGTCGTTGGAAGGGGAACCGCTCGAACCGTTTGCGCATCGGGTCGCGACCGACTGGGCACTGGGACAAACGGGCGCAGACAACGGCGTGCTGTTGCTGGTCGCACTCCGTGAGCGAAAGGTCCGCATCGAGGTAGGGTATGGTCTCGAAGGGATCCTCACCGACCTGCGGGCCTCGCGGATTATTCGGACCGTGATCGTGCCGCGCTTCCGGGCCGGAGACTTTCCCGGCGGGATCGTCGAGGGTGCGCGGGCCGTTCTCCGGACAATCGAGGGCGCGGAAGCGGCGGCCCCCGCTCCACCGCAGGCGCACCCCATGTCCGCCGTTGAGTATGCCTTCATCGGCATTGTCGTGGGAACGTTGGCCGGCTTGGTGTTAAGCCAGGGTTTACAGCGCACACGCGCGCTCTTCGGCAGCTTGCTGGCCTTTCTCATCGCGCAAATCGGGAGCCTGGTGTTGGGAATCGCGGCCGGTGTCGTCACAGCCTTCCTCCTGATGGCCCTGATGCACGCTGGCCGCGGCGGTGGACGTCGCGTGGGTTGGGGGCCGGTTGTCCCCTGGCCTGGAGGCAGACTTGGCGGAGGATTTGGAGGCGGCTTCGGCGGCGGCGGCGGAAGTTTCGGCGGCGGGGGCGCCTCGGGAGACTGGTGATGCTGTCATTCACACAGGCGGAGCTTGAACAAATCCGGCAGGCGGTGCAGCAGGCGGAACATCGTACGAGGGGTGAAATCGTTCCCATGATTGTGCCGGCCTCGGCCCGGTACCGTGAAGCGGGTTTTCGCACCGGCCTGATCCTCGGTTGGCTGACGCTGGCGGTGCTCGTCACGTTCGAATCCTCGTTGGTTTCATGGGGCTGGCATGCCGACAACGCCGGCTGGCTGCTCTTGGCCGTGATTGCGGCATACGGCGCAGGAGAATGGCTGGGCCGGTTTCCGTGGATCATCCGGTTGGTCACCTCGCGCGAGCGGATGGCGTTTAAAGTGCAGGTGCGCGCCGAACAGGCATTCGCGCAACATGAACTTGACCGGACGGCGGGCCGCACCGCCATCCTCATTCTGGTCTCACTGCTCGAGCATCGGGTGCAGGTGTTGGCCGATCGGGGTCTCAACGAGTGTGTACCGCCCGGCACGTGGGAAGGGCTGGTCCAGGGCATCGTCGACGGGATTCGAGCCGGCCGGGCGGCCGACGCGCTCTGCGCCGCGATTCTCCGGTGCGGCGACCTGCTTGCGCGCGTCTCTCCCGCCGAGCCGGATGACAATCCGAATGAGTTGCCCAATACCTTGATTCAGGAACCGTAGGACCCGCACCAAGAGCGGCGTTGATAGACTGCGTGTTCCGCTTCCGCTAAAATCCTGATCCATGTCTGATCCCACCGCTGCGCCGGTTCCCGCCGCGACCGCCAACGAAGACACGCACACCCTGCTGAAGGCCGCCGGCGTGGTGGGGGTCGCCACCTTCTCGAGCCGTCTCCTCGGGTTTGTCCGAGACATGGTGCTGGCGCGTCTCTTCGGGGCCACACCCGCCGCCGATGCCTTTTTTGTCGCCTTTCGAATCCCCAGCTTGTTGCGAGAACTGCTCGCCGAGGGGTCCATGTCGTCCGCCTTCATTCCAATCTTCACTGAATACCGGACGCTTCGGAGCAAGCAGGAAGCCTGGGAATTGGCCAGCGCCGCGTTCACGACGTTGCTGACGCTCGTCATCGGCGTCATGATCGCCGGCATCCTGGCCGCCCCCTGGTTGGTGGCGCTGCTTGCCCCGGGCTTTCACGGAGACGCCGAAAAACTCGCCCTGACGACGTTGCTGACCCGTGCCATGTTTCCCTACTTGGTCTTTGTCAGCCTTGCGGCGCTCGCGATGGGGATGCTGAACTCCGTACGCGCCTTCGCGGCGCCCGCTTTCTCCCCGCTATTCCTCAACATCTTTATCATCGGCTGCGCGCTCTTGCTGTCACCGCAGCTCCCTGAGCCGATCCTCGGTGTGGCGATCGGAGTCGTCGCCGGCGGGGCGGCGCAGTTCGCCATGCAGTTGCCGAGCCTCAAACTGCGAAACCTGCTCTTTGGGTTCCGCTGGGACCCATCCCATCCGGGCCTCCGCCGGATCGGCCGCCTCATGGTGCCGTCGTTGCTCGGCCTTTCGGTGACGCAAGTCAACTTGACGGTGAGCACCATTCTCGCCTCGTTTTTTGCCGGCGGTCCCGCCTATCTCTTCTATGGCATGCGCTTGATTCAATTTCCCTTGGGGATTTTTGGCGTGGCCTTGGCCACCGCTATCCTTCCCACGCTCTCGGCGCAGGCGGCGCGCGGCGCGCTCCAGGACCTTCGGGTCACGCTCGGCTTCGGGCTCCGCATGATTCTGTTCATCATTCTGCCGGCCATGGTGGGATTGATCCTGCTGCGGACCCCCATTGTGCACCTCTTTTTTGAACATGGCACCTTCACCTCACAGGACACCGCCGAGACCGCCTTGGCCGTGCTGTGTTACGCCGTCGGCTTGTGGGCGTTTGGCGGCGTGCGGATCATCGTGGCGGCGTTTTACTCGCTGCAGGACACCAAGACGCCGGCGGTGTCCGCTGCGGTCGCCGTCGCAGCCAATATCGTCTTCTCGCTGGTCTTCATGACGTGGTTGGGAGCGGCCGGCCTCGCGCTGGCGACTGCGGCGTCGGCCATGGTGAACGGCGGGATTCTCGTGGCGGTGTTGAATCACCGTCTGGGCGGCATCCCATGGAGATCGGTGGGACGCTCATCGGCGCGCGTGATGACGGCGTGCCTCCCTATGATTGCGGCGTGTTGGTGGGTGGCCGGAGCGCAAGTCTGGCAGCATCCGGACGATTGGGTGGCCAAAGCCGTCATGCTGTTTGTCGGTATTGGACTGAGTGTGAGCGGCTATCTGGGCGTCCATGCCTTGTTGCGATCGGAAGAATTGGATGTCGTATGGAACCTCGTCAAGCGAAAAGCCGGGCGCGAGGCACAAGGCTAAGCAACAGTGCGGCATGGCCTCACCCTGTCGGTCGCTCGGCGTGGGTATTTGGCACCCCGTGGGGATGGATGGGGGTTTCCGAAACCCGTCGGGGAATCGACGCGATCGTCCTGCCGCAACGATCGCAAGCCGCGGTGAGGACCGCCTTGAATGGGAAGACGATCAGGCGGCCGGCATCCGGGCGGCTGCGGGCCGTGCAACAACAAGTCACGGACTATTTGACCGGACGGCGTCGGAGCTTCGATCTCCCGGTGGATTTGTCCAGCGGCACTCCGTTTCAGCGGCAGGTCTGGCGCACCTTGCTTCGGGTGCCCTATGGCAAACTCCGATCCTACCAATGGGTGGCGTCCCGGGTGGGGGGACGGGTCTACGCACGCGCCGTGGGTAATGCGGTCGGGGCGAACCCCGTGCCGATCCTCGTGCCTTGTCACCGCATCATCGCGCAAGATGCCTCATTGGGAGGCTTCTCCGGGGGACTGACGACGAAACGCAAATTATTGAAGCTGGAAGGGACACTGAGCTACGTGAAGCCGTCGCGGCGCTCGCGACCCCGCGACGGCCGGGACGCGCGCATGCGTCGGACCAGGCGCCGGTGACCCGCGACGTGCGTGGAAGGGTGTCGAGCCATGAAAGCGCTGCTGCAGCGGGTGACGCGCGCCGTGGTCGAAGTCGATGGCGCACCGGTGGGAACGATCGCAGAAGGCCTGGTGGTGCTCCTGGGTGTGGCCAAGGGCGATACCGAATCCGACGTTCGTTATCTCTCGGAGAAGATCAGGACCTTGCGCGTGTTTGCGGACGACCACGGCAAGATGAATCGGTCCTTGGTCGACGTGCGCGGGGCTGTGCTGCTGGTGTCGCAATTCACGTTGCTCGGTCGGACTACGAACGGCCGTCGACCCAGTTTTGACGCTGCGGCGCCGCCGGCCGATGCCAAACGGCTCTATGAACAGTTGGCGGACGAACTGCGGGCGCAGGGCACGCGTGTCGCGACAGGGATCTTTGCCGCGCACATGACTGTGGAACTGGTCAATGATGGTCCGGTGACCTTCCTCCTGGAAAGTCGATGAGAGTGATGATGGGCGTCTCCTTCGACGCCACCGAGCACTCGTGAGCTGTCGGTCGGCACGCAGAGGGAGAAGTCTGCTATACTAAGGCAGCGGCTTCGGATAGCGAGAGGGAGTCATGGGCACCCACGTTCCTCCACGGCATCCGCTCCGGCAACTGTTCGGCGCCTTGACCGAGCGAAGCTTTACCGAACATCTCGGGTGGCCCGATCTCAACGTGGCGTCTTACGTCTCCAACCTCCTCGTCGAGTTCACGCATACGGATCAGCTGTATAAGATCCGCGATCGACAGGACAAACCGGTCGACAACGTGGCCGAGCTGCTCTTTGAATCGGAAGTGCTGTGCGGGGCGCAGTCCCTGGCTCGAGAGCGGGACGTGCATCGACACATCGGAGACTTGACCTTGTTCATGGCGGGACTGTTTCCGGAGTACCTTCGCCGCATGAAGTCCGCCGGATTGATTTATCACAAAGATTTCCTGGTCGATTATGTCAAGACGGGAAAGCGATCCTACGGGATTGTGGCGCAGATCGGACAGGAGGATGCCAACACGGATCCCCCGTTGTTTCGCAAATTGTCGGACAACTTCGAACTGTGCGTGACGGGCCTCGGTTTTATCCGCACGGACTTGGACCGAATGCAGGATCCCGCGTACCAACAAGCCAGGAATCTTCTATTGAATTGAGACCAGCCGCTCCCGTCATTCTTGTCCATGGAGGCGCGGGTCATCGCGTCATGTCGTCGGCCCAGGCAGGCATGCTGCGGGCTGCGTTGCGGGTAGGCTACCACCTGCTTGATCGCGGCGTCGGTGCGGCGGCGTCCGTCGAGCAGAGCATCCGGGTGCTCGAACGAAGCGGCCTCTTTAATGCCGGCACGGGCGCCCGTCTCCAGCTCGATGGGGTGCGGCGGATGGATGCCTCGATCATGGATGGCCACGATCTCCGTGCCGGTGCGGTCGCCTCGGTCGAGGACATCGTGCATCCCATCACGGCGGCGCGTCTAGTCATGGACCACACCCGTCATGTGCTCCTGACCGGCCCGCCCGCCACGAATTTTTTCCGATCCTGTGGATTGGAGCGCCAGGGTCGGTCCGGTCGCCTGCCGATCGACCTGATGGCCCGGGCGAGGAGATCGGGCAAGCGGCGGCGCCAGTCGGCGCTGGGACGGACGAACGATCGGCGGACCCAGGAGACGGTCGGCGCCGTGGCGCTGGATCGCGCCGGCAACGTGGCTGCAGGCGCGTCGACCGGTGGAATCGACGTGATGCTGCCGGGACGGGTGGGAGATACCCCGCTGATCGGGTGCGGGGTGTATGCTGATAGGGAGGCGGGCGCCGTCTCGATGACAGGGATCGGCGAAGGGATAATCCGCATGGCGATGGCGAAAGCGATTTGTGATCGGTTGGAACGGGGCGACGGCCCCGCCGGCGCGGCCCGCCGAATCTTGGCCAACCTGGTCGCGCGGATCGGCGGGGAAGCCGGGGCGCTGACGTTGACGCCCATCGGGACATGGGCGATCGCCCATGTGACGCCGCGCATGGCGGCCGGCTGGTGGGACGGGAAGGGACGCCCAACCGTCGGAGATGATTTCCGATGAGCGGCCCGATCTTTCATCTGGCATTTCCCGTTCATGACTTGGACGAAGCCAAACGGTTCTACGTGGACGGGCTGGGATGCGGGCTCGGTCGCGAATCCTCCCGGGCCATGACGCTTGAATTGGCCGGACATCAGCTGGTGGGTCATGTCGCCGACCTTCCCCCTCGCACGCAGCGGGGCATTTATCCGCGGCATTTTGGACTCATCTTTCCGTCCAAGCGCGAGTGGCAGGCGCTGGCCGACCGCGCGGCCTCGCACGGGCTGTCGTTTTACCAACATCCGCGCGTGCGGTTTCCCGGCACCCGGATCGAACATCACACCTTTTTCCTCGAAGATCCATCACACAACCTGCTCGAGTTCAAACATTACACATCCGAGTCGGCCATCTTCGGTGAGCGTGAGTTCTCCGACGTGGGGGATCACGAAGGGGACTAGCGAAGTGCGCGCCGACTCGTTCGTTCCGCTCCCAGGGAGGTCGGCTGAGGCGGGGCCTTCACCTGATGCATGCGGCGGAGAATGCGGTGATGCCGGCGGGTGAGCGTGGCGGTTTTCCGAAGCGGGTCATATCGTTGCGGTGACGGCAGCATGGCGGCGAGCCAGGCGGATTCCTCTGCCGTGAGGTCGGCGGCGGCTTTCCCAAAGTGGTGGCGGGCCGCCGCTTCGGCCCCGTACACCCCGCGTCCCCACTCGGCGACATTCAAATACAATTCCAGAATCCGCGTTTTGGTGAGGTGATGTTCGAGGGAACGAGTGATCAAGGCCTCGCGTGCCTTGCGCCACAGTGAACGTTCCGGAGACAGATACAAATTCTTCGCCAATTGCTGGGTGATGGTGCTCCCGCCGCGCGTCAGCTCGCCGGCCTCGAGATTGTGGAGTGCCGCATCCTTGATCCCTTCCCAATCGAAGCCTTCATGCAGAAAAAAGGAGGCGTCTTCCGCTGCGACGACGGCCCGACTCAAATGCGGGGAGATATGAGTGAGCGGGACCCAGGTCCACGATCGGGGCACAGATTGGCCCTGTGTCCGGGCCGCGGCCGATCGATGGTCCATGAGGGCCGTGGAGGACGGAGGTGCCGTCGCTAACTGTCCGACGTCGGGCAGCATCAGCAACCACACGAACGCCAACGTGCCCACCGGAAGGCCGACACACACCGCTGTCCAGAACACGATGCGGGCGACGGTACGGCGAGTTGACTTACGCATGAAGCCCTGCGTAAGACTGTGGTGTGAGCGACGCACGCGCGAGCCGCACGGAGTGAATGTCCAGTTGGGTCGGCACGATGAAAATCTTGACCGCAGAGTTTATCAAAAGTTGCCTCGCGCCGGAACAGTTTCCGCCCGGCGATCTTCCGGAAATCGCCTTTGTCGGTCGCTCCAACGTCGGCAAGTCGTCCTTGATTAATTCATTGCTTCAGCGCCGCGAACTCGCCAAAGTGAGCCGGACGCCCGGCAAAACCCGCGCCGTCAATGTGTTCGCCGTCTCAACGACCGATCCGCATATCCCCCGATTGTATTTCGTCGATCTGCCGGGCTACGGCTTTGCCAAGGTGTCGAAGACCGTGCGCGCGGAGTGGGCGCCCTTGATCGAAACGTATCTCTGCCAGCGCCCGGCCGTGCTGGCCGTGGTGCTGCTCGTGGAAAGCCGTGTCGTCACCGAGCAGGATCGCCAGACGCTCGCATGGCTTCGCGCGATCGGCCATCACCCGCTGGTGGTCGCCACGAAGGTCGATAAGCTCAAGGCCGGCGAACGCGTGAAAATTTTGCGTCGGACGCATGTCGAGCTGGGCTTGCCCCAAGGCGATCTCCTGATTCCCTATTCGGCGCATACGGGGGATGGGCGGGACCGTCTGTGGGGGGCGTTGCGGGATCTGGCTAAAACTTAATCTCGATGTACGCTTTGTTTTTCAGGTCGACCAGCCACGACTGAAAGACGTCCTCGCTCTTCTGCTGGAACACCAGCCCCTGGATCTCGAACCGCACTTCCTCAAACGGCCGAAACTGCTTTGGTTTCTTGTCCTCCACGCGAATGATGTGGAAGCCCTCGGGGGTTTCAATGATGTCCGATGTTCCGCCGGGCACGAGCGCTGCGATGGCCCGCTCAATGGCCGGCACGAGTTCCCCCTGACGGACCAAGCCAAGCCGACCGCCACGCGAGGCATTGGGCCCGTCGGAATACTGAATGGCCAAGTCCTCGAACTTCTCGCCGCGCTTCAATTCATCCATGACCCGCCGGGCCTTGGCGAGTGCATCGGCGGTGTCGTCGGAAGAGCGCGGCTGAATCAGAATCTGACTCAAGGTGTATTCTTCAGGGAGCGCAAAGCGATCACGATGTTCATGATAGTAGCGCTTCATGTCGGCCTCCCCGACCATCACGCCGCTTCGCACCTCACGATCCACTACCTTGAGCAAGATGAGCTGATCCCGGACATTGCGCCCGGTCAGCGGATCGGACTCATCGAGCTGTTCGCCCTGCCGTTTCATCTGGTCGAGGGCTTGCCGGACTTCTTGATCGGAGACTTCGACGCCGCGGGCTTTGGCTTCCTGAAGCTGCAGCCGCCGCTCGATCATCTTGGTGAGGGCCATATACTCCGACATTTTGAGGCGTTGGACGAGATCGTCTCCTCGATGTTGCCGGCGGATGCGCTCCTGTTCCGGCTGCAGCTCGCGCTTGACGTCCGACAGCATGATGAGATCGGAATTGACGACGGCGATGATGCGGTCTTCCACCTTGCCGGCAAGTCCGGATTCGGGGACCAGGGCGACCGTACAGGCCATCGCGATCGACAGCAAGAAGACGAGGCGAACCGGCATAGCATGAGTCATGACAAGATCAAGGCGGTATGGGTGTCGACTAAACGGTCCCGTGGAGCAATTCTACAGGAAAAGGTCCGCCATGAGGAGACGGGGTGGGAGAGACCGGTTACCGTTTCACGATGTCGCCGGCGACGTACCGGGAGCCATCGTCCAGCCGCACGACGGCCCGGGCGCGAATGTCGGCGATGACGTCGTCAAATCGCTGCTTCCGCTTTTCGTTCAAGAGTTGTTGCCGCAGCCGCTCGCGCTTCGCGAGGTCGGCCTGAATAATTTCTGGCTCGAGGGCGGTGACCATCACCAAATAATATCCGCCTTCCGTCTTGACCGGTGCGCTGACCATCCCGGGTTTCAGCGTCCGAATGGCCTCGTCGACCTCGGGGACCACCAGGCCCTTGCGATAGGGACCCAGGTCGCCGCCTTTGGCCTTGGTCTTCGTGTCGAGCGAATATCGCTGGGCGAACTTCCCGAAGTCCCCTCCGCGATTGACCTGCGTTTCCAGGTCTTTGGCGGCGGGATAGTTGGCCAGCAGCATCTGCGCCACGCGGACTTTGTGGGAGGTGAGCAATTCACTGGCGTGTTTCTCGTAATAGGCGTCGAGTTCCTCTTTGGTCACCTCGATTTTGGTCTTGATGCGGTCCTTGAGCAACTCATCGAGCATGAGTTTCTCTTTGTATCGGCGGGTTCGGTCACGGATGTGGTCGTTGTGATCCAATCCTTGCTGGCGGGCTTCCTGCAGGAGCAACTCATGGTCGATGTAGTCTTTGAGCAGAGCGGATCTGCCGCCTTCCTTTTCGTAGCGGGCTCTGGTCGCCTCCGGCAGTTCGGCCCACTCGTTTTCGAATTCTGTTTCGGTGATCGGCCTGCCGTTGACAAATGCCACCACTCGATCCTCCTGCGCCTGCGGCGCACAGCCGGTGAGGAGAAGGAGGGGGCTCGTCATTGTGGCGAATACCACCAGGCGGAGCACCCGCAGATGACCGGAACCGGGAAATGGTGGCGTCATGAAAGTTCGGAACTCTGCCGCAATTGAGATGATGACAGAGTGGTGGTATCACAGAGGGCGAGGCTTTGCAAGGTTGCGTTGAGTTCCGAGAAGATAGAAGCCCAGTCGTCATGCGGCATTTGAATTTCGACCGAACGGGGAGTCGGGAACCGCAACCGTGTGTTGAGCCGGTCCATAAGTTGGTGAATGCCCGCCTCCTCGACGGCCGCGGTGGGTCTGATGGTGATGGTGGCGGTGCGCCCATGCACCTCAATCGAGGTGAGCTTCAACCGCGTCGCGTGAATCCGCAAATGCATGACCTCGAAGAGCCGTTCCACCGGGTCCGGTGGTGTCCCGTACCGGTCATGGATCTCCCCGTGCAACAGCGCGAGTTCGCCGATTTGCCGGCAGCCGGTCAGCCGTTTGTACAGCGAGAGGCGATGGTGGGGATCGACCACAAATTCCTCCGGAATGAACGCGGAGACGGGCAGCTGTAAGGTCGGTGCCGGCTCCTCTTCCACCACATGGCCTTTCAGTCGCTGCACCGCCTGTTCCACCATTTGCATATAAAGGTCCAAGCCGATGGCGGCGATGTGTCCGGATTGCTGTTTGCCTAAGAGGTTGCCGGCTCCGCGGATTTCCAGATCGGCGGCCGCGATGCGGAATCCGGAGCCGAGCTCGGTAAACTGTTGAATGGCCATCAGCCGTTTTTGCGCATCATCCGTGAGCGTGCCTTCGTCCGGGATCAGGAAGTAGGCGTAAGCTTGGTCGCCGCCCCGCCCGACGCGTCCTCGCAGCTGATAGAGTTGCGCCAATCCGAACATATCGGCGCGGTTCACCATGATCGTATTGGCGTTCGGCACATCAAGACCCGACTGAATGATGGCCGACGCGATCAACAGATCCGCCTCATGCTTGACGAACTTCAGCATCACGGCTTCAAGCGGCTTCGCGTCCATTTGGCCGTGGGCCATGACCATGCGGGCTTCCGGGACCAGCTGACGCAGCCACGCCCCGATGCGCTCCATGGTTTCCACCCGATTGTGCACGAAATAGATCTGCCCGCCGCGGCCCAGCTCGCGCAGAACGGCGTCACGCACGATTTTGTCGCTCACGCGGACCACTTCGGTCTTGATGGCGAGGCGTCCCGCCGGCGGCGTGTCGATGATCGAGAGGTCGCGGACGCTGGACATGGCCATTTGAAGCGTGCGCGGAATGGGGGTGGCAGTCAACGTGAGCACGTCCACCTGCGTGCGCAGCTGTTTCAACCGCTCCTTGTGCTTGACCCCGAACCATTGTTCTTCGTCGATGATGACCAGCCCGAGGTCGCGGAAGAGCACGTCTTTCTGCAGAAGCCGATGCGTGCCGATCACCACGTCGATAAGGCCAGCGGCGATGTCCTTCAGGATCGTTTTGGACTCTTTCGGCGACTGGAACCGGGACAGGAGTGCGACGCGGGTCGGAAAGGGCGCAAACCGTTCGGCGAAGTTGTCGAAGTGCTGATGTGCCAACAGCGTGGTCGGCACCAGCACGGCCACCTGCCGGCCGTGTTCGACGGCCTTGAAGGCCGCCCGCATCGCCACTTCGGTTTTCCCGTAGCCGACATCACCGCAGACGAGACGGTCCATCGGCTTGGTGGATTCCAGATCGCGGACGATGTCCTCGATGGCCTTGAGTTGATCGGGCGTTTCTTCGTATTCGAAGGCGGCTTCAAATTCATGGTAGAGCGTGCTGGAAGAGCCGTAGGCGTGCCGTTTCACGAGCTCGCGATTGGCGTACAAGTCGATCAATTCCTGGGCCATCTCTTCGATGTCCTTTTGCACGCGGGCGGTGGTTTTGGCCCAGCTAGTGCCGCCCAGTCGATCGAGCCGCGGGACGTGGCTTTCGGCGCCGCTGTAGCGTTGCACTTGGTGCAACCGGTCGAGCGGCACGTACAACGTGTCTCCACCGGCGAATTCCAAAATGAGGAAGTCGCTTTCGAAATCCTGGACGGACAGGCGCTTCAGTCCCCGGTATTTGGCGATCCCATGCTGGACATGCACGACATAGTCGCCGATGCCGAGGTCTTCCAGCGAGGATAAAAAGGTGGCGGTTTTGCTTTTCGGCTGGGGCTTGTGCCGTGCGCCTTTGGCAAACAGCTCCTCTTCGGTGCACAGGGCCAGGCGCAGCTCGCTCGAGAGGAACCCGGCGGACAAGTCGCCGTGCAGGACAAAAAACGGCCACTTGCCGGGGTTGCGGCGCGACCACACCGAGGGTTCCCATTCGTCCGCGGGCAAGTCGTGTTCGCGCAGCAGGGCGAGCAACCGTTCGACCTGCCCGCGGCTGCGGGCCACGAGCACCACGCGATGGGCGTCCCGAAGCTGCTCCAGCATGGCGAGGGTCTGCGTAAACGGCGTGCCTTTGGTGGCCAGTCCGATGCTGGCCGGAGTCTGTGCGGGAAACGGGACGGCGGGCGACCACGAGGCGTCCGGCGCCGTCAACGGTTCGAGGCCCAGTGTCGGCCATTGGCCGGTGCGCGTCTGCACTTGGTCCCATGTCAGGAACAACCGTTCGGGAGACGGATAGGGTTCCGCCGTGGCCTGGTCCGCGTGACGCAAATAGCCGTCATCGATCTTTTCCCAGGCGGATGCACAGGTTTCCGCGAGCAGCGCCGGCTGATCCAACACCAGGTAGGGCGGCTCCGTGAGGTAATCGAACACCGTCTCCATGTCCGGATAGAGGTCGGGAGCCCGCCACTCGGCATCCGGAGGAATGGCGCCGGCGGCGTCCGATGCCTCAGCGGGACGGAGGTATTCCCTCGCCGGGAAGACCCAGCCGTCGCGAAGCTTCTTAACCGAGGTCTGCGTCGAGACATCGAACAGACGGACGGACTCGACGGTGTCGCCCAAGAACTCGACCCGAAGAGGATCGGCGTAGGCCGTGGAAAAAATATCGATGATGCCGCCGCGAATGCTGAACTCGCCCGGAATTTCGACCACGGACACGCGCCGATAGCCGAGACGCACCAGGCCGGTCGTGAGCGGCTCGCGTTCCATGTCGCCGCCGGGCTCGAAGTGAAGGAGGCCGTGCTCAAAGGTCTTCACCGGCATCAGCCGATGCATGGCGGCGGCCACTGAGGTGACGAGGAACCGCGGAGGCGCGGTTCGGAGACGATGCAACGTCGCCATGCGGCGGGCGATCAAGGCCACATGCGGCGCGATGCTTTCATAGGGCAGCGTTTCCCATTCGGGAAACCAGGCGACGTCGTCGGCGGGGCGGCCCATGAGGCCGTGAAAAAACCGAAGATCGTTGTAGAGCCGCTCCGCCGATGTGTCAGTGGCCGTCACGACGACCCAGCTTCGCCGCCGGTCCGGCCGGGACGCGTCATCATGGGCCAGAAGGCTGAGAGCGAACGCCGGCGTCGATCCGTGCAAGCCGATCAGGCAGGCACGGCTCTGCTTCTGTAGCAATGCCGAGCGGAGAGGAGCCAGCCAACTTGCGGAGTGAACGCTGATCTCAAGCACGGATCACGTGGTGGTTGCGCGAATGCGTTGAAGTAAGGCGGTCGTGGACATGCCGGGCACGAGAGGAATGGTCGTGACGAGGCCGCCCCGCGTTTCAACGACGTCCCGGCCGACGATCTGGTCCACGGCCCAATCGCCCCCTTTCACCAACACGTCGGGTTGGAGCGCGGCGATCAATCGACCGGGGTCGGGCTCTGGAAAGATCACGACATAATCGACGCAGCTCAACGCGGCGACGACTTCCGCACGCTGAAAATCGGGAACAATCGGACGGTCGGGTGCCTTCTCCAAGCTGCGGACGGAGGCGTCGGAATTGACGCCGACGACCAGCACATCACCCAACGCTTTCGCGGCTTCGAGATAGCGGGTATGGCCGATGTGCATCAGATCGAAGCAGCCGTTGGTGAAGACGATACGCCGGCCTTGATCGCGCGCACGGCCGACAGCCGGGAGCAGTTCGTGTTCGTTCAGCACCTTACCGTCCATGCAACTCCATCATACCTGGCCGTTTGTGGCAATGGAAAGAGCGGGATCTTCAGAGGGCGCCTGGAACGTGGACTCAGCGGCGGTTGCCACCGGGAGATTCTTGCCGCGGACCGAGAACCTTACCATCTGAGCGTCAATTGATGAGGGCCGGAAGAGGGAGCGGAAGGGCGGCGGTCGTGATCCGACGGGCAATCCGGCGAGGTGAGTTCCTGGAGCCTGCCTCTGCAGCGGCCGCAGTGATGCCGGCCGGGCTCGATCGTCCGCCGCTGTCGCCGATACATGCGGCCGCAGTCGCGGCAACGCCAGGCAAAGCGAGAGAGCGCCTGCACTTCAGTGTGAAGTGAGTGATACGTCGTGATCGCCACCAGGCCGGAACGATTCATCTCTCTCATCTTGCGCAGAAAGTCCACCCCGTGATTGGGGCGCCGTCGCAAGACGTCAAACTGCCACTGGTGAATCATTTCATGCGCGAGCGTGTTGAGGATTTCCTGTTCGGCGTAAGGGGTTCTGGCGGTGAGCCGCTCCAAGATGGGGCGAGAGAGGCGGATCTCCCGGTGGCCATCGCCCGTGCTTCCGATGATTCGCGGACCCCGATGACTCACGAACATGCCGACGGAAGCCGTCAAACGGCGACTCCATACGATCGCAATGGGCGGCAAGGAGCCGGCAAAGAACTGCCCATTCAGATCGCGCCAGCGGGCGTGTAATTCCTCAATCGACGGGAGGCTCATGGGGTGGTCAACGTCCGGCTTACCCCAGCTCTTCCAGAACGACGGCCGCCAGCAACGGCAGCATAATTTCATGGTGGCCGGTCAGCGAATAGCCCTTGCCGCCTTTTTGGGTGGGGCGCCGGACCACGTTGGTCTGGGGACGATAGTGCGACAGAAAATCCATGTTGACGGTCGTAATGTGCGTCAGCGGGTGGCCGAGGTTTCGTCCCAACGACACGGCCTTGAGAAAGACTTCCGGCAGAATCACGGCCGAGCCCACGTTCAGGTACACGCCGCCTTCCATCCGGGATACCACGGCGGCAAGGCGCCGGAAGTCGAGGAGCGACGTGGCCCCAATCGCCGCCCCGTCCGCCGACGGATGCATGTGGATGATGTCGGTCCCCAATGCCACATGCACGGTGACCGGCACGCCGAGCCTGGCGCCGGTCGCGAGGATGCTGGTGGCGCGGTTCGGAAACTGCGTAGGAGCGCGGTTGAGCAAGCAGCCGACGGCTTCCCCCAACCCTTGCCCGTCGGCCGCCCCACGCCGCGCGGCTTCGTTCAGCAGTCGTCCCGTTTCCTCGGCCATGCCGAATCGGCCGTTGTCGATCTCCGCGTCGACTTCTTCGGACGTGTGCCCCATCAGCGCGAGCTCGAAATCGTGGATGATGCCGGCCCCGTTCATGGCCACGGCGGTAACGATGCCGCGCGTCATCAAATCGGTCACGATGGGAGCCAGGCCGACTTTGATGACGTGCGCGCCGAGACCCACAATGATCGGACGGCGCTTGCGATGGGCGGTGGCGATGGCTTTCGCGACGGCGCGGAGCGATTGAACCGCCAGGATGTCCGGCAATCCGGCGCAGAAGTGTGCAAAGGACCCGCCCGGACGCCACGGCCTGGCAAAATCAGACACCTGCACCTTACTGTGCCGTTTCTTGAGCGGATAGGTCTTCAATGCCGCCACGTCAATCGGCGGAATGAGCAGCGGTGTGGAACGCTTGGGAGAGATGCGATTAGGACGCGCGGCCAAGGAGGTGGTCCTCGATCAGTTCACACAGCACGTGGCCGAGCGTGATGTGGCTTTCTTGAATGCGGGCCGTCACCGTGGACGGGACGACAAAGGGATACTCGACGGCCGCGGCGAGCCGACCGCCGCTTCCCCCCGTCCAGCCGATCGTCGTCAAGCCGCATTCCCGGGCCGCGGCGACGCCCTTCAACACATTGGGGGAATTGCCGCTGGTGCTGATGGCGATGGCCAGATCGCCCTTCTGCCCATAGGCCCTGATCTGGCGGGCGAAGAGTTCCTCGAAGCCGTAGTCGTTCGCGATGCAGGTGACCGTGGCGATGTCGGTGGCTAAGGCGATGGCCGGTAGCGGAGCACGCTCCCGTTTGTACCGTCCGACAAACTCCGCGGCGAGGTGAGCCGCGTCGGTCGCGCTGCCTCCGTTGCCGAACAACAGCACCTTGCGCCCTTCTCGGAAGCGCGTTGCGATGAGCGTGGCGAGTTCCACGATACGGTCGGCATGGTCTCGCACAAACTGGTGTTTGACGGCCGCGCTCTCGGCGAAGGCGTTGAGGACCACGTCTTTCATTGCGCGCGATTGTAGGCGAGGGGCCGGAGCCTGTCAAACGAGCCGGCGTGTCGGTGTCTTAGAAACTGATTCGCATCGTCACGCTCCCGGCATGGGTCGTGGTGCGGTAAGTCCCATCGACCGTAGGGTTGACGTTGCCTGCGACGGTGCGCGGTTCGAACAAGAACGCTTGATAAGCAAGGTCTATCCCCATTGCCGTGCTCTTGAGGAAACTCCCCTCCTCTTGACCGCACTGGACCAGCCCCAGAAACTTTCCTCGGCCTTTACAAAAAAATCCCCATCCTACGGATAAAACATGCACGTTGGAATCAGGCATGGCGGGGTTGAAGCTTGTGTCGGACACCGCCCGCTCGGAGTGGTGATACCCGGCCCGTACCGCCAGGTTCCAGTCGGGGTGGTCGGGAAGAGACAACCATTTGTATTCGCTGCCGACCCCCACGGTGATAGCGTTGCGCCATGACTGAGGATTGGCAATGGTCTCGCCGGTGGAAAGATGAAGGTCAAAACCACGTATGGATTGCCAACGCGCATAGTCCATGTCCACCTCAAGTTTCCATTCTCGCTCCGCTGTCCGAACTGGCCAGAGGGCGAGACCTGCCGTATAAATTTCTGGAAAGCGGATGGACGAAGTCGTCCGGGCCACCAACCGGCCGTCCGCTAAGAATTCGCCCGACAGCGGCAAGACGGCTTGACTCCGCCAGACAAAGGCGAGATTCGCCAGAGGTTTACCGTCGTCGGTCTCCCACAGTGTATAGAGCACACTCGCGTTCATTCCGGCGGTCGTTCCTTTCCCGTTCAGTTCGATATTGGCTCCGGGCGGAATTCCGGCGCCGCCCGGCCATGTAAATCGCTGTTCCAGGTGCCCTTCACCCATGAAACTGGCAAACGTGAGAATATCCGCCCCTAGGCCGACCGACAAGCGATTGGTGACCTTGTAGGCGAGCGTCGGCTTGATGGCGATGAGCGGAAGCTGGGCAAAGGTCACCGCGCTCGCAAAGGGCGCATCCTGGGGATATTTCGCGGCAAAACCGAACAGATTTTGAAGACCGAGACCGACCGTGAGGTTACCCAGCTTAGGAACGCCCAAATCTCCAAGATTGGCGGTCAGAAACAGTTGGCCTGGAGGGGGCAATCCGATGGGAAAGGGGCGGTCGTTCTGCGTGGAGACACCGGTTGGACTCGTGAATCTCGTATGGACGTTGACGAACTGCACTCCGACGGTATGTTGAATGCCGGAGAGCTGGGTCATGCCGGCCGGGTTGTAGAACACGGCCGTCGGATCATCCGCTTGCGCGGCAAAGGCGTTACCTTGCCCCATCGCGGCCGCGCCTTGAAAGGGATTGCGAATGCCGTCCGCACCGGCAGGATGGGGAACCGCCAAGCTAACAAGAAGGACACAGGCCGCAAATGCATGACGGTGGGAACGCGCAGGCATTGAAAGGTGACACAACCGGCTCATGGCAGCTCGCATTTTCCTCGAGCCTTCATGCCAGACCAGTCGCGCGGCACATGGAGGCGCAAGTT